>NZ_JBEORU010000006.1:0-238268 GCF_040302465.1 Micromonospora sp. NPDC126480
TCTTACGACCCTGCGGCCCTCGATCACTGCGGACCTCGAAGACCATCACAACCCCTGAAACAGTCAGGTGTTGCAACGATCCCTAGAACCCAAGCGGTAGACAAAGGGCCCCTTCTTAACGCCGGCCCGGCGCGTCGCAATTGCGGCTCGGTGGCGATTCCGGCGACTTGCGTCTTGTCCGAGGGGGAGTCCCGCTGCACGCTGCGCAGTGATGGTCATCGATCGATGGCCGGACCCGCGGTCGCGCCCACCGGTGCGGCCGGCACCCCGATCCGGAGGACCCATGAGACCCCGTACCCCCCGAGCCCCCTGGCTGGCCGCGCTGGCCGCCGCAGCCGTGACGGCCCTGACCGCGTCGGCGGCCGGCGCCGCCCCGGCGGAGCCCGACCTCACGACGGCTGCCGTCGCCGCTCCGGACATCCCGCTCGCGAACGTGAAGACCCACCTGACCCAGTTCCAGTCGATCGCCAACGCGAACGGCGGCAACCGGGCGCACGGCCGGCCGGGCTACCTCGCCTCGGTCAACTACCTGAAGGCGCAGCTCGACGCGGCCGGCTACACCACGACGGTGCAGTCGTTCACCTACAACGGGGCGACCGGGTACAACCTGCTCGCCGAGTGGCCGGCCGGCGACCCGAACTCGGTGGTCATGACCGGGGCCCACCTGGACAGCGTCACCGCCGGACCGGGCATCAACGACAACGGCTCCGGCTCGGCGGCCATCCTCGAGGTGGCGCTCGCCGTGCCCCGCACCGGCTTCGCCCCCGACAAGCGACTGCGGTTCGCCTGGTGGGGCGCGGAGGAACTGGGACTGCGCGGCTCCCGCCACTACGTGAACAACCTGCCGACCGCGGAGCGGGCAAGGATCACGCAGTACCTCAACTTCGACATGGTCGGCTCGCCCAACGCCGGCTACTTCGTCTACGACGGTGACAACTCCGACGGCGTGGGCGCCGGCCCGGGCCCCGCCGGCTCCGCCCAGATCGAGCAGACCATCCAGGCGTACTTCACCTCGATCGGCGTGCCGACCCGCGGCACCGACTTCGACGGTCGCAGCGACTACGGGCCGTTCATCTCGGTCGGCATCCCGGCCGGCGGCACCTTCACCGGCGCCGAGGGCATCAAGTCGAGCACCCACGCGTCCCTCTGGGGCGGTACGGCGGGGCAGGCGTTCGACCCCTGCTACCACCGCTCCTGCGACACCTCCGCCAACATCAACGACACCGCGCTCAACCGCAACGCCGACGCGATCGCGTACACGGTGTGGGCGCTGGCCCAGGCGGCGACCCCGCCCGGCAGCACGGTGTGGAGCGACACCTTCGAGACCGCGACCGGCTGGACCGTGAACCCGACCGGCACGGACACCGCCACGACCGGCGCCTGGGAGCGCGGTGATCCCGCCGCGACCAGCAGCTCCGGGGTGACCACCCAGCTCGGCACCACGGTGAGCGGCAGCTACGACCTGGTCACCGGCGCGGCCGCCGGCAGCAGCGCCGGGACGTACGACCTAGACGGCGGGGTCAGCACCATCCAGTCGCCGACGATCACGTTGCCCTCGACCGGGACGCTGACCCTGTCGTTCTCCTGGTACCTCGCCCACCTGAGCAACGCCAGCAGCGCCGACTACCTGCGGGTCCGGGTCGTCGGCGGCAGCACGGTGACCGCGCTCAACGCGACCGGAGCGGCGAGCAACCGGGCCGCGGCCTGGCAGACCGGCAGCGCGGACATCTCCGCCCTGCGGGGACAGACGGTACGGATCGTCGTCGACGCGGCTGACGCCGGCACCGCGAGCCTGGTCGAGGCGGCGGTCGACGACGTCAGAATCACCCAGAGCTGACATCGAGGCGGGAGGGTGCCCGCGTCGGCGGGGACCCTTCCGGCACTGTCAGCGAACCTTCAGCGGTTACCGATAAAATGGCGGCATGATCGACTCGTCTGCCCAGGAGGGCAGCAGTAGTAGGCCGGGTCATACCCGGCACTCCCTGATCCCGACCCGACCGGGAGCCCTGAGCCACCCGTGTTGATCGTCGTCGGGCTTCTCCTCATCATCGTGCTCACCGTCGCGACCGGTTACTTCGTGGCCCAGGAGTTCGGCTACGTCGCCGTGGACCGCGGCAAGCTCCGGCAGCGCGCCGACGAGGGCGACCGGGCCGCCGCCCGGGCCCTGGAGGTGACCGGCCGGCTGTCGTTCATGCTCTCCGGGGCGCAGCTCGGCATCACCGTCACCGCCCTGCTGGTCGGTTACGTCGCCGAGCCGTACCTGGGCGCGGGCCTGGCCGAGCTGCTCGGCCAGGCCGGCATGTCGACCTCGGTGAGCCTGCCGCTGTCGGTGTTCCTGGCCCTGGTCATCGCCACCGTCGTGCAGATGGTGATCGGTGAGCTGGCCCCGAAGAACCTCGCCATCGCCCGTGCCGAGCCGCTCGCGCGGGCACTCGCCAGCTCCACCCTGATCTACCTGAAGGTGGCCGGCCCACTGATCAAACTCTTCGACCGCTCCGCCGTCCGCCTGCTGCGCCGGCTCGGCATCGAGCCGATCGAGGAGCTGCCCAGCGGCGCGACGCCGGAGGACCTGGAGCAGATCATCGCCGAATCGCGCCAGGAGGGGCGCCTGACCGCGGAGATGTCCACCCTGCTCGACCGCGGGCTGGACTTCCGCCAGCTCACCGCGGGGGAGGCCATGGTTCCCCGGGTCGACGTGCACACCGTACGCGCCCACGAGCCGGTCAGCCGCGTCGTCGAGCTGCTGGAGACCGGCCGCTCCCGTTTCCCCGTCCGGGGCGCCGAGGGCGTCGACGACGTGGTCGGCGTGATCGGCATCGCCGACGTGCTCGGCGTACCGCTCGAACGCCGCGCCACCACCCCGGTCAGCGCGGTGGCCGTGCCGCCGCTGCTGGTGCCGGAGACCCTGCCGCTGCCCACGGTCCTCGACCGGCTCCGGTCCGGCCACCGGCAGCTCGCCTGCGTGGTCGACGAGTACGGCGGTTTTGCCGGCGTGATCACCCTGGAGGACATCGCCGAGGAACTTGTCGGCCCGATTCGCGACGAGGACGACCCGCCGGAGCGGACACCCACGCGGCAGGACGACGGCTCGTGGGTGGTGCCGGCCCGCTGGCGGATCGACGAGGTCGCCGACAGCACCGGCATCTCGCTGCCCGAGGCCCCGGAGTACGACACGCTCTCCGGCCTGGTCATGCGTGAGCTGGGCCGGGTGCCCGAGGTCGGCGACCGGCTGGAGGTCACCCTGCCGGTGGACGGCGACGAGGCCCCGGTCGGCACGAAGGCGCTGGTCGAGGTGCTCGCCGTCGACCGGCACGTCGCCGACTCGGTCCGGCTGCGCCTGCTGGAGCCGGGCGGCCGGCGGGAGGTGACCGCGTGAGCCCGGGCATCGCACTCGGCGCCTCGGTGATCCTGCTGGCGCTGAACGGCTTCTTCGTCGCCGCTGAGTTCGCCCTCGTGGCCAGCAAGCGCTACCGCCTGGAGCAGGCCGCCGCCGGCGGCAGCCGCGCCGCCCGGGCCGCGCTGGACGGCGTACGTGAGCTGTCGCTCATGCTTGCCGGCGCGCAGCTCGGTATCACGCTGTGCACGCTGGGCCTCGGTGCCCTGGCCGAACCGGCGATCGAGCACCTGCTCAGCCCGCTCCTGCACGCCGTCGGCCTGCCTGACGCGGCCAGCCACGCGATCGCGCTGGTGTTCGCCCTGAGCCTGGTGACCTTCCTGCACCTGGTGGTGGGCGAGATGGCGCCGAAGTCGTGGGCGATCACCGACGCCGAGCGGTCCGCCACGCTCCTGGCGCTGCCGTTCCGGGCCTTCGCCTGGGTGGCCCGGCCGGTGCTGTCGGCGTTGAACGCGCTGGCCAACGGCATCCTCCGGCTGGTCAAGGTCAACCCGCAGGATCAGCTGGCCCAGGTGCACGGCCCGGACGAGCTGCGCATCCTGTTGGAGCAGTCCCGCGAGCACGGGACGCTCGGCGCGGAGCAGCACGAGCTGCTGACCAGCATGCTGGAGCTGCAGGGCACGACGGTGGCGCAGATCATGGAGCCGTTCGACCGGATGGTCACCGTACGCCGTGACGACGGCGCGGGTCGGGTGGAGCAGGTCAGCCGCGAGAGCGGACGGTCCCGCCTGGCGGTGCTCGACGAGGTCGGTGACGTCTGCGGCCTGGTGCACGTCCGCGAGGCCGTGCGCGCCACCGCGACCCGTCCGGCGGCGACCGCCGGTGAGCTGATGACCGCCGCGTTCACGCTGCCCGCGTCGGCGACGGTCACCGAGGCGGTGACGGCGATGCGGGCCCGGCAGTCGCAGCTGGCGTTGGTCCGCAACGGCGGCGGGCCGGCCCGACCGATCGGCTTCGTGGCGCTCGAGGACCTTCTGGAGGAGGTCATCGGCGAGTTCGACGACGAGACCGACCCGATTCCGCGGGGGCGACGGTTGCGCTGACCCGGCCCGGGTAAGCGGGGCCGGTGCGGTTGACGGGGGTGTCACCGGAGTCGGGCTGGACGGGGCTGACCGTCCGGACCGCGCTGGCCAACCCGAGCACCCGACCCGGGCTGCGGCTACCGGGCCGGGTCCTGGTCAGCGCCGGGTCGACCGACGTACCGGTGCTGCACGTCCGGCTCGGCCTGGTCACCACGGCCGAGCCGGACGACCCGGACGCGCCCCGCCGCCTCGTGCAGTTCCACCAGGCCCGGGTGGCGGGCGGTTTCGTGCTGCGTGCCGGGCGGGCGCGCAGCATCCCGTTCGAGTTCCCGATGCCCTGGGAGACCCCGGTGACGATCCTCGGTGGGGTGCCGTTGCTCAGCCTCCGGACGGGCCTGCGGACCGAGGTGGCGATCGAGCCGCGGCTCGACCAGGGCGCCATGGTGCCGCTGTTCGTGCACCCGCTGCCCGCCCAGGCGCACATCCTGGCCGCGCTGGACACGCTCGGCTTCAACATGCGGCAGGCCGGGCTGGTCGACGGCCGGCTGCCCGGCGTCGAGCAGGCGCTTCCGCTGCACCAGCGGTTGGGCTACTGGGTCGCGCCGCTGTACGCCGGGCCGATCACCGAACTCGAGGTGACCTTCGTGGCCAACTCGGCCGGGCTCGAAGTGCTCTTCTGGTGCGACCGGCGGCTGGCGCTGGCCGGGATCACCCACCAGAGCATCAGCCGGTTCCGGATCTGGCACGCCGGAGCCGACCGGCGGGACTGGGTGGCGACGGTGGACGGGTGGCTGCGGCACACGATCAACCGGCACGCCGCCGCGGCGGCGCACGCCGACTGGTCGGCCAACATCACCGAGTCCGCCCATGTGAGCCGGCCCCCCGACGAACCCGTCCGCCCCGGCTTCGGCCTGGGCGGCACGGCCGGTGGCGCCGGCGTCGGCGGTGGGGGCGGCGACGGCACCTGACCTGCGCGGGTCAGACGGAGGCGGTGGCCAGCTTCAGGCTGAAACCGAGGAAGAGGGCCCCGACCGTGGTCGTCGCACCGGCGGCGAGACGGCGGCGCCGGCGGAACTGGGCGGCCAGGAACGTCCCCGCAAAGATCAACATCGTCAGGTAGAGCGCGCTTGTCACCTGGGCGAGCAGCCCGAGCAGCAGGAACGACAGCGCCGGCCACGCGTAGCCCGGGTCGACGAACTGGATGAAGAACGAGACGAAGAACAGAATCGCCTTCGGGTTGAGCAGGCTCACCACCAGGGCCTTGCGGAACGGGCTGCGCAGCTGCGCCGGGTCCGCGGCGTCGATGAGCCGCGGCGTCTCGGGGTCGTTGCGCGTGCGCCAGCGGCGCCACGCGCCGCGCAGCATGCTCACACCCACATAGCCCAGGTACGCGGCGCCCGCGTACTTGATCACCAGGAAGAGCGGCGGGTACGCCTTCAGCAGCGACGCCACCCCGGCGGCCGACAGGAACATCAGCACGCCGTCGCCCACGAACACGCCGCCCGCCGCCCGGTATCCCGCCGCCACACCGCGTCGGGCCGCCGTGGAGAGCACGAACAGCGAGTTGGGCCCCGGCAGCAGGATGATGGCCACCGTGCCCAGCAGGTACGTCCAGATGTCGGTGATCCCCAGCACGCCGGACATCATCACGCCGCCGGCACCGCCGACAGAAGCCTTTCCCGCAGGCTGACCTGTGCGTTTGGCCACTCGGAGGCGAGCATCGAGTAGAGCGCCGACTCCCGCCAGGTGCCGTCGGCCCGCCGGCGGTTGGACCGCACGGTGCCCTCCCGCGTGGCGCCGAGGCGCTCGATGGCACGCTGCGACCGCTCGTTGAGCGTGCTCGTCTGCCAGGTGACCCGGACGGCGCCCAGCTCGTCGAACGCCCGGCCGAGCAGCAGCAGCTTCGCCTCGGTGTTGATGCCGGTGCGCCACCAGGGCCGGCCCAACTGGGTGTAGCCGATCTCCACCGTGCGCAGGTCCTCGTCCGGTTGGTAGTAGGACGTGGTGCCGACCACCGCCCCGGTGACCGCGCACCGCTGCACCCACGGCACCCGGAGACCCCGCCGGTGGGCGTCGAGCGCGGACCGCACCTGCGCCGCCACGTCGGCGGCACCTCCCGGCCGGGGACTGCCGACGTGCCGCCACACCTCGGGGTCGTCCAGCGCCGCGAACAGCTCCTCGGCGTGGGCCGGGTCCAGCGGCTCCAGCACCACGTGCTCGCCGCGCAGGACGACCGGCTCCAACCAGGGCGAGGCCACCGTGCGCAGGTACGCCGGGACCGGCGCGGTCACCCCCGCGGCCGGCTCGGGCAGGCCGGCGGTGAGCCGCAGCGGCAGCACGCCCGCCCAGTACGGCAGGTCGAGATCGGCCGCGTCGTCGCGGACGCCGCCGGTGCGGGACCGGACCGACACCTCCCGCAGCGGCAACGCCAGGACGGCGGTCTCGGCCAGCTCACGCCGCGTCGGCGGGCGGCTCTCCGCGCTGCGCCCCCGGCCCACCTTCTCCACCAGCGCGGTGAGCACCCGGGCCTTCTCGTCCGTCCCGGTGACCAGCCGCGCGGTGCCGTGCGCGACCACCGAACGGTAGTTGGCGCTGTGGTGGAACTGGGAGCGGCCGTAAACCAGAGCGTCGAGCAGGGTCACGGCCACGCAGACCGGTAGGCCGTCGCCCCGCGCGGCCAGCAGCGGCCGGCTGCCGGTCGAGCCGTGCAGGTAGAGCGTCTCGCCGATGCGGACGTGCAGGGTGGGCAGGACGCGGGGCTCACCGTCGACGTTGAACGCGAGCGCACAGTCGTACGCCTCGTCGAGCACGGCGTGGGCCGCGTCCCGGTCGTAGCTCATCCGGTCGCGCGAACGGCTGGCCGTGGTACGGGGGGTGGGTGCGTACACGTGACATCCCGCCTATGTACTAGTACGATCCTGGAACTGTGTCAGTACGTTATCAGATCAGCGGGGCGACGTCGGCCACGATTTCGGCAAGCGTCGAATCCGGCATCCGGTCGGGAGCACTGGCCGCCGGGGCGGCGCTGCCGGCGGTCCGTGCGCTCGCCGCCGAGCTGGCGGTCAGCCCGGCGACAGTCGCCCGGGCGTACCAGGAACTGCGCCAGCGGGGCCTCGTCGTCACCGCCGGTCGGCACGGCACCCGGGTCCGTCCCCGCCCGCCGGTGGTGGGCGGCCGGTCGGCCCTGCTGCCGCCGCCCGCGCCGGGAATCCGTGACCTCGCGCTCGGCCAGCCCGACCCCCGCCTGCTGCCACCGCTCGGCCCCCACCTGGCCGCGCTCGCCGACCGGATCGGTCCGCCCACCGGTTACGCCGGCCGGGCCGTCCTGCCCGACCTCGCCGACGTGGCCCGCGAGCGGCTGGCCGCGGACGGGGTGCCGGGCGGCGAACTCACCGTCACCGGCGGTGCGCTCGACGGCATCGAGCGACTGCTCGGCACCCACCTGCGCCCGGGCGACGCGGTGGCGGTCGAGGACCCGGGCTGGGCCAACCTGCTCGACCTGGTCGCCGCGCTCGGGCTGCGCCCGATCGGCGTGCCGGTGGACGACGACGGGCCCACCGAGGACGGTGTCGAGGCTGCCCTTGCCCTCGGCGCGCGGGCGCTTGTCGTCACCAGCCGCGCACAGAACCCGACCGGAGCCGCGGTTTCCGCCGAGCGGGCCGGGCGCCTGCGGGCGCTGCTCGCCGACCGGCCCGACCTGCTGCTGATCGAGGACGACCACGCCGCCGAGCTGGCCCGCGTGCCGCTGCACCCGCTCGCCGGGGCCACCCCGAGCTGGGCCTTCGTCCGCAGTGTCAGCAAGCCGTACGGGCCGGACCTGCGGCTCGCGGTGCTGGTCGGTGACGAGGCGACGGTGGCCCGGGTGGCCGGGCGGATGCGCGCCGGCACCGGGTGGGTGTCCACGGTGCTGCAACGGCTGGTGCTCGGCCTGTGGTCCGATCCGTCCGTCGACGCGCAGGTGCGCCGGGCGGGGGAGAGCTACGAGCGGCGCCGCGCCGGCCTGCTCGCCGAGCTGGCCGCACGCGGTGTGCCGGCCGGCGGTCGCAGCGGCATCAACGTCTGGCTGCCGGTGACCGACGAGACGAGCGTGGTGACCGCGCTGCGCGACGCCGGCTGGGCGGTCGCGCCCGGAGCGCTCTACCGCCTCGGCGCCGGTCCCGCCGTGCGCCTCACGGTCAGCCCGCTCGACGAGGCCGACCTCGCGCCGCTCGCCGAGGCGGTCGCCCAGGCCCTGCACCCCGGCACGCCCGGCCGCTACGCGACATGACCCGTCCGCGCCCGGAACTCCGCGCGTCCGCGCGGTACGCGCGCACTTTCGGGGAAACTGCGACCTCCTGGCAGCCCGAGGCCGCACTTTCCCCGAAGTTGCGCGGAGGGTCAGCGGCGACCCGCCGGCGGCGGTCCGCTGCCGGCGGCCCGCTGGCGGCGACCCGCCGGCGGCGACCCGCCGGGGGACGGCCCGCGGCGCGTCGGGCGGGCGGGGCCGCGTGATCCGGTCGGCACGGGGTAGAACGGTCGTCATGGCCGAGACCGAGACCGCGCCCGGTGCCCAGCAGTTCATCCCGTCCGAGGCCGACACGCTCGACGAGCTGCGTGCCGCCGCCGCCGGCTGTCGCGGCTGCGAGCTGTACCGGGACGCCTCGCAGACGGTCTTCGGGCGGGGCGACGCGAGCGCCCGGGTGGTGTTCGTCGGGGAGCAGCCGGGCGACATGGAGGACCAGAAGGGCCTGCCCTTCGTCGGTCCCGCCGGCCGGCTGCTGCGAAAGGCGGTCGACGACGCCGGGCTCGACCCGGGGCACATCTACCTGACCAACGCGGTCAAGCACTTCCGCTTCGAGCTGCGCGGCAAGCGGCGTATCCATCAGACCCCCGACCGCGTCCACATCACCGCCTGCCGGCCCTGGCTGGTCGCCGAGTTCGCCCAGCTCCGGCCAGAGATCGTCGTGGTGCTCGGCGCGACCGCCGCGAAGGCCCTGCTCGGTCCCGCCTTCCGGGTCACCCGGCAGCGGGGCGAGCTGCTGCCGTGGCCGGCCTCGGCGCAGCACCCGGAGGACTTCCAGCGGGTTCCGGTGGACGCGAAGGGCACGGTCGCCGACGCTCCCGAGGCCCGCCTGCTGGCCACCATCCACCCGTCCGCCGTGCTGCGCGCCGACGACCAGGACAAGGCGTACGACGGGCTGGTCGCGGACCTGGCGGTGGCCGCCCGGGCTCTCGGATGACCGCGTGGGCGGCTGCCGGGGCCGACTGCTGACCGGACCGCCGGCAGGGATCGCAACGGCACTGTCCCATCAGGAGTGCCGGCGGTAGTGACGGGGTACCGGGTCCGCATGTCCAGTGCTCGGTCCGGCCGTAAGCTCTTCCCGATCCGGCTCGGCCAGCCCGGGCGCTACCTGGTGGGCGCGGCGATCGCCACGCTGATCTGGTTTCCGGCCAGGCTGGCGGACCCGGCTGACGAGCCGCTGGCCCGAACCGTCGTCCGCGCCGGAATGTACGGTGCGGGTTGGGGGCTGCTGGTGCCGCTGCTCGAGTACGTCGATCGCCGCCGGCGCAGCGGGACCGACGACCTCCGGCGGGCACGGGAGGCGCTGCGTCGGGGCGTGGTCCCGGCCGCCGCGGCAGATCGGGCCGAACTCGTCGAGCAGGTGCGCATCGCCCGTCGCGGGGCCTGGACGGGGGTCCTGATCGGCGTCCCGCTCTTCGGTGGCCTCGCTCTCCTCGCGCCGGGGGTCGACTACCCGGTGACCGGGATCGGCTTCCTCGTTCTCCTGGCCGTGGTGCTGGCTGTCGCCGTCCGAGCGCTGGTCCGTTGCCGGCGGGCCGATCGTCGTCTCGCCGCCGCCAGGCCCGGTTCCGCAGTGGCGGACGGAGCCTGCGGTTTCCGCCCCGGTGCGGAGCAGGCCCGCCGTGGCCGGTGACCGGACGGGGCCGGCGCGGCTGCGCCGGGTCCCACCGCTGCTGCGGGTGGTGCTCGCCTGGCTGTTGCTGAGCCCGCTCAGCGCCGGGGTCCGGCTGCTGTTCGGCCGGGACGAGTTCCGGGTGGAGTCCGTCCTCGGCGGCGCGCTCGTCGCCCTGGTCTGGCTGCCCGCCTGGTTCCTGGTGCCGTTGTGGCTGGAACCGCGGGTGCAGAAGTGGCACCCGCCGTACGGGGCCGGTCCGGTCCAGGACGCGGCGCGTCGCGAGCGGGAGGAGATCGGCCGGCGGCGGGCGGATGAGCGGGCTCTCGGGCGGGCGTTGCGGACCGGCGAGCCGCCCGGGGCCGAACGGTTGCGTCACGAGCTGCCCGCGTACCTCGCCTGGCGCCGGCGTGGCGCGGCCCTGGCGCTCGCCGTGGGCCTGCCGGTGCTCGCGGCACTGGCCCTGCTTGGCTGGTACGGCGGGTCGCGGTCGTGGTCGGTGGTCTACGGGCTGCTCGCCCTGCCGCTGGCCGTGTGGGCCGGCTGGGTGGTGGTCCAGGCCCGCCGCCTCGAACCACGCCGCTGACCGGGCCGGCGCGGAGCCGGGTGCCGCTGGGCAGCGTCGGTGGGCGGTGCCACACTGGCCGCCATGGAGCAGCAGCTGTACGAGCGGGACCACGAGGAGTTCCGCGACCTGTGCCGGGAGTTCCTGGCCCGCGAGGCGGTCCCCCACCACGAGCGCTGGGAGACCGAGGGCATCGTCGACCGCGAGGTGTGGCGCAAGGCCGGCGCGGCCGGACTGCTCGGCATGGACGTCGACCCGGAGTACGGCGGCGGCGGTCAGCAGGACTTCCGGTTCAACGCGGTGCTGGTCGAGGAGATCGTCGCGGCGGGTTGCTCCGGGCTCGGGTTCGGCCTGCACAACGACGTCGTGGCGCCGTACCTCACCGAGCTGACCACCGAGGACCAGCGCAAGCGGTGGCTGCCGGGCTTCTGCTCCGGCGACCTGGTCACCGCGATCGCGATGAGTGAGCCCGGTGCCGGTTCCGACCTGGCGGGAGTCCGCACCAGCGCGGTGCGTGACGGCGACACGATCGTGCTCAACGGCCAGAAGACGTTCATCACCAACGGCGAGATGGCGGACCTGGTCGTGGTGGTGGCCCGTACCGCCGACCAGGGCGCGCACGGGGTGAGCCTGATCGCCGTGGAGACCGGCACTCCCGGCTTCAGCCGGGGCCGTCGACTGGCCAAGGTCGGTCTCAAGGCCAACGACACGGCGGAGCTGTTCTTCGACGACTGCCGGGTGCCGGCGGAAAACCTGATCGGCACCGAGAACCACGGCTTCTACCACCTGATGGGCAACCTGCCCCGGGAACGTCTCAGCATCGCGGTCGCCGCGGTGGCCGCCGCGGAGAAGCTGCTCGCCCTCACGCTCGACTACGCCCGCAGCCGGGAGGCGTTCGGCCGGCCGATCGGCAAGTTCCAGCACAACCGCTTCCTGTTGGCCGAGCTGGACACCGAGGTGACGATCGCCCGGACCTTCGTCAACCACTGCGTGGCCGAGTTCAACGCCGGGCGCCTGTCGGTGACCGACGCGGCGAAGGCCAAGTGGTGGACCACGGAGCTGCAGAACCGGGTCGCCGACCGTTGCGTGCAGTTGCACGGCGGCTACGGGTTCATGCTGGAGTACCCGGTCGCGAAGGCCTGGCTGGACGGTCGCGTGCAGACGATCTACGGCGGCACCACCGAGATCATGAAGGAGATCATCGGCCGCGGGCTCGGCCTCTAGCGAAACCCGGTGCCGGCGGCCCGGTCCGGTGCGAGAGGATGAGCACTCCTTACCTCGGGGGAGACGGCGATGACCACCGACCTGACCGTGCCGGCCCGAACCGGGCCCGACGTCGCGTCGATCCAGCGGCGCACCCTGCGCCTGCTGTTCGGCACCCAGATCATCGGCGGCATCGGTGTCACCATCGGCATCGCGGTCGGTGCGCTGCTCGCCGCCCGGATCGCCGGCACCGCGGTCGCCGGTCTGGCGCAGAGCGCCGCCGTGGTGGGCGGTGCGTTGCTGGCCGTCCCGGTCACCCGGATCATGAACGGGCACGGCCGCCGGCCCGGGCTTGCCGTCGCCTACCTGGTCGGCGCTGCCGGCGCGGTGCTGGTGGTGCTCGCGACCGTCACCCGTTCCGTTCCGCTGCTCTTCCTCGGCATGCTGCTCTTCGGCGGTGGCACCGCGGCCAACCTGCAGGCGCGCTACGCCGCGGTGGACCTCGCCGAGCCGGCCCGCCGGGGCCGCCAGCTCTCCCTGATCGTCTGGGCGACCACCATCGGCGCGGTGGCCGCGCCGAACTTCGCCGCGCTCGCCGACGAGGTCACCAGCGGTTGGGGACTGCCAACGCTGGCCGGCCCGTTCGCCTTCAGCGCCGCCGCCTTCGTGCTCGCGGCCGGCGTACTCGTCGTGCTGCTGCGGCCGGACCCGCTGCTCACCGCGCGCCGGCTGGCGGCGGCGGACGCTCCCGTCGCGCCTCCCGCGGCGCCGGATGTCACCCCACCGCCGGGCGCGGTCGTGGCTGCGGCGCCGGCGGCCCGGCGGGGCGCCGGGATGCGGGTGGCCTGGCAGGTGGTACGCGGCCGGCCGGCGGCCCGGCTCGGCATCGCCGCGGTGGCGGTGGGCCACGTGGTGATGGTGGCGGTCATGTCGATGACGCCGGTGCGGCTCGGTGAGTCGCACGACGACGCGGCCGTCCTCCGGGTGGTCGGCATCGTGCTGAGCCTGCACATCGCCGGCATGTACGCCCTGTCCCCGCTGGTGGGTTGGCTCACCGACCGGTTCGGCCGGCGTGCGGTGATCCTCGGCGGTGTCGGGCTGCTGCTCGCCGCGTGCGCCGTCGCCGGCACCGCCGGGCACCACACCCCCCGGCTCTCGGTCGGCCTCGTGCTGCTCGGGCTGGGCTGGTCCGGCACGATGGTGGCGGGCTCCACGCTGCTGTCGGAGTCGGTGCCGGCGGCCGTCCGCCCGAGCGTGCAGGGCTTCTCCGACCTGACCATGGGGCTGGCCGGGGCCGGGGCCGCCGCGGTCAGCGGGTTCGTCATGCGGGCCGGGTACCCGGTGCTCACCCTGCTGGCGGCGATCGCGGTGGTGCCGCTGGTGGCGCTGGCGTTGCGTCCGGTGCCCGCCGGGGTGTCCGACGAGCCCACGGGGGTATCCGACGAGCCCGCCGGGGCGTCCGACAAGGAGGAATGAGCAGTGCGGCTGACCGACTTCTGGACGCGGCTGGAGGAGGCTTTCGGGCCGGGGTACGCGGCCAGCATCGCCAGCGACCAGGTCCTCTCCCAACTTGGCGGGCGGACGATCGAGCAGGCCCTCGCCGCGGGTGAGGAGACGCACGTCGTGTGGCGCGCGGTCGTCGCCGCGTATCCCGACCGGGTGCCCGCCCGGCTACGCTGAGCAGCCTTTTCGCCTCGTCCGCGTGTCGCTTGCCCACTCGTACACCTGTTCGGCTATTGTCCACAGCGGGGTGCTCGTCCACAGCTCGCGGCATGGCCGCTGGTTTTCTGTCGGACCCAGCGCCTAGCGTGTCCCGCGTGACGCGAAGCTCAGCAAAGACGCCGGCGAAGGCAGGGGTGGCAACGATGGCGGCAGCGCCTGACCGGGAGAAGGCACTCGACCTTGCTCTCGCTCAGATCGACAAGCAGTTCGGCAAGGGCTCGGTGATGCGGCTCGGCGAGCGCCCGGTCATCCAGACCGCGGTGGTCCCGACCGGCTCCATCGCGCTCGACGTGGCGCTCGGCGTGGGCGGCCTGCCCCGGGGCCGGGTCGTCGAGATCTACGGTCCGGAGTCCAGCGGTAAGACCACGGTGGCGCTGCACGCGGTGGCCAACGCGCAGCGGGCCGGCGGCATCGCCGCGTTCGTCGACGCCGAGCACGCGCTCGACCCGGAGTACGCGAAGGCCCTCGGCGTCGACACCGACGCCCTGCTGGTCTCCCAGCCGGACACCGGCGAGCAGGCGCTGGAGATCGCGGACATGCTGGTCCGCTCCGGCGCGCTCGACATCATCGTCATCGACTCGGTCGCCGCGCTCGTGCCGCGCGCCGAGATCGAGGGCGAGATGGGTGACAGCCACGTGGGTCTGCAGGCCCGGCTGATGAGCCAGGCGCTGCGCAAGATGACCGGTGTGCTCAACCACACCGGCACCACGGCGATCTTCATCAACCAGCTCCGCGAGAAGATCGGCGTCATGTTCGGGTCGCCCGAGACCACGACCGGTGGTCGGGCCCTGAAGTTCTACGCGTCGGTCCGGCTCGACGTGCGTCGTATCGAGAGCCTCAAGGACGGCACCGACGTGGTCGGCAACCGCACCCGGGTCAAGGTCGTGAAGAACAAGGTCGCCGCGCCGTTCAAGCAGGCCGAGTTCGACATCATGTACGGCAAGGGCATCTCCCGCGAGGGCTCGCTGATCGACGTGGGCGTCGAGCAGGCGATCATCCGCAAGTCCGGGGCCTGGTACACGTACGACGGTGACCAGCTCGGCCAGGGCAAGGAGAAGGCCCGCGAGTTCCTCCGGGAGAACCCGGACGTGGCCGCCGAGATCGAGAAGAAGATCCTGGAGAAGCTCGGCGTCGGGATCGGCGCGGGCGACGCCGCCGGTGGCCCAGAGCTGCCGCCGGTCGACTTCTGATCGAAGGCCAGTGGCATCACGACGCGCCCGCACGGGGCGGGGCTGGGACGCCAGCCCGCCCCGCGCGGGTGACGGAGGGCTCCGCCGCGGTCGCCGTGGGCGGTCCGCGGACACCGATACCGATGCCGGGGCCACCCCGCCTCGGGACGAGGCCGAGGTGGCCCGGGAGATCTGTCTGCGCCAGCTCGCCGTCCGCCCGCGTACCCGCGCCGAGCTGGCCGGGGCGCTGGCGAAGCGGGGCATCTCCGAGGAGACCGCCGCGACGGTCCTCGACCGGTACGACGAGGTCGGCATCATCGACGACGCCGCCTTCGCCCGCGCCTGGGTGTCCAGCCGCCACACCGGCCGTGGCCTCGCCCGCCGGGCGCTCGCGACGGAGCTGCGCCAGCGCGGCGTCGACGGCGATGTCGCGAAGGCGGCACTCGGCGAGCTGGACGACGAGACCGAGGCCGAGACCGCCCGGGCGCTGGCGGAGCGGAAGCTGCGTTCCGCCCGGGGCGAGCCGGACGCGGTGTTCCGGCGGTTGGTCGGGATGCTGGCCCGGAAGGGCTACCCACCGGGCGTGGCGATCCGAGCCGTGAAGGACGCGATCGCGGCGCAGAGCGCGGAGGCGGCCGAGTTCGCCGAGCAGATCGACGCCGACGCGCTCGTCGACGCCGAGGCGGATCTCGACCGCCCGTAGAGCTGACCGTCGAGCTGGCCGGAAGGGGGCGGCCGTCGTCGCAGGCTGGCGGCGTTTGTCCCCTGCTGTCCGACCTTCCGATCAGCGGAAAGTTATCTCTCGTGTTCTCTCCGTTCGGGGGGTTTGATCATGGCTTCTTGACCGGACCGCCCCCGGAGACCTAGCCTCGCCATACAGGCTCACATTGCCCGACCAACGCAGGCTAAGCGCACAACATAGATCGCGTAACAGAACAGCATCACTTTGGCCGACCCGTCGGCCGCGGTGTCAGCTCCGGACAGGCCGGTCCGGAGCCGATGCGACAACTGCACCTGGCCGCCGACGATGCCGCCCGGGCGCCGCCGGCGGGGAGGGCTACCCCACGGCCAGCCGCTCCGGTCGGGCGTCCAGAGCCGCAGGAGCGTGCCCACCGGCACGTCCCTGCGGCGCGACGTTCAGGGGAGGCGCGCCATGGCGAGGCTGCAGGGGTCAGCAGGGAGACCGGTATGAGCGGGCGGTCCGGAGCGCCCGGCGTGCGGCCCCCTCGACCGGGCGGCCGGCGCCGCGCGTTCCGCGACCGGGAGATCGCGGAAGGAGACGGCCCCGGCGGGGGCCCACACCTTCCGCGGCCTTCGCAGGCGCCCGCCCGCGGTGGAGTGCCGGCATGAGCGGGTTCGACGTCGTCCTCCTCGTGGCCGTGCTGGTGCTGACCCTGGTCGTGCTCGGCGCGGTGCTGCTCGGCGTCCGGGTCGTGCGCCGGCTCGGGACGGCGCCCGCGCCGGAGGATCCGGCCTTCATCGCCGAGAAGGACCGCCAGGAGCAGTCCCTCGCCGCTCTGCGGTCGGCGGCGGACGAGGCGAACAGCACCATCGACGTGGCGAAGTCCGCCGCCGCGGCGGCGCGTACCGAGGCGGCCGCGGCCAAGGCCGAGGCGAAGGCCGCCCGGGCGGAGGCACGGCGGGTGCTCGACGACGCCCGGGCCGAGGCGGACACCATCCTGGAGCGGGCGCACAAGCAGGCCGAGGCCGACGCCGAGCAGCTCCGGTCGGCGGCGCGGCGCAGCGGCGAGCGGGAGGTCGCCGTCCTCGCGGCGACGACCCGGGAGCAGGCGGCCGAGGTGGAACGCCGGGCCGCCCGGATGGACGAGCGCGAGCGGCTGCACACCGAGGAGGTGGAACGGCTCGCCGAGCGGGAGCGGCAGCTCAGCGCTGCCAACGCCGGCCTGGCTGCCCGCGAGTCGGCCCTCGCCGAGCGGGAGGAGGAACTGACCCGGGCGGAGGAGCAGCGTCGTCGCGAGCTGGAGCGGGTCGCCGGGCTCACCGCGGAGGCGGCCCGCGCGGAGCTGATCGAGGCGATCGAGGCGCAGGCCAAGCGGGAGGCAGCGCTGCTGGTGCGCGACATCGAGTCGGACGCGCGCAGCACCGCCGAGGAGCGCGCCCGGCACATCGTCGTCGACGCCATCCAGCGGGTGGCCAGCGAGCAGACCGCGGAGAGCGTGGTCAGCGTGCTGCACCTGCCGGGCGACGAGATGAAGGGCCGGATCATCGGCCGGGAGGGGCGCAACATCCGCGCCTTCGAGTCGGTGACCGGCGTCAACCTGATCATCGACGACACCCCCGAGGCGGTGCTGCTGTCCTGCTTCGACCCGGTCCGCCGGGAGGTCGGCCGGCTCACCCTGGAGAAGCTGGTGCTCGACGGGCGGATCCATCCGCACCGGATCGAGGAGGTGTACGACCTTGCCCGGCACGAGGTGGAGCAGCTCTGCCAGCGGGCCGCCGAGGACGCCCTGGTCGAGGTCGGCATCACCGAGATCCACCCGGAGCTGGTCACCCTGCTCGGCCGGCTGCGCTACCGCACGTCGTACGGGCAGAACGTGCTGAAGCACCTCGTCGAGACCGCGCACATCGCCGGGGTCATGGCCGCCGAGCTGCGGCTCGACGTGCCGACGATAAAACGGTGCGCGTTCCTGCATGACATCGGCAAGGCGCTCACCCACGAGGTCGAGGGCAGCCACGCCATCATCGGCGCGGACGTGGCCCGCAAGTACGGCGAGAGCGACGACGTCGTGCACGCCATCGAGGCGCACCACAACGAGGTGCCGCCGCAGACCATCGAGGCGGTCCTCACCCAGGCCTCCGACGCCTGTTCCGGCGGGCGCCCGGGCGCGCGGCGGGAGAGCCTCGAGGCGTACGTGAAGCGGCTGGAGCGGATCGAGGAGATCGCTGCCGGCAAGCTCGGCGTGGAGAAGGTCTTCGCGATGCAGGCCGGCCGGGAGATCCGGGTGATGGTGAAGCCCGATGACGTGGACGACATCGGCGCCGCCGTGCTGGCCCGGGATGTGGCCAAGCAGATCGAGGAGGAACTGACCTACCCCGGTCAGATCCGGGTGACCGTGGTCCGCGAGTCCCGGGTCACCGAGATCGCCCGCTGACGCCGGTACGACGAAGGGGGCGGCCGGGACCGCCCCCTTCGTCGTTGAGGTCAGTTGCTGCCGCCCTCGGCCTGCGAGATGAGGGCGGTGGCCGGCGGCTGCTGGGCCGGGGTGCCGGCGGTCCGGCGGCCCCGGGAGAGCCGGCGCTGCACGTACTGGGCGAGCTTGGACAGCGAGTAGTTCACGACGATGAACAGCACGGCGATCACGGTGTAGACCTGGATCGGGTTGTCCAGCGCGCCGATGATCTGCTTGCCGATGTTCAAGGTCTCCTCGTAGCTGATGATGAAGCCGAGCGAGGTGTCCTTGAGGACGACCACCAGCTGGCTGATCAGCGCGGGCAGCATGATCCGGAACGCCTGCGGGAGCAGGATCATCCGGGTGGTCTGCAGCGGGGAGAGGCCGATCGCGGAGGCCGCCTCGGCCTGGCCACCCGGGAGGCCCTCCATGCCGGAGCGGAGGATCTCGGCGATCACCACCGAGTTGTAGATGGTGAGGCCGATGACCAGGTACCAGAGCGTGTCGAAGGTGACGCCGAACTCGGGGAAGCCCCGGGCCACGAAGAAGATCGTGATGACCACGGGCAGGCCCCGGAAGACCTCGACGCAGACGCGGGTGATGGCCGAGAGCGCCAGGTTCAGCCCGCGCAGCGGGTACGCCAGCGGCGCGGCCATGCCGGTGAAGCGGCGTCGGGCCAGGCTCTTGAGCTGGATCCGCAGCACCGCCAGCAGCGTGCCGACGACAAGCGAGGTGACGATGGCGAGCGCAGCGGCGATCAGGGTGTTCTTGAAGCCGACGCCGATCCGTTCCCAGACCAGCGCGAAGTTCTCGTTGCCGGGGTCGACCAGCGGCCCCCACAACTCCATCGAGAACTGGCCCTTGTCGTCCAGCGGCTTGTAGATCAGGAAGTACGCCCCGACCAGCAGCAGGATGGTGGCGACGATGCTTCCGATCAGGGTGATCCGGCGCTGCCGCGGCCCGGGGACGTCGTAGAGGACGGTCTGCTGGCTCATCGGGCCACCGCCTGCCGCCGCTCGATCCGGTCGAGGAGCGCGCCGAGAGGTACGGTCATGATCAGGTATCCGATCGAGATGCCGATGGCGACCGGGATGAAGGCGTAGCCCTCGGCCGAGGTCAGCTGGTCGGCGGTCTGGGACAGGTCGCCGACGACGCCGAAGAAGCCGACAAGCGCCGAATTCTTGATCATCGCGATGATCACCGAGCCGAGCGGCACGATCGACGCCTTCCAGGACTGCGGCAGCACCACGTACCGCAGGTTCTGGGTGAAGGTCAGGCCGAGCGACCGGGCCGCCTCCGCCTGCCCGGCGGGCACCGCGTTCACGCCGGAGCGCAGCGCCTCGCAGACGAACGCCGCCGTGTAGAGCACGAGGGCGATCAGCGCGAAGCGGAAGTACGGCAGGTCGGTGCCGAGCCGGCTGAACACGATGTCGAGGCCGGGGATGCGGAGGAAGTCCGCGTTGGAGCCGAGCGCGGGAAGGCCGAACGCGGCGAAGAACATCACCACGGTCAGCGGCATGTTGCGGAAGATGTTGACGTACGCGGTGCCGACCGCCCGCAACGGCGGCACCGGCGAGATCCGCAGGACCGCCACGACGGCGCCCAGGATGAGGGCGCCGATCGCGGCGAGGACGCAGATCTGGAGGGTGAGCCAGAAACCACCCGCGAAGACGTCGAACTTGTCGATGAGTACACCCACGGGCCGGACTTCCTCCCCACCCTCCAGATCAGCCGGTCAGATCAGTAGCGGTTGACGGTCGGCGCGGAACCCAGCTCGGCACCGAACTTGCCGGCGGTCTCGTCCCAGGCCTTCTGCCAGCTGCCGTCGGAGAACGCCTTCTCCAGCGTGTCGTTGATGAAGTTGCGGAAGTCGGTGTCCTCCTTCTTCACGCCGATGCCGTAGGGCTCCTTGGTGAAGTTCTCGCCGGCCAGCTTGAAGGAGGCCTCGTCCTTGGCGATGTAGCCGAGCAGGATGACGTTGTCGGTGGTCACCGCGTCGACCTGGCCGCCCTTGAGGGCGTCCCGGCACTTGTCGTACGTGTCGAACAGGACGAGCTGGGTGGCGACGTCCTTGACGTACTTCTTGATCTCCTCGGCCGGGGTCGAGCCGGTCACCGAGCAGACCTTCTTGGTGCCGTCCTTGAACGAGTCCGGTCCGGTGATCGTGCTGTCGTCCTTCTTCACCATGATGTTCTGGCCGGCCTCGTAGTACGGCCCGGCGAAGGCGACGCGCTCCTTGCGCTTGTCGTTGATCGTGTACGTCGCGGCGACCAGGTCGACGGTGCCGTTGACGATGACGTCCTCGCGGACCTTCGAGGGGGCCTCGACCCACTCGATCTTGTCCTCGGGGATGCCGAGCTCCTTCACGATGATCTTCGCGACCTCGACGTCGAAGCCCTCCGGCTTGCCCGACAGGCCCTTGAGGCCGAAGCCCGGCTGGTCGAACTTGGTGCCGATCTTGATCGCCTGAGCCTTGTTCAGGCGCTCCATGGTGCTGCCGGCGGCGAAGGACTTGCTGCCGGCGCCGGTGCCCTCGTCGTCGGCGCTGTCGCCGCCACAGGCGGCCAGGCCGAGCGCCAGGGTGGCGGCCGCGGCGAGCGCCGCTACGCGCTTCATACGCATACTCTTCTCCTTCTTCGGACGGAGCCGGGCCGGGGGACGGCACGCCTCCACTTACGGACGCCTAGTGCGTGAGGATCTTGGAGAGGAAGTCCTTGGCCCGCTCGCTGCGCGGGTTCGCGAAGAACTCGGCGGGGGGCGCGTCCTCGACGAGCTGGCCGTCGGCCATGAAGACCACCCGGTTGGCCGCGTGCCGCGCGAAGCCCATCTCGTGCGTGACGACCACCATCGTCATGCCGTCGCGGGCCAGGGACGTCATCACGTCCAGCACCTCGCCGACCATCTCCGGGTCGAGCGCGCTGGTCGGCTCGTCGAAGAGCATCGCCTTGGGCTGCATCGCCAGCGCGCGGGCGATCGCCGCCCGCTGCTGCTGGCCGCCGGAGAGCTGGGCGGGGAACTTGTCGGCCTGGTTGGCGATGCCGACCCGGTCCAGCAGGGCCAGACCGCGCTCGCGGGCCGCCCCGGGCTTCTCCTTGCGTACCTTGACCGGCCCGAGCGTGACGTTCTCCAGGATGGTCTTGTGCGCGAACAGGTTGAACGACTGGAAGACCATGCCGACCTCGCTGCGCAGCTTGGCGAGGGCCTTGCCCTCGGCCGGCAGCGGCTGGCCGTCGAAGGTGATGGTGCCGGAGTTGATCGGCTCGAGCCGGTTGATGGCGCGGCAGAGCGTCGACTTGCCGGAGCCGGACGGGCCGATGACGACGACGACCTCGCCGCGGCCGACCGACAGTGAGACGTCGTCCAGCACGTGCAGCGGCCCGAACCACTTGTTGACCGAGTCCAGCACGATGAGCGGTTCGCCCGTCGTCACGTCGTCCACCGTCCCTGTCGTCGCGCACGGGAGGTCGGATGACCTCCGGTTGGGCAACTGTAGGCGGCGTGATGTGGCGGAATGCAACTCAGTTGGTCACGGAGCGGTAACACCGTCTCCGGGACGCGCGTCGAGTCCGATTCTGACCGCCGAGGTGGCGTGGTTCACGGGCCGTCGAGATCATATGGGGATGACCGGACCGGTACGGCTGACCCGCTACGCCCGGGGCGGCGGCTGCGCCTGCAAGATCCCACCCGGTGAGCTGGAGGCGATGGTGGCCGGCCTCGGCCCGGCGGCGGGCGCCGCCGACCTGCTGGTCGGCCTCGACCACGGCGACGACGCCGCCGTGGTCCGGCTCGACGAGCGCACCGGCCTGGTCAGCACCGCCGACTTCTTCACCCCGGTCGTCGACGACGCGTACGACTGGGGTCGCATCGCCGCGGCCAACGCCCTCTCCGACGTGTACGCGATGGGTGGCACCCCGCTCGTCGCGCTCAACCTGCTCTGCTGGCCGCGGGGCGTCCTCCCGCTGGAGCTGGCCGGGGAGGTGCTGCGTGGCGGCCGGGACGTGGCCCGGGAGGCCGGCTGCCACCTCGCCGGCGGGCACAGCGTCGACGACGAGGGCCCGAAGTACGGCCTCGCGGTCACCGGGACGGTCCGCCCGGAGCGCCTGATCACCCTCGACGCCGGGCGGGCCGGGCTGCCGCTGTCGCTGTCCAAGCCGCTCGGCGTCGGGGTGCTCAACACGCGGCACAAGGTCACCGGTGAGGTCTTCCCGGAGGCGGTGGCGACGATGGCGACGTTGAACCGGGACGCCGCCCGCGCGGCAGTGGCGGGCGGGGTCCGCTGCGGCACCGACGTGACCGGCTTCGGGCTGCTCGGCCACGCGTCGAAACTCGCCCGGGCCAGCGGCCTGACGGTCGCGATCGACATCGGCCGGGTGCCGTACCTGGCAGGGGCGCGGGAGGCGGTCCGGGACGGCCACGTCAGCGGGGGCACCCGCCGCAACCTGGACTGGGTCAGCCCGTGGACGGACTTCGGGCCGGCGGGCGAGGCGGACCGGCTGCTGCTGGCCGACGCGCAGACCTCAGGTGGCCTGTTGGTCGCGGGCGAGCTGCCGGGCGCCCCGGTGATCGGGGAGCTGCTGCCTCGGGGCGAGCACCTCGTCGTGCTGAGGTGAGTCGTGTCGGATGCCGGAACGTGGCACCATACCCGATAAACTGTCATCTTCTGGCTACTCGGAGCAATGGCGCTCGAGGAAATTTTGCCCGGAATGGTCACAGACCGGTAACTTGCCCCCGGCTGAGGTCATATGCACCCCACCATCGTCAGTAAGGCCCGATCCGGAGGCCGGTGGAACGAGCACAGCGAGGAGGCGGCATGACCGAGCTGTGGAACTGGAGAATCGACCAGGTGCGGCCGACGGAGGTCTGGCCGGCACTGGCCGAGGCGCTCGGCCGGGTGGTGATGCCCCTGGCCGTGGCGGACCCGGCGCGCCTGCCGAGGTACGCGGTGGTCTGCGACATCTGGCGGGCGCCGGGCGAGTTCGCCACGATCGTCGACTGCTACGGGGTGCCGGACACCCTGGCCGAGCTGCCCAGCGTCGCGGCCCTGGCCCGTCTGCTCGAGCGCAACTGCGTACTGCGCGACGACACGCTCGACGAGACCCGGCACCTGCTGGTCGCCCCGGACGGGACGATCCGCCCGGTGCACTTCGACGTCCGGGAGACCGACGACGGCGAGGTCCTCAGCAACCAGCGACTGTGCACCGAGGCGAACCCGGGCTGCCGCGGCTGGTCGCGGTGCCACCGCTCCCGCTGGGCGCCGGATTCGGTGCTCCCCGCCCTCGCCGCCGCCTGAGACGCAAGGAAGGGCCCCTTCTTAACGCCTGGCGTTGTACCGGGGTCCCTTCTTAACAGCCGGCGGCGCGTCTTTCCCGCCGGGTGTTAAGAAGGGACCCTTCCTCTACCGCAGGCGTTAAGAAGGGGCCCTTCCTTACCCCCGGGCGCGGTGGGGAGCCGGCTCCCTCCTCGGTTCCGGTCGATCCGGTCCTCCCGGATACGCTGTCCTGGTCATGACTACCGCAGCGGCGAGCAGCCTGCGCACCTACCAGGTGCGCACCTACGGCTGCCAGATGAACGTGCACGACTCCGAGCGCATCTCCGGCCTGCTGGAGCAGGCGGGCTACGTGCGCGCCGCGGACGCCGAGGACACCCCCGACGTCGTGGTCTTCAACACCTGCGCGGTCCGGGAGAACGCCGACAACCGGCTCTACGGCAACCTGGGTCACCTGCGCCCGGTGAAGGACAAGCACCCCGGCATGCAGATCGCGGTCGGTGGCTGCCTGGCCCAGAAGGACCGCGGCGAGATCGTCCGCAGGGCGCCGTGGGTCGACGTGGTCTTCGGTACGCACAACATCGGGTCGCTGCCGGTGCTGCTGGAGCGCGCCCGGCACAACACGGCTGCCGAGGTGGAGATCCTCGAGTCGCTCGACGTCTTCCCGAGCACGCTGCCGACCCGCCGCGAGTCGACGTACGCCGGCTGGGTGTCGATCTCCGTCGGGTGCAACAACACCTGCACGTTCTGCATCGTGCCGTCCCTGCGCGGCAAGGAGAAGGATCGCCGCCCCGGCGACATCCTCGCCGAGGTGCGGGCCCTGGTCGACGAGGGCGTGCTGGAGGTGACGCTGCTCGGGCAGAACGTCAACTCCTACGGCGTCGAGTTCGGCGACCGGTACGCCTTCGGCAAGCTGCTGCGGGCCTGCGGCGACATCGACGGGCTGGAGCGGGTCCGGTTCACCAGCCCGCACCCGAAGGACTTCACCGACGACGTGATCGCCGCGATGGCCGAGACGCCGAACGTCTGCCACTCGCTGCACATGCCGCTGCAGTCCGGCTCGGACGACGTGCTGCGCGCGATGCGCCGGTCGTACCGGTCGGAGAGGTACCTGGGCATCATCGAGAAGGTCCGGGCGGCGATGCCGGACGCGGCGATCACCACGGACATCATCGTCGGCTTCCCGGGCGAGACCGAGGCCGACTTCGAGCGCACCCTTGACGTGGTCCGCGAGGCGCGGTTCGCGTCGGCGTTCACGTTCCAGTACTCCAAGCGCCCCGGCACCCCGGCCGCCACCATGGACGGGCAGCTGCCCAAGCAGGTCGTGCAGGAGCGCTACGAGCGGCTGATCGCCTGCGTCGAGGAGATCACCTGGGCGGAGAACCGGAAGCTGGTGGGGGAGACCGTCGAGGTGCTGGTCGCCGTCGGCGAGGGGCGCAAGGACGAGCGCACCGGCCGGATGTCGGGCCGGGCGCGCGACGGCCGCCTGGTCCACTTCGACGCCGGCTCGCTGGCCGGGCGGATCCGCCCCGGCGACATCGTGCACACCACGGTCACGTACGCCGCTCCGCACCACCTCAACGCCGACGGCGAGCCGCTGTCGCACCGGCGCACCAGGGCGGGGGACGCGGCCGAGGCGGGGCGCTCCCCGCGTACCCCGGGGGTGTTGCTGGGCCTGCCCACGATCGGCGGGCCGGCCGCGGCGCCGGCGCCGGCGACGGGCTGCGCCGCCCACTGACCGGGGTCGGGGCCCGCCGGGCGGGCCCCGACCGGCGTGCTCAGACGGAGATCCGGCCGGCGCCCGCGCCGCCGGTCACGATCGACTTGACGCTGCTCGCGCTGTCCAGGGTGTACGGGTACGGGATGCCGTTGACGCTTCCGCCGGCCTGCCCGCTGCCGGAATTCACGAAGTGGTTGTTGCGGGCCACGATGGAGCCCGGCCCGGAGCTGCCCTCCCCGAGGTGGTACGGGTCGTCGACGTTCTCGAAGTAGTTGCCTTCGACGAGCACGCCGGCGTTCATCGTGGACGCGACGCCGTAGCCGCCCACGTTGGCGTAGAAGTTGTTGTAGACGTGCACCGGGTTGCCGAAGCGGACCCGGGGGTTGCGCTGGTTGCTGCCGTCGAACCAGTTGTGGTGGTAGGTCACCCGCAGGTGGCCGACGTCCTGGCTGGCGTTGCTGTCGCTGTGCCCGAGCAGCATCGTCTTGTCGTGGTTGTGGACGCGGTTCCAGGACACGGTGACGAAGTCCGAGCCGCGCTTGATGTCGACCGCGCCGTCGTAGCCGTCGGTGAAGGTGTTGTGGTCGATCCAGATGTTCGTCGCCGACTGCTCGACGTTTATCGCGTCGTCGTCCCAGCCCCGGAACGTGAGGTTGCGGACGATGACGTTGCGGTCGCCGTTGATGGTGAAGCCGCAGCCGGCGATGGTGGCGCCGGCGTTGCCGAGGATCGTCTTGTTGGATCGGACGCGCAGCATGCCGGAGCAGGAGATGGTGCCGGAGACCCGGATCACCGCCGCGCTGCTGGAGCCGAGCGCGCTGCTCAGCGCCGAGGCGCTGGTCACTGTGGTCGTCGCGGCGTTGCCGCCGCCGGTGGTGCCGCCGTTCTGGGTGGCCCAGCCGACCAGGCCGCCGGCCGGGGGCGGCGGGGGCGGCGGGGTGGTGCCGCCGCCACCGAGGCGGATCAGCTGCCACTGCTGGTTGTAGCCGTCCAGGTCGGCGTACTGCGAGATCATCCCGCCGTCGGCGGTGGACCACTCCCACAGGTCCAGCGCCTTCTTGCTGTGCCGGTTGAGGAACCGGACGTAGCCGCCGGCGGAGTCCTTCAGGGTGAAGTGCTGCTTGGTGTCGCTGCTCGCCGTGACCTGGGTGACCTGCACGCCGTCGTTGGAGTTGGGCACGGTGACGGCCTTGCCCGAGTGCCGGTTGCGGAGCTGGTAGTAGCCGCTGCCGACGTCGACGAACTGGAACTGCTGGTTGGTCGCGTCGGTGCGGGTGTACTGCCGGATCTCACCGCCGTCGGCCGTCGACCAGCCCCACAGGTCCATCGCCTTGCCGCTGTGCCGGTTCACGAAGACGTACCAGGCACCGGTGTCGACGGTCGCCGCTCCGGCCGGGGCGGTGGTCACCGCGACGACCGCCGCGGGCACCGCGAGGACCGTCACGGCCAGCGACGCCAGTCGCCGCATCAGTCTTGCGCGCACGAGTGTTCTCCCCTCGAATCCTGGACAGGGTGGGATGGCGCGTCGTCGCGGACCGGCTGTGGGCGCCGGCCCGGATGCGTCCGCGACACGTGTCGCCACGGCGGTGGATCGGGTTACGGCGCCGCGGGGCACGCCTGGCTGCGCGTCATCCGAAGGTGGCCGGCAGGGTCCGCCCCGGCATCGGAGGCTGCCGTGCCCAGTGGCAGCGATGCGGTGGCGGTCGCGGAGGTGCGCCCTGCCGTCGTACTTGTCGGAACGGCTCCCGTGCGTCGCCCGCGGTTTGGGCAAGCGCTTTCCTCAGGAAAGCACAGATAAACGTCGATGTAAATGTCGACCGGACAGATGCCGGAGGCCCCCGGGTCCCGTACGGGGATCCGGGGGCCTCCGGAACGATCGGCTCAGCCGGCCTGCTCGGCGAGCTGGAGGAACTGGCGCTTCGAGGCGAGCGCCTGCTCGGCCTCCTTGATCCGCCGGGCGTCCCCGGCCGCCCGGGCCCGGGTCAGCCGCTCCTCGGCCTCCGCCACCTGCGCCCGCATCTGCGCCAGCAGCGGGTTGTCCTGCGGGCTGGTACGCCGCCACGCGGAGTCCATCACCTCGCGGACCTTCTCGTCGACGGCGCGCAGCCGCCGCTCCAGGCCGGCGGCCGCCTCCCGGGGCACCCGCCCGGCCTCGTGCCACTGCGCCTGGATCTCCCGGAGCTTCGCCTGCGCGCCCTTGGGGTCGCCGTCGACGTCCAGCGCCTCGGCCTCGGCCAGCAGCGCCTGCTTGCGCTCCAGGTTGGCGCGCTGCTCGTTGTCCCGTGCCGAGAAGACCTCACTGCGGCGGGTGAAGAAGGCGTCCTGCGCGGCGCGGAACCTCTCCCAGAGTCGCTGCTCGGCCTCCTTCGAGGCACGCGGCGCGGCACGCCACTGGTTCATCAGCTCCTTGAGCTGGCCCGCGGTGGCCGCCCACTCGGTCGAGTCCTTGAGTTTCTCGGCCTCGGCGACCAGCTCCTCCTTGACGGTCTGCGCCTGCTTGCGCTGCGCGTCAAGGGACGCGAAGTGGGCGCCGCGCCGGCGGGTGAAGCCGTCCCGGGCCGCCGCGAACCGCTTCCACAGCTCGCCGTCGGTCTTCTTGTCGACCCCGCGGATGGTCTTCCACTCCTCGAGGATCTCCTTGAGCCGGTCCCCGGCCGTCTTCCAACCGGTCGACTCCGCGGCCAGCTTCTCGGCCTCCTCGACGAGGGCGGTCTTGCGGGCCAGGGCCTCGCTGCGGGCCGCCTCGCGGGCCGCCCGGGCCTCACCGGCCTTCTCCTCGGCCACGGTGGCGAGCCGGTCCAGCCGGGTGGCCAGCCCGTCGATGTCGCCGACCACGTGGGCCTCGGCCAGCGAGGAACGCAGCCGGCGGATCGTGCTGAGCGAGTGACTCGCGTCCGCCGCGCCCGAGTTGAGCCGGGCCTCGGTCAGATCCACCTCGGTGACCAGGTCGGCGAAGCGACGGGCGAAGTGGGCCAGTCCTTCCTCCGGTGCACCTGCCTGCCAGGAACCGACCACCCGCTCGCCCTCGGCGGTCTTGACGTACACGGTGCCGTCCGCGTCCACCCGTCCGAAGGCAGTCCAGTCGCTCATGTGCCCATCCTCGTTCTCCCGGCGTCGCGGGTCAGTCCCGCGAGCACCGCCACGGCGCAGCCAAGTTTCTCCACGGCATTGTCACAGGTACGCCCCCGTTCCCGTCGAGCGCCTATCGCCGACCGTGACCATACGGTGTCCTAGTGCCCGACCGCCCCCGTCAGAGGGGGAGTGTCGGAATCCTCCGTACGATTACCGTACGGCGTACGGGAGTGCCGTCGTGGTGGTGCCGGAGAAGGAACCGTTCGTCCCGGACCCGGCCGGGCAGTGGCGGTTCCAGACCATGGTGCAGGGCGGCCGGGGCGACCAGGCGACCCGAGCCCGCCCGCCGGTGGCGTTCCGGCCAGCTCATCGTCTTGTGTGGACGATCATTTCCGCGTACCGTCCATCGCCATCGGTCGAAGCGACGGGGGCTTCGTCACGACCCCCCCGTCGTCGCCGTGTCCGCACGCGCCGGCTGCCGGTGCGGCACCGTCAACGGGAGAGGTCACATGAACCGTACGCTCAGAATGGCATTCGCCGTCGCCATGGCGGCGATCCTCGGCCTGGTGGTCCAGGCGCCCGCGCACGCCGCGCTCGGCACCGGCTACTGGGTGCGGACCAGCACGTTCCTGCGCGGGGCGGACAAGAGCGAGTCCTACGACCGTGGCTTCGACGTCTTCAACAAGAACGACAAGCTGATCGGCATCGTCTGGTTCAACTCCGACCCGGTCGGCGACGACCCCGGTGATGCGCTGCAGGCGTGTGACTACGAGGCCGACGGTGTCGGCATCGAGATCCAGATGGACATCAACCCGGGCAGCACCTGGCAGACCGACCGGATCGCGACGACCCGGGGGCACAACTCGCCGTACTGCAGCCCGTGGGCGACCGGGAACATCGGCGAGAACACGCTGGTCAAGGTCAGGGCCTGCGTGGTGCAGGGGACCGAGTCCTGGTGCTCCGCGCCCCAGTACGGACGGGCGTAGGGCCCGCGCGGTCGCCCGCACCCGGTACCGGGTGCGGGCGACCGCGGTGCGGCGATCCCGCGCCCGGGCCGCGCCGGCCGGCGGTTAACGTTTCCGGGTGTCGTTGGTCGCCGCCGCCGTCTGCCCGCACCCGCCGCTGCTCGTCCCCGAGGTGGCCGGTGCCGCCGCGCCCGAGCTGGACGAACTCCGTGCCGCCTGCGACGCCGCCGTCGCCCGGCTCCTGGCCGCCGGGCCGGATGAACTCGTCGTCGTCGGCGCCGCCCCGGCGACCGCCACGTTCGACGCCTCCGAGCACGGCTCGCTCCACCGCTACGGGGTCGACCTGCGGGTGCCGCTCTGGCGGGGCGACCGCTCCGACGAGGCGCGCCTCCCGCTCAGTCTGACCCTCGGCGCGTGGCTGCTGCGCCGGTCCGGCACGGCACTGCCCCGGTACGCCCAGGCGGTCGCGTTCGGCGAAGCCGCTGCCGGCTGCGCCGCCCTCGGCGCGACGCTCGTCGACGGTGGCGAGCGCCGGATCGCGCTGCTCGTGATGGGCGACGGGTCGGCCTGCCGGGGCGAGCGGGCGCCCGGCTACGACGACCCGCGCGCCGAGCCGTACGACCGGGGGGTCGCCCGGGCCCTGGCCACGGCGGACGTCGACGCCCTCCGCAACCTCGACCCGGGGCTGTCCACCGAGCTGAAGGCCGCCGGCCGCGCGCCCTGGCAGGTGCTCGCCGGCGCGGTCCACGCGGCCGGTGGCCACTGGCGGGGCGAGCTGACCCACGACGCGGCGCCGTACGGCGTGGCCTACCTCGTCGCCTCCTGGGAGCCGGCGTGACCGGCCCGGTGGTCGCCGTGGTCGGGCCGACCGCGGCCGGCAAGTCGGCGTTGAGCATCGCCCTCGCCCACACCCTGGGCGGGGAGGTGGTCAACGCCGACTCCATGCAGCTCTACCGCGGCATGGACATCGGCACCGCGAAGCTCACCGTCGCCGAACGCGAAGGGGTGCCGCACCACCTGCTGGACATCTGGGAGGTGACCGAGCCGGCGAGCGTCGCGGAGTACCAGCGCCTCGCCCGCGCCGCGGTCGACGACATCCTCGCCCGCGGGCGGGTGCCGCTGCTGGTCGGCGGGTCCGGGCTCTACGTGCGGGCGGTGCTGGAGCAGTTCGAGTTCCCGGGCACCGACCCGGCCGTCCGGGAGCGGCTGGAGGCGGAACTCGCCCAGTTCGGGCCCGCCCCCCTGTACGCGCGGCTGCGCGACGTCGACCCGGGGGCGGCGGCGGGCATCCTGCCCGGCAACGGCCGCCGGATCGTCCGCGCCCTGGAGGTCATCGAGCTGACCGGCGGCCCGTTCACCGCCGCGCTGCCCGAACCCACCCCGTACTACCCGTCGGTGCAGGTCGGCGTCGACCTGGACACCGCGCTGCTCGACGAGCGGATCGCGCTGCGGGTGGACCGGATGTGGGCCGACGGCCTGGTCGCCGAGACCCGCGAGCTGGCCGGCCGGGGCCTGCCGGCGGGGCGTACGGCCAGCCGCGCCCTCGGCTACCAGCAGGTCCTGCGGTTCCTGGCCGGCGAGCTGACCGAGACCGAGGCGTACGAGGAGACGGTCCGCGCCACCCGTCGCTTCGTCCGCCGGCAGCGCTCCTGGTTCCGGCGGGACCCGCGGATCCACTGGCTGGACTCGGCGTCGGACGCCCTGGTGGCGGATGCGCTGCGGGTGGTCCGCGACGCTGCGCGATGATGGGGGCGTGGAGTTCACCAAGGGGCACGGCACCGGCAACGACTTCGTGATCCTCCCCGACCCGGACGGCGCGCTCGACCTCACGTCCGGGCTGGTGGCGGCGCTGTGCGACCGGCGGCGCGGGATCGGCGGGGACGGCGTGCTGCGGGTGGTCCGCGCGGCCAAGCATCCGGACGGCGCCGCGCTGGCCGGTGACGCCGAGTGGTTCATGGACTACTGGAACTCCGACGGCTCGTTCGCGGAGATGTGCGGCAACGGCGCCCGGGTGTTCGTCCGCTACCTGCTGGACGCCGGGCTGGCCGCGCCGGCCGACGCCGCCCTGACGGTGGCCACCCGGGCCGGCCTCGTGCGCGCCCGGGTCGACGGGGAGGGCGTCGCCGTGGAGATGCGCCGCCCACGGCTGTACGACACCTCGACCGCGGCCCTCGCCGGGCTGACCCTGGCCGGTACGGCCGTCGACGTCGGCAACCCGCACCTGGTCTGCCCGGTGCCCGCCGGCCTGGAGCTGACCGCGCTCGACCTGACCCGGGCGCCGGAGGTGGACGCCAACGTCTTCCCGGCCGGTGTCAACGTCGAGTTCAGCGCCCCGGGCGACCCGGTCGACGGCACCGACGGCCATGTCCGCATGCGGGTCTACGAGCGCGGCAGCGCGGAGACCCTCTCCTGCGGCACCGGTGCCTGCGCCGTGGCCGCGGTGGCCCTGCGCGACCTGGACCGCACCACGGGAGTGGTCGCGGTCGACGTTCCCGGCGGTCGCCTGACAGTCACCCTCACCGACCAGACCTGCTGGCTGGCCGGCCCCGCAGTACTGGTGGCCACCGGCCACGCAACCCCCTCCGCACTGCCGACCCCTTAGCCGATCATGGAGTTGTGGTGGGTGTTGTTACCCGGTATGCGCCTCCTTGTGAGGCACCACAACTCCATGATCGCCGAGGCGAGCGGGGGTTACGGGGTGGCGCTGGCGTTCGCGGCGATCTCGGGGAGGTCGGCCGGCCCCGGGTCGGCGGCCGGGGGCGGGGTCGCCGACGGGTTCTGGGCGGCGGCGCGGACCGCGGCGGCCACCGCGGGGGCGACGCGGGAGTCGAAGACGCTGGGGACGATGACCGTGGGATTGATCTTGTCCTCGCCGACGACGTCGGCGATGGCCCGAGCGGCGGCGATCGCCATCTCCTCGGTGAACTCCTCGGCGTGCGCGTCCAGCATGCCCCGGAACACACCCGGGAAGGCCAGGACGTTGTTGATCTGGTTCGGCTGGTCGGAACGGCCGGTGGCCACCACGGCGGCGTACTTGCGCGCCTCCCGGGGGTCGACCTCCGGGTCCGGGTTGGCCAGCGCGAACACGATCGCGTCCTTGGCCATGGTGGCGATGTCGTCGCCGCTGAGCAGGTTGGGCGCGCTCACGCCGATGAAGACGTCCGCGTCGCGCATCGCACCGCGCAGGTCCCCGGAGTAGTTCTCCTTGTTTGTGTGCTCGGCCAGCCACTGCCAGGCCGGGTTGAGCCCGGCCATCCCGCGGTGCAGGGCGCCGTCCCGGTCGTACGCGATGATGTCGCCCACGCCCTGGCGCAGCAGCAGCTTCATGATCGCGGTGCCGGCCGCGCCCGCGCCCGAGACCACCACCCGCACGTCCGCGAGGTCCTTGCCGACCACGCGTAGCGCGTTGGTCAGCGCGGCCAGCACACAGATCGCGGTGCCGTGCTGGTCGTCGTGGAAGACCGGGATGTCCAGCGCCTCGCGGAGCCGCGCCTCGATCTCGAAGCAGCGCGGCGCGGCGATGTCCTCCAGGTTGATCCCGCCGTACGCGGGCGCGATCGCCTTGACGATCTGCACGATCTCGTCGGTGTCCTGGGTGTCCAGCACCACCGGCCAGGCGTCCACCCCGCCGAACCGCTTGAACAGCGCCGCCTTGCCCTCCATCACCGGCAACGACGCCGCCGGCCCGAGGTTGCCCAGGCCCAGCACCGCCGAGCCGTCGCTGACCACCGCGACCGTGTTGCGCTTGATGGTCAGCCGCCGGGCGTCCGCCGGGTTCTCCGCGATCGCCATGCAGACCCGGGCGACCCCCGGGGTGTACGCGCGGGACAGCTCGTCACGGGTGCGCAGCGCGACCTTCGAGCTGACCTCGATCTTGCCGCCGAGGTGCAGCAGGAACGTGCGGTCGGAGACCTTGCGCACGTCCACACCGTCAAGCGCGGTGAGCGCGTCGACCACCTGGTCGGCGTGGCTCGCGTCGGCGGTGTCGCAGGTCAGGTCGACGATCACGTGGGTGGGGTCGGAGTCGACCACGTCGAGCGCGGTGACGATCGCCCCGGCCTCGCCGACCGACGTGGTCAGCCGCCCGATCGAGGATGCGTCGGCGGGCACCGCGATCCGGATCGTGATCGAGAATCCGGCACTCGGCAGTCGGGTGATGGCCACGCAGATCCCTCCGTCGACGCTGAACGGCTCGCCCGCATTTCTACTCGCCCACGCAGGTCGGCACGCATCCGGCCCCGCTACTGACCGGTACGCCGACGGGCATATAGCGGGTGCGTCCGGCGTTGGCACATGTCAGGATTGCTCGTACACGCCGGAAACTCCCCGGTGACGGATAAAACGGACAGGAGACGCAGTTTGCGAGAGCAGGAGACCTTCCTTCCCCACGAGGACGACGAGCTCGACGCCACCACCGGTGAGTTCGAGCTGTCGGAGCGGCAGGCGCTGCGGCGGGTCCCCGGCCTCTCCACCGAGCTGACCGACATCACCGAGGTCGAGTACCGCCAGCTGCGGCTGGAGCGGGTCGTCCTCGTCGGCGTCTGGACCGAGGGCACCCAGCAGGACGCGGAGAACTCCCTCACCGAGCTGGCGGCGCTGGCCGAGACGGCCGGCTCGCAGGTGCTCGAAGGGCTGATCCAGCGCCGCAACCGCCCGGACCCGGCCACCTACGTCGGCCGCGGCAAGGTCGACGACCTCGGGGCGGTCGTGCTGTCCACCGGCGCCGACACGGTGATCTGCGACGGCGAGCTGTCCCCGTCCCAGCTGCGCAACCTCGAGCAGCGCACCAAGGTCAAGGTGGTCGACCGCACCGCCCTGATCCTTGACATCTTCGCCCAGCACGCGAAGAGCAAGGAGGGCAAGGCGCAGGTCGAGCTGGCCCAGCTGGAGTACCTGCTGCCCCGACTGCGCGGCTGGGGTGAGACCCTCTCCCGCCAGACCGGTGGCTCCGGGCGTGGCGGCGGCGCCGGCGGCGGCGTGGGTCTGCGCGGTCCCGGTGAGACCAAGCTGGAGACCGACCGGCGCCGGATCCGGCACCGCATCGCCCGGCTGCGTCGGGAGATCAAGGGCATGCGCACGGTACGCCAGACCAAGCGCGCCCGCCGTTCCCGCAACGCCGTGCCGGCCGTGGCCATCGCCGGCTACACCAACGCCGGGAAGTCCAGCCTGCTCAACCGGCTGACGGGCGCCGGCGTACTGGTGGAGGACGCGCTCTTCGCCACGCTGGACCCGACGACCCGCAAGGCCAACACCAGCGACGGCCGCCTCTACACGCTCTCCGACACGGTCGGCTTCGTCCGGCACCTGCCGCACCAGATCGTCGAGGCGTTCCGCTCGACGCTGGAGGAGGTGGCCGAGGCCGACCTGGTGGTGCACGTCGTCGACGGCACCCACCCGGACCCGGAGGAGCAGGTCCGCGCGGTCCGCGAGGTGCTCGCCGAGGTGGGCGCCGACCGGCTGCCGGAGCTGCTCGCGGTCAACAAGACCGACGCGGCCGACGAGGAGACGCTGCTGCGGCTCAAGCGGCTCTGGCCGGAGGCGATCTTCGTCTCCGCCCACTCCGGTCGGGGGATCGAGGAGCTGCGCGCCGCGATCGAGTCCCGGCTGCCGCGACCGGCGGTCGAGGTCCGCGCGGTCCTGCCGTACGACCGGGGCGACCTGGTCGCCCGGGTGCACCGCCAGGGCGAGGTGCTGAGCACCTCACACCTGCCCGAGGGCACCCTGCTGCACGTGCGGGTCGGTGCGGCGCTGGCCGCCGAGTTGGAGCCGTTCCGGGCGGCGGAGCCGCAGGCCGTCGGGTCCCCTTCCTAGGCGTCCGGGCGCATGGTACCGGCGCGGCGTCGTGCGACACTATGAGGATGCGCCGCGTTCTCACCTCGGTCACGGGTGCCCTCAGCCTGCTGGGGGCGACCGTGGCAGCCACCGGTGTCGTCCTGGTCACCGCGCCGTCGCCGGCCGTGGCGGCGGGCCAGAAGCGCTGCACGGTGACCGACGAACGGCTCAGCGAGCTGTCCGGGCTGGTCGCGACGAAGACCGGCTACATCGTGATCAACGACGGCACCGAGCTGGAGAGCCGCAAGCGGGTCTTCTACCTGGACACGAAGTGCAAGGTCGCCAAGGATCCGGTCCGCTACTCCGGCGGCGGCCCGCTGGACACGGAGGACCTGGCCCTCTCACCGGACGGCAAGACCCTCTGGATCGCCGACACCGGCGACAACGTGACCAGCAAGAACCGTCGCGAGCGGGTGGCGGTGTGGACCATGCCGGCGGGCGGCGGGAAACAGCCGGTCCTGCACCGCCTCGCGTACCCCGACGGCAAGCCGCGCGACGCGGAGGCGCTGCTCGTCGGTGACGACAACGCCCCGCTGATCATCACGAAGGTCACCTCCGGCAAGGCCGAGATCTTCACGGCCGAGGGCGAGCTGCCCACCGGCGACACCGAGCCCGCGCAGATGACGAAGGTCGGCGAGATCACCCTGCCGAAGACCGAGACCGACAACCGGCTCGGCGTGCTCGGGCGGACGGCGATCACCGGGGCCGCGCGCTCCCCGGACGGTTCCCGCGTGGTGCTGCGTACGTACGCGGACGCCTTCGAGTACGACGTCGCCGACGGGAACGTGGTGAAGGCCCTGACCACGGGGGAGCCCCGGGTGACTCCGCTCGCCGACCCGTTCGGTGAGGCGATCGCGTACACCCCGGACGGCAAGACGTTCCTCACCGTCTCCGACGGCGGCCAGCTCGACGAGGGCGAGCCGATCGACATCCTCGCGTACAAGCCTTCGACGGAGGGCGCGAAGCCGGTCGCGGAGGCGGCCGCCGGGCCGAAGAAGAAGGCCGAGGCGTCCTGGTTCGACAGCCTCTCGCTGCAGGACATCATGTACCTGGTCGGCGCCGTAGGCCTGCTCGGCGCGGCCATGGTCGGCGCGGGCGTGTTCGGCATCCTGCGGGCCCGGCGCAAGCCGGCCGGCGATCCCGACGACGCGCCGGGCGCCGACGATCGCGGCGACGGCTTCGCCCCCGACGACCGTCCTCGGGGTTCCGTGTACGGCGGTGCTCCGGCCGGCGGCGGCTACGGCGGCGGGCCCCGCGCGCCGGGTGCCGCCCCCGCCGGCAGCGGCGTGTACGGCGGGGGTCGTCCCGCCGGTGGCGCGGTCTACGGGGGCCGGCCCTCCGGCGGCGGCGTCTATGGTGGCGCCCGGCCCGGGGCGGACGGCGGCCGTCCCGCGAACGGCGCCCGCCCGGCCAACGGTGGCCGCCCGGCCGCCGGTGGTGGTGGGGTCTACGGCGGCGCTCCGGCCGGCGGAGGTGTGTACGGCGGTGGCCGTGCCGAGCCGCCGCGCCGGGATGGCGGCGAGCCGGATCCGCGTGGACGGCGTCGCGACAACGGCTACGACGAGGGCTGGGGTGGCCAGTACGGGCAGGTGCCGGGCCGCGGCCACTACGGCGACCGCTACTGACCCGCGCCCGGCAGCGGGCGCGGATCACGGCGCCGAACGGGTCAGATGCGGCGTAGGACGGCGACGACGCGGCCCATGATCGTGGCGTCGTCACCCGGGATCGGGTCGAAGGCCGGGTTCTGCGGCATCAGCCAGACGTGGCCGTCCCGGCGGCGGTAGGTCTTCACCGTCGCCTCGCCGTCGAGCATCGCGGCCACGATGTCGCCGGACTCGGCGGTGGGCTGCTGCCGGACGACCACCCAGTCGCCGTCGCAGATCGCCGCGTCGAGCATCGAGTCGCCCTTGACCTGGAGCATGAAGACCTCGCCCTCGCCCACCAGCTCACGCGGGAGCGGGAACACGTCCTCGACGGCCTGTTCGGCGAGGATCGGGCCACCGGCGGCGATCCGGCCCAGCATCGGCACGTACGCCGGCGTGGGGCGCTGGGAGCGGGTCAGCTCGTCGTCGATCGCCTCGCTGGGCGCCCGGACGTCGACCGCGCGCGGCCGGTTGGGGTCGCGGCGCAGGAAGCCCTTCTTTTCCAGTTCCTTCAACTGGTAGGCGACGCTTGACGGCGAGACCAGACCGACCGCCTCGCCGATCTCGCGCACGCTCGGCGGGTAACCGTGCCGCTCGACCCAGGTGCGGATGAACTCCAGGATCCGCCGCTGCCGGGCGGTCAGGTCGACCGTCGCCGGATCGGGAAAGGCACTCACCACGGGGGTGACCGGGCGCACGGCGGCCGTGCCGGTGCGGCTGCGCGCGGCACCCCGGCGACGCGTGGTCGCCGCGCCCGCCTCGGTGATCTGCTGCGGGCTCTTCGGCCGGCTGGCCCGGTCCTCGGTCACGTCCGTCCTCCCTGGTCGGCGCTGTGGTGCCTCGTCGGCTCGTGGTGCGTGCGGTGGTGCGGTGACACCGGCGGAGCAGATCCGCCGCGCGCCTGTCGTTCATGACCGTATAGGTGAGATCAGTCATTTTCAAACATCTGTACGAGCTTGCTCGGCGTGTCGGGGTGAAAAACCGCGCGGGTCGTACTCGTGTTCTGCTAAATGGTACGTCGGATCGAACGGCTGTTCTAATCTGCCGGATCGTGGACGGCGTTCAGCCGGCCGGCCGATAACCGGACCGGGGGTGGCGGGGTTGGGTTTGCGGGCGACGGGGAAGAGGGGAGCGGTCCCGGACTCGGGTGACGCGCCGGACACGCTGGCCAACTTGACCTCAGAACCTCGGCGGCATACCGTCAACCCCTAGATGTAGTAGTCACACGGGCGTAAGTTGCCTATAGGTTGGGGTTCAACTACCGACCGCCACTCCGCACCGCCGGCACGGCGAAGACCGTCGAAGGATGGCTCCGCCGTGATGACGCGTGCCCGGGGGCGGCCGGTGTGGCCCGCGTTCGACAGAAGGAGGTCGGGCTCATGCGCTGTCCGTACTGCCGGCATCCCGACTCCCGGGTCGTCGACTCGCGGGAGGCCGACGACGGCCAGTTGATCCGCCGGCGGCGCTCGTGCCCGGAGTGCGGCAAGCGGTTCACCACGGTGGAGGAGGCCGTCCTCGCGGTGGTGAAGCGCAGCGGGGTCACCGAGCCGTTCAGCCGGACGAAGATCATCGGCGGGGTGCGCAAGGCGTGCCAGGGCCGGCCGGTCGACGACGACTCCATCGCGCTGCTGGCGCAGAAGGTGGAGGAGACCGTCCGGGCCAAGGGGGCCGCCGAGATCCCCAGTCACGAGGTCGGCCTGGCGATCCTGGGCCCGCTGCGTGACCTGGACGAGGTGGCGTATCTCCGGTTCGCGAGCGTCTACCGGTCGTTCGATTCGCTCGCGGACTTCGAGCGCGAGATCGAGACGCTGCGTGAGGCGGCGCGGGCCCGCGAAGGGGCCGGAGCGGCCGGGTCCGCCGGCCACACCAGTTGACTTGTGCAGTACAGAAGAAATCGGTACATGCGGTTGGGTGACCGCGCAGACGAGGGGGCGACGTCGTGACGACGAGCAGGTCACGGAACAAGGCGGGGGCCGGTCTGAAGGTCGAGCGGGTGTGGACCACCGAGGGGGTCCACCCGTACGACGAGGTGACCTGGGAGCGCCGGGACGTCGTGATGACGAACTGGCGGGACGGCTCGATCAACTTCGAGCAGCGCGGCGTGGAGTTCCCGGAGTCGTGGAGCGTCAACGCGGCCAACATCGTGACCACCAAGTACTTCCGGGGCGCGGTGGGCACCCCGGAGCGGGAGTGGTCCCTCCGGCAGCTGATCGACCGGGTGGTGAGCACCTACCGCACCGCCGGTGAGGAGTACGGCTACTTCGCGACCCCGGCCGACGCCGAGGTCTTCGCCCACGAGTTGACCTGGATGCTGCTGCACCAGGTGTTCAGCTTCAACTCGCCGGTCTGGTTCAACGTGGGCACGCCCTCGCCGCAGCAGGTCAGCGCGTGCCTTCCGTACGACTCGCTGGTCAGCACACCGGACGGGCTGGTGCCGATCGGCAAGCTGGTCGAGGACGGCGCCGTCGGGGCCAAGGTGTACGACGGGAACGGGCTGACCAGGATCGTGGCCGTCAAGGCCAACGGAGTCCGTGAGGTCATCCGGCTGCACACCAAGGCGGGCTACCTGCTCGACGTCACGCCGGACCACGTGGTGTGGAAGAGCACGGGCGACGGAACGGGCCAGTGGGTGGAGGCCGGCACCCTGAAGCCCGGCGACAGGCTCGAGTGGCACCGCACGTACGCCTACGGCGAGAGCGAACTCGACCTGCGGGAGATCCGTGAGGCCGCGCTCGCCGGTTGGTTGCAGTCGGACGGGTTCGTGGGCCAGTACGACGAGGGCAGCAACCGTTCGTTGACGATCGAGGCGATGACCGTCAACGACGATGAGTTGAAGTGGGTGACCGGCACCCTCGACGAGGTCTTCCCCGGCGTGCACCGCAATGAGCGCCCGGTCGTGACGCAGGACGACCAGCTCGACTGCCGGCGCACCCGCCTGTACGGCGAGCACCTGCGCCCGTTCGTGGAGAAGTGGAGCCTGCTGACCCGCGGCGTCGAGATGGAGGTGCCGGAGCGGCTCTTCACCGCGCCGTTGCCGGTCGTCGCGGCGTACCTGCGCAGCATCTTCCAGGCCGAGGGCTACGTCTCGGCCCGTGAGCACTCGACGCTCGTCGCGGCCGACATGATCTCGGAGAAGCTGATCCGCGGTGTGCAGAGCCTGCTGCTGCGGTTCGGGATCTTCTCCCGCGTCGGGTACAAGGCGGACCCGCGCCCGGACCGCAAGGGCTGCTGGTCGGTCCGCATCCAGAACGACGGCGACCGGGACCTCTTCGCCACCCACATCGGGTTCGTCGGCGCCGAGAAGATGGCCAAGCTCGAGCAGAGCTTCGCCAAGTCTGGCCGTCCGGCCAACGACGTCAAGCGGCTGGAGATCGACCGCGTCGAACCGCTCGGGGCGATGGAGGTCTACGACATCCAGACCGAGAGCGGCGAGTTCCTCGCCGGCAACCTCCGGGTCCACAACTGTTTCATCCTCGCCGTCGACGACTCGATGGACTCCATCCTGGACTGGTACAAGGAGGAGGGGTTGATCTTCAAGGGCGGCTCCGGCTCCGGGGTCAACCTGTCCCGGATCCGCTCCTCCCGGGAGCTGCTCTCCTCCGGCGGCACCGCCTCCGGCCCGGTGAGCTTCATGCGCGGCGCCGACGCCTCCGCCGGCACCATCAAGTCCGGTGGCGCCACCCGGCGCGCGGCCAAGATGGTGATCCTCGACGTCGACCACCCGGACATCGAGGAGTTCGTGGTCACCAAGGCGCGCGAGGAGGACAAGATCCGCGCGCTGCGGGACGCCGGCTTCGACATGGACCTGGGCGGCGCCGACATCGTCAGCGTCCAGTACCAGAACGCCAACAACTCGGTCCGGGTCTCCGACGAGTTCATGACCGCGGTGGAGAACGGCGGCGCCTTCGACCTGCGTGGCCGCCTCGACGGCGCGGTGATCGACACCATCGACGCCAAGAACCTGTTCCGCACGATTTCCCAGGCCGCCTGGGAGTGCGCCGACCCCGGCCTGCAGTACGACGACACCATCAACGACTGGCACACCTGCCCGGAGACCGGCCGGATCACCGCGTCGAACCCGTGCTCGGAGTACCTGCACCTGGACAACTCCTCGTGCAACCTGGCCTCGCTGAACCTGATGAAGTTCCTCCGCGCCGACGGCGGCTTCGAGGTGCAGAAGTTCGTCAAGTCGGTCGAGCTGGTCATCACCGCGATGGACATCTCGATCTGCTTCGCCGACTTCCCGACCGAGAAGATCGGCGAGACCACGCGGGCCTACCGGCAGCTGGGCATCGGGTACGCCAACCTCGGCGCGCTGCTGATGGCCTCGGGCCTGCCGTACGACTCGGAGCAGGGCCGCTCGCTGGCCGCGGCGATCACCTCGCTGATGACCGGCACCGCGTACCGCCGCTCGGCCGAGCTGGCCGGCGTCGTCGGCGCGTACGACGGGTACGCCCGCAACGCCGAGCCGCACAAGCGGGTCATGCGCAAGCACGCCGCCGCCAACGACGAGATCAAGCCGGCCGGCACCGTCGCCACCGCGGTCCAGCGGGAGGCCACCAAGCAGTGGACGCTCGGCAACAAGATCGGTGACAAGAACGGCTGGCGCAACTCGCAGGCCAGCGTGCTGGCGCCCACCGGCACCATCGGCCTGATGATGGACTGCGACACCACCGGCGTCGAGCCGGACCTGGCGCTTGTCAAGTTCAAGAAGCTGGTCGGCGGCGGCTCGATGCAGATCGTCAACCAGACCGTGCCGCGCGCCCTGCGCAGCCTCGGCTACCCCGAGGAGCAGGTCGAGGCGATCGTCGAGCACATCGCCGACCACGGCCACGTGGTGGACGCCCCCGGCCTCAAGCCGGAGCACTACCCGGTCTTCGACTGCGCGATGGGCGAGCGGTCCATCGCCCCGATGGGGCACGTACGGATGATGGCCGCCGTCCAGCCGTTCATCTCCGGCGCCATCTCCAAGACGGTCAACATGCCGGAGCAGGCCACCGTCGAGGACGTCGAGAAGATCTACTTCGAGGGCTGGAAGCTCGGCCTCAAGGCTCTGGCGATCTACCGGGACAACTGCAAGGTCGGCCAGCCGCTGTCGGCGGCGAAGAAGAAGGCCGCCGAGCCGGAGACCCCCGCGGCTGTGGAGCCGGTCGTGGAGAAGGTCGTCGAGTACCGCCCGGTGCGCAAGCGGCTGCCGAAGAAGCGCCCGTCCGAGACCATCTCCTTCTCGGTCGGCGGCGCCGAGGGCTACCTGACCGCGTCGTCGTACCCGGACGACGGCCTCGGCGAGGTCTTCCTCAAGATGTCGAAGCAGGGCTCGACCCTGGCCGGCGTGATGGACGCCTTCTCGGTGGCCATCTCCATCGGTCTCCAGTACGGCGTCCCGCTGGAGACGTACGTCAGCAAGTTCACAAACATGCGCTTCGAGCCGGCCGGCATGACCGACGACCCTGATGTGCGCATGGCGGCCTCGGTGATGGACTACATCTTCCGTCGCCTGGCCCTGGACTTCCTGCCGTACGAGCGCCGCGCCGAGCTGGGCATCTTCACCGCGAAGGAGCGGGCCGCCCAGCTCGCGGCCGAGGCGGAGGCGGAGGCGAGCGGTGCGGACCTCACCGCGATGGCCGCCTCCGCCCCGGTCGAGACCAGGCCGGAGGAGCCGAAGTCCGGCCCGATCGCCCAGCCGGCGCAGGAGGTGGCGGACGTCGCCGCCGCCAAGCCGGCGCCGTCTGTCGGCTCCAGCACCGAGCTGCTGGAGGCCGTCATCGGCAAGGCCGCCGACGCGCCGCTCTGCTTCACCTGCGGTACGAAGATGCGCCCGGCCGGCAGCTGCTACGTCTGCGAGGGCTGCGGCAGCACCAGCGGCTGCAGCTGACGTACGCGCGGCCCGGGCTGACTGCCCGGGCCGCGCCTCGCCTGATCGACACCGAATACGGCAAGTCGGGGTGTCCAACGCACTGGGACACCCCGACTTGCCGTACCGCGGGTCGGTGGATGCTCCGGTGTGCTGCGATCCTGAGGGCGTGACGGCCGCCGAGACCTACCGCACGTTCGCTGGGCGCGAGGCGCGCGGTGTGTCACCCGCGTACGAGCGTCTGGCGCTGGCCGTGTCCCGCGATGCCGATCTGCTCGCTCTGATCGAGACGCTTCCGCCGCCCAAACGGCAGCCGAACCTGCTGTTCGCCGTGGTCCGGCTGCTCGGTGGTCCGGTTGAGGACCCCACGGCCTTCCACGACCACGTCCTCACGAACTGGCCGGCCATCGAGCTGGGAATCCGGGCCAGGGCGACGCAGACGAACGAGGCCGGCCGGTGCGCCGTACTGTTGCCAGTGCTCACCGCTCTGCCACAGCCGCTGGCGCTCCTGGAGATCGGAGCCTCCGCCGGCCTCTGCCTCTACCCCGACCGGTACGCGTACCGTTACGGCAGCCACGTCCTGGGCGATGGCGAGCCGGTCCTCGACTGCGCGCTCACCGGCACCACGCCCCCGACCCAGGTGCCCACGGTGGTGTGGCGGGCCGGGCTGGACCTCAACCCGCTCGACGTCACCGATCCGGACGACGTCGCGTGGTTGGAGGCACTCATCTGGCCGGAGCATGCGCATCGGCGGGCCCGACTGCGCGCCGCCGCAGCTGTCGTCGCGGCCGACCCGCCGCTGCTCGTCCGCGGTGACCTGCTGGACGACCTCCCGGCGCTGGCCGCGCTGGCACCACCCGACGCGACCCTGGTGGTGTTCCACAGCTCGGTGCTGTATCAGGTGCCGACCGCACGGCGGAACGCCTTCGTCGAGCTGGTTCGTGAGCTGCCCGGGCACTGGATCGCAACCGAGGGCCCACAGGTGCTGCGCTACGACGAGCTACCCGAGCCGCCGGGCGAAGGGTTCCACAACGTGCTCGCGCTGGATGGCACGCCGCTCGCCTGGGCCCGCGGGCACGGGCAGGCACTGTTCTGGTTCGGCTAGCCGGATCAGCGGTCCCCGTCCCCGTCGGTCGGACGTTGGGCGGTCGCCTTATATGGCAGCGACTCAGTTGCCCGAGTGCTGCCTACCGCCGCAGGTGAGTGAGGAAAGCGGACCATGTCCGGCCGCCGAAGCGAAGGATCGAACCCGAGGTGTCCTTGCTGTCGCGAACCTCGACGGTGTTGTCCGTGTACCGGGCCTCGACGCAGGCACCGTTGCTGCCGCTTCGGGTGCTCTTGCGCCACTGCGAGTCCACGGTCCGCCTCCTACTCCTTACGCCTCGCGTCTCGGATCTCCTCGATCATCGCGGCCGAGTCTGTGGGTGACAAGGCCGCGGCGCGCAGGCTGTTGAAGACAACCGTACAGCGCCTCACATCCTCTCCCTCCGCGTACAGGTCGCCCGTAAGGCCCTCGATGTAGACCACGCCTGGACCCTCAGCGAAGTTCAGGATGTGGAAGCTGGACAGCATGGAGGCGTAGGCGCCTTCTCGGAACGGGATCACCTGGACCGACACGTTCCAGCGCTTGCTGGCTTCAAGCAGCGCGGTGAGTTGGTCGGCCATGATCGCTGCCCCGCCGATCTGACGGCGCAGCACCGCCTCGTCGAGAACTGCCACGAGGCGCAGCTTCCCCGACGTGATCAACTCCTGACGCTGCATCCGGACGGCAACCCGACGCTCAACCGCTTCCGGCGATGGCTCGAATGCGTCCTCGCTGGTCATGGCCCGGGCGTAGTCCGCCGTCTGGAGCAAGCCTGGCACGACCAATGTCTCGAAGTTCTGTACCTCCTCGGCGGCGGACTCCAAGCCGATGTACTGCCGGTACGACGACGGTAGGTCGCCGTACTTGGCCCACCAGCCGCGCTGTTTCCCGCTCTTCGCCATCGACAGCAGCGTGTCGCGTAGCTCGGCGTCGGTCACGCCGTAGCGATCCAACAGCGCGTTGAGCGCGGGTCCCTTGATGCCGACCCGCCCCGCCTCGATGCGCCGCAGCGTACTTGCCGAGACCTCGATTACCTCGGCGGCCTGCTCGGCCGTCACGTTGGCCTCCTCGCGGACCCGCCGAAGCTGCGCGCCGAGCTGGAAGCGAACGAAGGTCGGACTCTCCATGCCGGTCATTGTGCCGGTTGGCCCCTCCAACACGCTCGGACCTTCTTGGCGTGTTGAGGTTGACCACACAAAAATGCGCGCGCAAAAATGTCGGTGCAAGTTCATGATGAGTCCCGGGGCTGGAGGGGCGATGCCGCCGCGTGTGTCGTACGACGGGTACCTGCTGGCGGCGGCGCTGACCCTGGCCCGGCGGCATCGCCCGGTCTGGTCGTGGCGGCTGTGGCGGCGGGTCTGCCGGTGCGGCACCGAGTTGCCCTGCCGCGCCCGACACCGCATCCCGATCCGTCGTGGCCATTGGCCGGGGGAGGAGCAGGCGTGACCGAGCAGCGGGCCGGCCAGATCCTGGCGGTGCATCTGCCCGATGTGGATGGGCTCTGTATCGGCTGCCGGCGGTGGTGGGCGCGGATGTCTCCGTACCCCTGTTATCAGGCGGAATGGGCGTGCCGCTGGCATGCCCGCGCGGCCACCTGGCGCTTCCTCGGCGGCGACTCGTGAGCACGCACGGGCCGGTCCTGCCGGTGTGGACCTGCGGTGGATGCAACGGGCCGTGGCCGTGCCCGACCCGGCGCAGGGAGTTGGCGGCGGAGTTCGAGGGAGCGCCGGTGTCGCTCGCGCTCTACATGGGGTCCTACCTGGTCTCGGCCGCCGAGGATCTGACCTGGGTTCCGGCGGGACTCCTGCACCGACGCTTCCTCGGATGGATCCGGTGAGCGTGATCCGGCCGGGGGACGAGCGCTTCCACTACAGCGACGGGTCACACAAGTGGATCCCGCCCGACCCGGACTACGACCAGGACGTGTGGGACGAGATGGTCCGGCAGCACAAGCAGCAGCACCTCGACGAGATCCGCCAGCGGCGAAGGCCGCACTCATCTGGCGACAAACCGTCGCCCGGGCGATACGCGAAACCGGACCGGCCCTCGTGATGCTGCGTTCATGATCGGATACGCCGTAGCGGCCCCCACCGCACGTGTCGTGCCGCTCTGGCGTATCCGATCGTCCCTGCCAGTGGTGCCGGCGGGCGTGGCGGCTGCCGTGCCTCCCCGTTGGGCACGGCAGCCCGCCGCCGTCAGCGGCCCTGCTTCTCCTGGCACGGCACGCAGAAGCGCGCGTGCGGCAGGATCTCGAGGCGCTCGCGGGGGATCGACCCGGAGCACCGCTCGCAGGTGCCGTAGCGCCCCTCGGCCATCCGTCGCAACGCTCCACTGATCTGGTCCAGGCTCTGCCGGGTGGTGGCGATCAGGGCGCTCTGGGTGTGCGCCTCGCCCGGGTCGCCGGTGTCCGCGGTGAGCTGCGTCAGCCGCGCCGTCTGCACTTCGAAGTCGTGGGTCAGGGTGTCCCGCAGCTCGCCGAGCCAGTTGCGTTCGTCGGGCTGAACGTGTGTCGTCATGGGTGGACTCCTCCGGAAAAGAAAAAAGGGCCGAAGCGTTGTCGCTTCGCCCTTGGCGGCCGGTACCGAGATTCGTACCGGTCCACGGAGGGCCACGCCCGGTGGGGCTCGGCTGCGCGGAGGCGGCCGAGCCGACGGGGGACGGCGCGACCGCCGTACGCACCGCCCGGGTCGAGTGCTGGAACGGCCGGCGGGCAGCGTCGGACGCCGTCGTCAGCGCGACGACGGTGACCGAGTGCTGGCCGGACCGATGCATCCGGCAACCATAGGCCCCGCCGACGAGAAAGCCAACGTCCTTCCCGAAGCCGCACTCGTCCGTGGTCGCGATGCCGCCGTCGAGGGGATCAACCGCCGCGGGGCGTTCCTAGACTTGCCGGGTGAGTGGAGAGCGACGACCGCTGGCGCCGCGGCCCCTGACGGAGCCGCACCCGTCCCGGCTGGCGCCCGAGCACCCCGACCGGACACGCATCCTCGCCGCGCACACGGCCGCCCTGACCGCCGGGCAGGCCGGCTACCCCGACCCGGCCACCGGCCTGTTCGTCCTCACGGCCGGCTTCCTGGCCCGTCGTGGCACCTGCTGCGGTCGCGGCTGCCGGCACTGCCCCTACGTCGACGACTGACCGAGGAGCGGGGGTCAGCTTGCCGCTACGAAGACGCGGCTGGCGACCTCGCGGGGGAGTCGGATGCGGTCGCCGGAGCGGTCGATCGACACCCCGTCACGCTCCTGGGCCACGGTCACCGTCGCGCCCGGGTCGACCCCGGCGGCGTGCAGCTGGCGCAGCACGTCCGCGTTGGTCTGCACGCTCTCGCAGATCCGGCGGACCACCACCGGGCCGGACAGACCGGGGAACGCCAGGTTGCGCTCACTCTCCGTCGACTCCGCGTCGGTCGGCCCCGGGGAGCCCAGCTCCTCCAGCCCGGGGATCGGGTTGCCGTACGGCGAGCGGGTCGGGCGGTTGAGCAGGTCGTACACCCGCTTCTCCACCGCGTCGCTCATCACGTGCTCCCACCGGCAGGCCTCCTCGTGGGCCTCCTCGTAGGGCATCCCGATGACGTTGACCAGCAGCAGCTCGGCCAGCCGGTGCTTGCGCATCACCGAGATCGCCGCGTTGCGGCCGGCCGAGGTGAGGGACAGGTGCCGGTCGCCCTCGACGGTGAGCAGGCCGTCACGCTCCATCCGCGCGACGGTCTGGCTGACGGTGGGGCCGCTCTGCCGCAGCCGCTCGGCGATCCGAGCGCGCAGCGGCGGCACACCCTCCTCCTCGAGTTCGAGGATGGTACGCAGGTACATCTCGGTCGTGTCCACTAGATCGTGGCGCATCGATGCCTCCTCTCGGCGGAGGTATTTCCGCGCTCACTCGTGTCGACCAAATCATGCTTCACGGCAGACCCTCCAGTGATCGATGCTACCCCGCGTGACGGGGAACGGCCGACGCCGAACCACCCCGTGGGCAACGGGATGGTGTTGACTGGACGCCATGTCCGGTACCGAGGAGCTGCTGGTCGAGGTCGACCGGCTCGCCGCCGAACTCGACGGCGGTGACCCGCCGACCCTGCTCGACGTCCGCTGGCGCCTGACCGGTCCGCCCGGGCGCGACGACTACGCCGCCGGCCACCTGCCCGGCGCGGTCTTCGTCGACCTGGACACCGAGCTGTGCGGCCCGCCGGGCGCCGCCGGTCGGCACCCGCTGCCCGACCCCGCCGCGCTGCAGGCCGCGTTGCGGGCCGCCGGCGTCCGCGCCGGTCACCCCGTCGTCGTGTACGACGGCGGCGACGGCATGTCCGCCGCCCGCGCCTGGTGGACGCTGCGCTGGGCCGGCCACCGGGAGGTACGCCTCCTGCACGGTGGCTACCCCGCCTGGGTGGGGGCGGGCCGACCCACGTCGACCGAGGTGCCCGCGCCGCGGCCCGGCGACGTCGAGGTGCGTCCCGGTGCGCTGCCGGTGCTGGACGCGGCCGGGGCCGCCCGGCTCGCCGCGGCCGACGAGGGCGTGCTTGTCGACGTGCGGGCCGCGGCCCGCTACCGCGGGGAGACCGAGCCGATCGACCCCGTCGCCGGCCACGTGCCGGGCGCGGTGAACCTGCCCGCGACCGCGTACGTCGCCGAGGGCCGGTTCCCGACGGCCCGGCGGCTCCGGGAGCGGTTCGCCGCCGCCGGGGTGACCGGCGACCACCCGGTCGGCGCGTACTGCGGCTCCGGCGTGACGGCCGCGCAGGCGGTGTTCGCGCTGCACCTGGCGGGCCGACCGGACGCCGCCCTGTACGTCGGCTCGTGGAGCAACTGGGTCGCCGACCCCGCCCGCCCGGTCGCGGTGGGGGAGGAGCCCGCCGGGTCCGCGCCGGCGGCGTGAGCCGCACCGCCCGACACCTGCGCGTGCGCAGCGCGCGTGGTGGGTGGCCGGGGCGGCCCGTGCGACGATGGGCGCATGTCGGACGACACGGTGGTGGTGTGGGACGAGTCGCTGCTCGCCTACGACCTCGGTGACCATCCGCTCGACCCGGTACGGGTCGAGCTGACCGTCGCGCTCGCGCGGGAGCTGGGCGTCCTGGAGCGCCCGGGGGTGCGGCTGGTCAAGCCGGAGCCCGCCGACGACGACCTGCTGACCCGGGTGCACGATCCCCGCTACCTGGAGGCCGTCCGCATCGCCCCGCAGGACCCGCTGTTCGCCGGTTTCGGGCTGGGCACCTCCGACAACCCGGTGTTCCCCGGCATGCACGAGTCCAGCGCGCTGATCGCCGGCGCCTCGGTGGCGGCGGCCGAGGCGGTCTGGCGGGGCGAGGCACGGCGGGCGGTCAACGTGGCCGGCGGGCTGCACCACGCGATGCCCGCCCGGGCCTCCGGTTTCTGCGTCTACAACGACCCCGCGGTGGCCATCGCCCGCCTGCTCGACCTCGGTGCGCGCCGCGTGGCGTACGTCGACGTGGACGTCCACCACGGCGACGGGGTGCAGCAGACCTTCTGGGACGACCCCCGCGTGCTCACCGTGAGCCTGCACGAGACGCCGCTGGCGCTCTTCCCGGGCACCGGGTTCCCCGACGAGACCGGCGGGCCGGAGGCGCAGGGCAGCGCGGTCAACGTGCCGCTGCCCCCGGGCGTTAGCGACGCCGGCTGGCAGCGCGCGTTCCACGCGATCGTGCCGTCGGTGCTGCGCGCGTTCCAGCCGGAGATCCTGGTCACCCAGTGCGGCGCGGACGGGCACCGGCTCGACCCGCTCGCCGACCTGCACCTGTCCGTCGACGGGCAGCGCGCAACGTACATCGCCCTGCGGGCGCTCGCCGACGAGCTGTGCGACGGGCGCTGGGTGGCCACCGGCGGCGGCGGGTACGCGCTGGTCGAAGCCGTGCCCCGGGCGTGGACCCACCTGCTCGCGGTGGCCACCGGCGAGCCGCTCGACCCGGCCACACTCACCCCGCCCGCCTGGCGGGAGCTGGCCGCCGCCCGCTGCCCCGGCCGGGACATCCCGCTGCGGATGACCGACGACGTCGACCCGTCGTACGAGTCGTGGCAGCCCTCCGGGGAACCGAACGCCGTGGACCGCGCCATCGCGGCCACCCGCAAGGCGGTGTTCCCGCTGCTCGGGCTCGATCCGCACGACCCGCGCGACTGAGGCGGGCGGGAAGGGCCGCTTACCGTGACCACAGTGGATCAACCGGTGGACGTGCTGCTCAGCGACGGCACCACCGTCCAGTTGCGGCCGATCCGGCCGTCCGACGCACCGGGCATCGTCGCGATGCACTCGCGCTTCTCGGAGCGCACCCGCTACCTGCGCTACTTCTCGCCGTACCCGCGGATCCCGGAGCGGGACCTGCAGCGCTTCGTCAACGTCGACCATCGGGACCGGGAGGCGTTCGTGGTGCTGGTCGGCGACCAGATCGTCGCCGTGGGCCGGTACGAGCGGCTCGGCCCGGAGTCGCCGGAGGCCGAGGTGGCGTTCGTGGTGGAGGACGCCTATCAGGGCCGGGGTATCGGGTCGGTGCTGCTGGAGCACCTCGCCGACGCGGCCCGGCGGATCGGCATCATGACCTTCGTCGCCGAGGTGCTGCCCGCCAACGGCGCGATGCTGCGGGTCTTCGCCGACTTCGGGTACCAGGTGCAGCGCCAGTTCGCCGACGGCGTCGTGCACCTGAGCTTCCCGATCGCCCCGACCGAGGCGACCCTGCAGGTGCAGCGGGGCCGGGAGCACCGGACCGAGGCCCGGTCCGTGGCCCGGCTGCTCGCGCCGCGCGGCGTGGCCGTCTACGGGGCCAGCGCCACCGGGCAGGGCGTCGGCGCGGCGGTGCTCGGGCACCTGCGCGACTACGGGTTCACCGGGTCGGTGGTGCCGGTGCACCCGTCCGCGCGGACGGTCGCCGGGCTGCCCGCGTACCGGTCGGCGGCCGGCGCGGGCCTGCCGGTCGACCTGGCCGTGGTGGCGGTGCCACCGGAGGCGGCGGAGGAGGTGGTCGGCGACGCGGCCGCCGCCGGGGCGCACGGCCTGGTCGTCATCAGCGCGGGCTTCGCCGAGGCCGGGGCCGAGGGCGCCGCCGCGCAGCGCCGGCTGGTCCGCGCGGCCCACGCGGCGGGCATGCGGGTCGTCGGCCCGAACTGCCTGGGCGTGGCGAACACCGACGCCGAGGTACGCCTGAACGCCACGCTGGCCCCGCGGCTGCCGGTGCCCGGTCGGGTCGGGCTGTTCAGCCAGTCCGGCGCCTTCGGGGTGGCGCTGCTGGCCGAGGCGGACCGGCGGGGGCTGGGCCTGTCCAGTTTCGTCTCGGCCGGTAACCGGGCCGACGTCTCCGGCAACGACCTGCTCCAGTACTGGCAGGACGACCCCGGCACCGACGTGATCCTGCTGTACCTGGAGACCTTCGGCAATCCGCGCAAGTTCGCCCGGCTGGCCCGGGGGATCGGGCGGGAGAAGCCGATCGTCGCACTGGCCTCGCCGGCCCGCCCACCTGGTCTCGGGGGCTCGGCCGGCCCGGACGAGGAGGCGGTGAGCGCGCTGTTCGCCCAGTCGGGCGTGATCCGGGTGGACACCGTCGCCGAGCTGCTCGACGTCGGCTTGCTGCTGGCGAACCAGCCGCTGCCGGCCGGCGACCGGGTCGCCGTCGTCGGGAACTCCTCCGCGCTGGCCGGCCTCGCGGCCACCGCCTGTGCCGCGCAGGGGCTCACCCTGGCCGACGGCTACCCGCGCGACGTCGGGCCGCGCGCCGGCGCCGCCGAGTTCGCCGCCGCGCTCGCCGCGGCGGCCGCCGACGAGGCGGTGGACTCGCTGGTGGCGGTGTTCGCGCCGCCGCTGCCCGGTCAGCTGCCGGACACCGAGACGGACTTCACCGCGGCCCTGCCCACGGCGCTCGCCGGCGGCAAGCCCACCGTGGCCACGTTCCTCGCCGGGCGTGCTCCCGCCGGGGTGCCCGCGTACCCGAGCGTGGAGGAGGCGGTACGTGCGCTGGGCCGGGTGACCGCCTATTCGGGCTGGCTGCGCCGGCCCGCGGGGATGCTGCCCGAGCTGTCCGGGGTGGACCGGGACGTGGCCCAGGCGGCGCTGCGCCCGGAGTCGTTCGACCCGGCCGGGCTGCTGGACGCGTACGGGATCGAGGTGGTCGATTCCGTGCCGGCGGCGTCCGAGGAGGCCGCGGTCGAGGCGGCACGGCTGCTCGGGTACCCGGTGGCGGTGAAGGCCGCCGCCCCGGGCCTGCGGCACCGGCTGGACCTCGGCGCGGTCCGCCTCGACCTGCCCGACGAGACGGCCGTGCGGCGGGCGTACGCCGAGATGTCGGCCGAGTTCGGCGGGAACGTCCTGGTCCAGCCGATGGTCCCGCCCGGCGTGGCCTGCGTGGTGGAGCTGGTGGAGGACCCGGCGTTCGGGCCGGTGGTCGGCTTCGGCCTGGGTGGCGTCGCCACCGAGCTGCTCGGTGACCGGGCGTGGCGGGCCGTGCCGTTGACCGACCTCGACGCAGCCGAACTTGTCGACGAGCCCCGGGCGGCCCCGCTGCTGCGCGGGCACCGCGGGGCGGCGCCGGTGGACCGGGCGGCGTTGGCCGATCTGCTGCTGCGGGTGGGGCGGCTCGCCGACGAGCAGCCCCGGGTCCGCGCGCTGACGCTGAACCCGGTGCTGGCCCGCCCGGACGGCCTGTCGGTGCTGCACGCGACGGTCCGGATCGGCTCGGCCGCGGCGCGCCCCGACACCGGCCCCCGCCGCTTGTGAAAGGAAGGGCCCCTTCTTAACGCCGGGCGTTGTGGAAGGGCCCCTTCTTAACGCCCGTCAGGCGCGGCTGCTGATCTGCTGGACGGCCCAGGAGTTGCCGTCGGGGTCGTCGAAGAAGACGAAGCCGACGTTGTCGAGCGGGTCCGGCACCGGCCGCGGGTTCTTACCGATGACCTGGATCTCGCTGACGTCCACACCGCGCTCCACCAGCTGCGCCCGGGCCTTGTGCAGGTCGGGCACGACGAGTTGGAGCCCCTTGAGGGACCCGGGCGGCATCTCCGGCACCGCGCCCTTGCCGATCACCACGGAGCAGCCGGAGCCCGGCGGGGTCAACTGCACGATCCGGATGTCGTCGCCGACGACGGTGTCGTGGTCGACGTCGAAGCCGAGCCGGTCGGCGTAGAACGCCTTGGCCCGGTCGATGTCCGAAACGGGGACGATCACCACTTCCAGGGTCCAGTTCATGGTCTCTCTCCTGTCGTCAGGGCGAGCAGTTCGGCGAGGCGGCTGAAGCTCTCGCCGACGCCGCGCGCCATCGGGTAGCGCAGTACGCGGTCGCGGCCCTCGGCGGTCGCGTACCGCAGGGTGGTGGTCACGGTGGTACGCCCGGCCAGCTCAGTGAACTCGTGGCGCACCAGGGTCTCGCCGGGGTACGACTGGTCGTCGAAGAGTTCGGTGCAGACCAGCAGGTGCGGCGGCCGGATGTCGCGGTACACCCCGGCCTGCCCCATCCGCTCGCCGTCCGGCCCCTGCGACACGTACCGCCACCGGCCGCCCACCCGCAGGTCCACCGTGCACTCGATCAGCCGCCAGCCCTGGGCGCCGTACCAGCGGCGCAGCAGCTCGGGGCGGGTGAAGGCGGCGAACACCTGGTGCGCGGGGGCCTCGAACAGCCGGCTCAGCACGATCTCCCGGTCTCCTGGGGCGTGCACGACCAGCGGGTCGTCGGCGGTGCTCACGGCACGCCGTCCCCGGCGTCGCGAAGCTCGTCGAGCAGGGCGTCGAGGCGTTGGTAGCTCTCCGCCCAGTAGTCGCGGTAGTCGGCGAGCCAGGCGGTGGCCTGCCGCAGCGGCCGGGCCTCCAGGCGGCAGGGCCGCCGCTGCCCGTCCCGCCCCCGGCTGACCAGGCCGGCCCGTTCGAGGACGCGCAGGTGCTTGGACACCGCGGGCTGGCTCATCGCGAACGGCGCGGCCAGTTCGGTGACGGTCGCCTCGCCGGCCGCCAGCCGGGCGAGGATGGCGCGCCGGGTCGGGTCCGCCAGCGCCGCGAACGTCGCGTCCAGGTCCGCAGTCATTCATAACCTCCCGGTTTCATAACCAAGAGGTTTCTATCCCGTACGCAGGACGGAGTCAAGCACCACCACGACGACGGCCCCGGCGAACCGCCGGGGCCGTCGTCGGGCACGCCCACCTCAGCAGGCGTACGCCTCCAGCCGCTGCGCCCGCTCCGGCGCCCGCAGCTTGAGCAGCGTCACCTTCTCGATCTGGCGGATCCGCTCCCGGGAGAGGCCGAACTCCCGCCCGACCTCGTCCAGCGTGCGCTGCCGGCCGTCGTCCAGCCCGAACCGGAGCCGGATCACCGCCTGCTCGCGCTGCGACAGGGTGGCGAGCACGATGCTCACCTCCTGCCGGAGCTCCCCGTTGGCGGCGGCGTCGTCCGGGCCGGCCGCCGGGTCCACCGCCGCCACGAAGTCGCCGAGCGCGCTCTCGCCGTCCTCACCGACCGCCTGGTCCAGGCTCACCGGCTCGCGGTCGTACGAGATCAGCTCGATCACCTGGAACTCCGGGACGTCCAGCGCCCGGGCCACCTCGGCGACGGTGGGCTCCCGGCCCAGCGTGACCGACAGCTCCCGCCGGGCCCGGACCATGCGGTTGACCTGCTCGACCATGTGCACCGGGATGCGGATGGTGCGGGCCTGGTCGGCCATGGCGCGGGTGATGGCCTGGCGGATCCACCAGGTGGCGTAGGTGGAGAACTTGTAGCCCTTGGTGTAGTCGAACTTCTCGACCGCGCGGATCAGGCCGAGGTTGCCCTCCTGGATCAGGTCGAGGAAGGCCATCCCGCGGCCGGTGTACCGCTTGGCGATGCTCACGACGAGGCGCAGGTTCGCCTCGAGCAGGTGGTCCTTGGCGGCGCGCCCCTCGGCGGCGACGAGCTCCAGGTCGGACCGCAGCTCCGCGGAGACCGGCGTGCAGGTGGCCAGCTTCTCCTCGGCGAAGAGCCCGGCCTCGATCCGGCGCGCCAGCTCGACCTCCTGGGCGGCGGTCAGCAGCTTGGTCCTGCCGATGCCGTTGAGGTACGCCCGGACCAGGTCCGTGGAGACACCGCGCTCGTCGGTGGCGTCCAGGTCGGTCAGGGTGTCGGTGCCGTGGTCGGTATCGGTCGTGGCGGCCGGGCGCATCCGGTGCTCCATCATCTGCAAGGCCATCTTTCGTCTCTCCCCGTGTCCACGTCTGTGCCGCGAGATCCGGCCCAGTGGTGCCGGTTGACAAACAGCTTGGCGGGCCGGGCGTAAAACGGGAGTGAGGCGATCGGGGACCCGACAGGAATCCCACTGGGCGTGTCGCCGTAGGGGAGCCCTTGCCGGCGGCGGTTACCGTGCCAGCGGTCGGCCGGTGGAGGCCGGCCGCCGCCGGCGACCGCCGGCGAACCCCCGGCACAGGTGATGGAGGGCGTCGTGGTCTTCAAGCGGCTCATGCAGGCGATGGGGGTCGGTGGCCCCTCGGTGGAAACCGTCCTCGCCAATCCGAACTGCCGCCCGGGCGGCCAGCTCGAGGGGACCGTCCACGTCGCGGGCGGCGACCACGCGGTGGACGTGTCGTACGTGGCGCTGGGCCTGGTCACCCGCGTCGAGGTGGAGAGCGGTGACAACGAGTACCAGACCACCCAGGAGTTCCACCGCCAGCGGGCCACCGGCGCCTTCCGGCTCGAGCCCGGGCAGCGGTACGACGTACCGTTCCGCTTCGACGTGCCCTGGGAGACCCCGCTGACCGAGCTGTACGGGCAGCACCTGCACGGCATGACGATGGGCCTGCGGACCGAACTGGAGGTGGCCCGCGCGGTCGACAAGGGCGACCTGGACGCGGTGGCCGTGCATCCGCTGCCGTCGCAGGAGCGGATCCTGGAGGCGTTCCTGCGGCTGGGCTTCCGGTTCTCCCGTGCCGACGTCGAGCGCGGCCACATCTACGGCGTGCACCAGACGCTGCCGTTCTACCAGGAGATCGAGTTCTACCCGGCACCGCAGTACGCCCGCGCGGTCAACCAGCTGGAGGTCACCTTCGTGACCGACCCGCGCCAGATCCAGGTCGTTCTCGAACTGGACAAGCGCGGTGGCGTCTTCACCGAGGGCCGGGACGCGTTCGGCCGCTTCACCGTGGACCACGCGACGGCCGACCGCACCGACTGGACCGCCCAGCTCGACGCCTGGCTGCGCCAGTCCCTCCAGCGTCGGGGCCTGTTCTTCTGACCGGACCGCCGCCCGGTCGCTCACACCCAGCCGTGCCGGGCGGCGTACCAGCCGAGCTGCATCCGGGTCTCCACCCCGGCGAGGTCCATCAGGTGCCGCAGCCGCCGTTGCAGGGTGCGCAGCGACATGTCGAGCCGGGTGGCCACGACCTGGTCGGTGAGCCCGGCCAGCAGCAACGCCAGGACCTGGCGATCCAGCTCGGTCGGGCCGTCGGCCCCGTCGTGCCCCGCGGCGTCGCTCACCGCCCCGGCGGCCGAAGCGCTCAGCGGGTGGGCGTGCCGCCACACGATCTCGAACAGCGCGTCCATCGCCGCCAGCAGCCCGGAGCGGTGCAGCAGCACCGCGCCGGGCTCGCCGCCGGCGGTGGCGGTCAGCGGCACCAGGGCGAGCTCCGCGTCGGCGAGGATGAGTTTGATCGGCAACGACTCGACCACCCGCACCTGGACGCCGTTACGCAGCGACTCGACGGTCTCCGCGACCACCCCCGGTTCGGCGAGGGTGGGCCGGTCCACGACGACCCGGAACCGCACCCCCTGGCCCACCGCCACTGACTCGACGGCGTTGGTGCCCGGCGGCACGGCGATGAACGGCGTGGTGACGAAACTCCGGACCTCGGTACGCGCCGCGTGCTGCACCTGGGCGAACCGGTGCCGCACGGCGTCGACGCCCGTGACCACCTCGATCAGCTCGTCGATCGTGCGCCCCGCCACCGCGCCGCGGTACTCCTCGGCGAGGGTGACGAGCGCCAGCTCCGCGCTGCGCAGCGCGGAGCGTTGCTCGCTGATGAGCGCCCCCAGGGCGACCGCCGGGGGCGCCACCGAGAACTCGGTGTCCGGCCCGGACGCCACCAGGCCGCAGTCGACCAGGCGCTCCAGTGCCGAGGCCACCGCCGTCGCGGGTAGCCGCAGGGCGTCGGCGAGGCCGGCGACGTCGGTCCGTGCCCGCCGGACCAGCAGGCCGTAGACCGCCTCGTCCTCGGGGCTCAGCCCCAGTACGCCCAGCATCGGTGGCTGCCTCCCTGCGCCCGTCGCGGCACGGGAAGTATGGGACACACCCATGAGTCCTGACCAGGTCCGCGGCGGAGCGGACACGCCGTCGGGACCCCCGGACGGTGCCGGTCCCGGGGCCCCGAACGGCGCTATCACCGCAGGCCGTACGCCCGGATGAGCTCCTGCCGGATGCCGAAGCCGGCGTCGGTGCGCGCCGCCACCCGCACCGAGACGAAGCCGCCCGGCTTCTTCGGCAGTTTCAGCGACCCGTTCCACCAGTCACCGGAGCGGCTCAGGGTCACCCGCTGCCAGCTGGCGCCCTCGTCGTACGAGACCTCCAGCTCGACGGACCTGACCGTGCCGGTGCCGCTGCCGCCGGGCTGCGGTCCCGCCTTGATCCCGATCCGCTTGGTGGTGCCGGCCTTCAGGTCACCCCGCAGGTCGGTCTCCAGCGCGTAGTCGAGCTGCAGCAGCGCGAACGGGACGAAGGTGTCCGCCTCGTTCGAGCTGGAGACGAAGTCCCACTCGGTGTGCGTACGGGTGGACAGCCGCCACTCCTCGGCCGGCCGCGACGCGTCCAGCACCAGGCGGTACGGCAGCGTGCCGCCGGGCACCTCCGCCCACTGCAGGTCGGAGTTGAAGACGTTCTCGGCCAGCAGGGTGTCGCCCTGGTACAGCTTGAGGTTCGTCGGTACCGAGCCCCACTCCAGGTTGCCCCCGTGCTCGAGCACGTCGTCGGACGGGCTCCAGGCCTGCACGTTGACCGTCAGGTAGTCGCGGTAGCGGCTGTTCTTCACCCCGAAAGCCCGGCTGAAGGCCGGCCGGACGGCGGGGGCGAACCAGTCCAGCCCGGTGGTGGTGCCCCTGGCGTACGTGTTCAGGTACGCGGTGTCGGTCCAGGTGCCCTGGCTGTGCACCTCGTACCAGACCACGTCCGGGGTGACCCACTCGGTGCGGCTGCCCGGGTGCCGCTCGGTCTCCGGGAAGCCGAACGACGGGCTGAACGTCATGTCGTACCGGTAGCCGGAGCCCTGCGTGTCCTTGACGGCGTAGTAGCGGGCGTCGATCCGGGCCAGGTCGTTCCGGGTCGGGTGGTACGTGAGCGCCCGGTCGGGCACCTGGCCGGGCCAGACCTCGGTCAGGTCGTAGAGGTAGCTGGCGAATGGCACCCGGGTGGCGGTCAGCTTCGGCGCCTTCGTCCGGACCGCCTCGATGAGCTGCTCGCCGGCGTCTCGACTCAGAGTGCCGACGGGGATCGGGGACTCGCCCACGTACTCGTTGAGGATGCCGGGACCGTCGTTGACGACCAGGAGCAGCTTCGCCCCGGCGGCCGCCGCGGCGGCGGCGCGATCCGGTGCGGGGACCGCGTCGCTGCGGGTCACGATGGCCACCTTGCCCGTGACTTCGAGGCCGGCGTACTCGTCCGGGCCGCCGGTGCCGACGTGGACCGCCGGCAGCCGGTCGGTGCCCGCGGTGAGCGCGGCGCCCGGCTGCACGGTGGCGTTGACCGGCGGCAGGCCGGGGACGGCCACGGTCAGCATGGGCTCGCCCTTGCGCCACCGGGCCGCCATGGTGAACGACCCCTGCTCGACCCGCTCGGTCGGCAGCACGTAGAGGTCGTCGTACCTGATCGGCAACTGGTAGACCGAACGGTAGCTGTCGCCGCCGGCGTACTCGACGGTGTAGTCGATCCGGCGCTGCCGGTCCTGGGTGCGTTGCGGGGCGGTGGTGTCGAGCAGGCGGGCCCGGCTGGCGTCCAGCACCACCTCGGACGACCGGTCGAGCACCGTCTCCGGGTCGACGAGCACGGCAAGGCCCAGGGAATCGGCCCGCTCACCCGGCACGTCGAGCGCCGACTCCACGGTGTACGTGCCCGGCGGCAGCCGCAGGGTCCGCTCACCGTCGACGGCGTACGACCAGGTGAACCACTCGCCGGCCCGCTTCAGGGCGATGGTCGAGCGGGCCGGCTTGCCGTCGCGGCCGCGTAGCTTCACGGTCAGGTCGTACCGCTCCTCCTCCTTGAGCAGGGCGAGCGCGGTGCGGGTGACCGGGGCGCCGGTGGCTGCGTCGGTGCCGACGAGGTACCCGGTGACCTGACCGTAGGGGGCCGACCGGGGGTCGCCGGACACCGTGACCTCGGCGCTGCCGCCGGCCGGCACGGTCACCGAGGAGGCGCTGAGCGAGAACGGGCCGGTGCCGGTGACGGCGAGGTTCAGGGTGACCGCGGCGGCGCCGGAGTTGGTGAACGTCACCGGCTTGGCAACCGGGGCGTCCGTGGCCTCGTGCGGCCAGTCGAAGTTACCGAAGAACGCCGACCCGGTGGCCCGCACGGGGTTGCGCAGCGCCGCCGCCACGTCCAGCCGGCCGGTGCCCACCTGGTACGGGCCGTAGCTGTCCGCCACGGCCTCGGCGCTGCTCATCAGCGCGTCCTTGAGCTGCGGGCCGGTCCACTCCGGGTGGCGCTGGGCGAGGATCGCCGCTGCCCCCGCCACGTGCGGAGCGGCCATCGAGGTGCCGTCCATGCTCTGGTACATGCCCTCGCCCGGGGACTGCTGCGAGCGGGCCGCGGAGATGCCGACCCCCGGCGCGGCGATGTCCGGCTTCAGCGCCCCGGTGCGCGCGAGCGGCCCGGTGCTCGAGAACCAGGCGAGCTGGTCCTGCTTGTCCACGGCGCCGACGGTGAGGGCGCTCCCGGCGGTCCCGGGCGAGCCGATGCTCTGCGGTCCGGAGTTGCCGGCGGAGACCACGAAGAGGGTGCCGTGCCGCGCGGAGAGAGTGTCCACCGCCAGCGCCATCGGGTCGGTGCCGTCGGTGCGCGACGCGTCGCCGAGGCTCATGTTGACGACGTCGGCACCGGATTCGGCCGCCCACTGCATGCCGGCGATGATCCAGGAGTCCTGGCCGTACCCGTCGTTGCCGAGCACCTTGCCGACGATCAGGTCCGCACCCGGCGCGACGCCCTTGTGGTCACCGCCGCCGGCCGCGCCGGTGCCGGCGATGGTCGAGGCGACGTGGGTGCCGTGGCCGTGCACGTCCGACGTGTCCTCGCCCGGTACGAAGCTGACCTTCTCGTCGATCTGGCCAGCCAGGTCGGGGTGGGTCGCGTCGACGCCGCTGTCCAGCACCGCGACCGTCACCCCGGCGCCGTCGTAGCCGGCGGCCCACGCCTCGGGCGCGCCGACCTGCGGCACGCTCTCGGTCAGGTTGACCTTCACGCGGCCGTCCAGCCAGAGTTTCGCCAGCCCGCTGCCGAGCGCTGTCGCGGGAGCCGACGCGGGTGCGACGGCGGACCAGACGGTGCGGGCCTGCTTCTTGTCGGCCGCCAGCGCCCGGCCACCGATTCCGGGCAGGTCACGGACGACCTTGGTGCCCTTCGGTGCTGCCGGACGGGCCGAGCGGGCCGACGCCTTCGGGTAGGTGGCGATGAGGGGCAGCGCGGTGGCGCGGGCGTCGTCGTACCCCATCTCGATGAGGTCGGTGACGTTGAACAGCCGCCGGTCGAGCCGGTCGCTGCTCAGCAGCGGCATCGCCTCGTCGGGCAGGACGTACAGGTCGTCGCCGCTCTGCTGGACGCGGACGCCGCCGGTGGCGTCGTCCGGCCGGTCGACGTCGGCCGTGGCCCGGCCGTCGGCGAAGGTGGTCACCGTGACCACGTCACCGGTGACCAGGGTGACGGTGCGGGTGTCCCTCGTCGCGGCGGGTGCGTGGGTCGGGGTCGGCCCGGCCGCCGTGGCGGGCGTGTGGATCGCCGCGGCTCCGGCCGCGACCATCCCGGCCGCCGCCGCGGCGGCGATCAGCCGCCGTCTCGTCCGGCCGGAGGCGAAGGGCTGTGAGGGGGAAGGCATGGCACGGTTCTACCGCCGCCCTCGGGCCTGGTGAACAAAGTTCGATGGCGGGCTCGCGCCGTGGCGCGAACCCGCCATCTGCGGATCGGTCCCGCCCGTACCAGGTGGGGCGGGATGGCGCGGAGCCGCTCCGGGTCGCGGCCGTTCGAGCGTGCGCCGCGCGCTCAGGCGCCCGTCGTCGCGGCGCCGTCGGGCACCGGCGGGCTCAACAGTGGGCTCGGTCGTGGGGCAGGGAGGTACGGGCGGCAGGACGAGCGGATGACCAGCTCGGTGGGCAGCCGGATGTGTGTGTCGCGTTCGACGCCGCCGATCAGGTCGACGAGCAGGCGCATCGCCTCGGCGCCCATGCGCTGCAGCGGTTGCATGACCGTGGTCAGCGGCGGGTTGACAAGCGCCGACTCCGGGATGTTGTCGAAGCCGATCACGGACAGGTCGTCGGGCACCGCGAGTCCCATCCTCCGGGCGACGTCCATCGTGGCGATCGCGGAGAGGTCGTTTCCCGCGAAGATCGCGGTCGGCCGGTCGGGGAGCGCGAGCAGCTCCGTGGCGATGCTGGCGGTGCTCTCGGTCCGGAACCCGCCGACGCGGACGAGCGCCTCGTCCACCGCCACGCCGGCGTCGGCCATGGCCTTACGGAAGCCCGCCTCGCGCAGGCGGGCGGACTCGAGGTCGGGCCGCCCGCTGATGTGCGCGATCCGGCGGTGGCCGAGCGACAGGAGATGGTTGGTCGCGAGTACGGCGCCGGCGAAGTTGTCGGAGTCGACGGTGGGCAGACCCGACGGGCCGGTGTGCGGGTCCACGGCCACCACGTGGAACCCCTGCTTGGTCTCCACCACGGTCGGCGTGACGATCACGGCTCCGTCGATGAGCGTTCCGGAGAGGCGGGCGAGGGAGCGCCGTTCCCAACCCACGGCCGCGCCGGCGCCGTCGCCGCTGGAGTAGGCCAGCAACTGGTAGCCGGTGCCGGTCACCTCCGAGGAGGCGCCCTTGAGCAGCTCGGTGGAGAACGGTTCGAACTCGGCGACCAGGATGCCCAGCACGTTCGTGCGGTGACTGCGTAGGCTCTGCGCACCCAGGCTGGCCTCGTATCCGAGCTGGTGGATGATCTGCTGGACGCGCTCCACGGTCGCCTGCGCCACGCCGTACCGGCCATTCACCACCTTGGATACGGTTGCGACGGAGACGCCGGCCGCACGGGCCACGTCCGACATGTTGACACGCTGGGGGAACGCCACGTCGACGATGATAGAGCGCTCGACGAGCCCCGCCGTCAGCGAGTCGAAAACGTTATCGACAACGATTGACTCGGAGTTACACGGCTGTAAAACTCCCCCGCAGGCCGAGCACCGCGACTGACTAGTCGAGGAGACACCGATGGCGATAAAGCGCCGTGCCAGCACCGTCCTAGCCCTGTCCATCACGACCGCGCTGCTTGTTGCCGGATGTGGCGGCGGCGGTGAGTCCGAGGCTCCCCCCGAGAGCGAACTCTTCAAGAACCCGGTCACCCTGACCTGGTGGCACAACGCCTCACAGGACGGGCCCGGCAAGACCTACTGGGAGAAGGTCGCCAAGGACTTCTCCGCCAAGCACCCGACCGTCACGATCGAGATCGAGGCGATCGAGACCAACCAGCTCCAGCGCACCCGGCTCCCTGCCGCCCTGCTGAGCAACGACCCGCCGGACATCTTCCAGTCCTGGGGTGGCGGCGAGATCCGCGAGCAGGTCGAGGCCGACTACCTCAAGGAGATCACCGACCAGGTCAAGACGGAGGTCGCCGACATCGGCAGCGCGACCGAGATCTGGGCGGTCGACGGCAAGCAGTACGGCCTGCCGTACCGGATGGGCATCGAGGGCATCTGGTACAACAAGGACATGTTCGCGAAGGCGGGCATCACGGCGCCGCCGAGCACCTTCGAGGAACTCAACGAGGCGGTCACGAAGCTCAAGGCCATAAACGTCATCCCGATCGCCCTGGGCGCCGGTGACAAGTGGCCGGCCGCGCACTGGTGGTACAACTTCGCGCTGCGCGCCTGCTCGATCGACACCCTGAAGAAGGCGTCCACCGACAAGGTCTTCGACGACCCGTGCTTCGTGAAGGCCGGCCAGGACCTGAAGGCGTTCATCGACACCGAGCCGTTCCAGCCCAACTTCATCGCCACGCCGGGCCAGAACGACCCCACCAGCGCGAACGGCCTGCTCGCCAACGGCAAGGCCGCCATGGAGCTGATGGGCGACTGGAACCGGGGCACCCTGGACACCGTCGCCGCCGACAAGGCCGCGCTCGGCAAGTTCCTCGGCTGGTTCCCGGTGCCGGCGATCTCCGGTTCCGCCGGCGACCCGAAGGCGGCCCTCGGTGGTGGCGACGGGTTCGCGTGCGCCAAGAACGCCCCGGCCGAGTGCGTCGAGTTCCTCAAGTACATCGTGAGCCCCGAGGTGCAGAAGGGCTACGCCGAGACCGGCACCGGCCTGCCGGTGGCCAAGGGCGCGGCGGACGGCGTGACGGACCCCGCCCTGAAGTCCATCCTGGAGGCCACCTCCAGCGCGAGCTACGTGCAGCTCTGGCTCGACACGGCGTACGGCAGCACCGTCGGCACCGCGATGAACGACGCGATCGTGGCGATCTTCGCCGGAAACGGCACACCGGAACAGGTCGTCGAGGCGATGAAGGCGGCCGCACGCAAGTGACCACGACCGACCCGACACTGAGCCTCGCCGGCGGCGCGACCGCGCCGCCGGCGGGGCGCCGGCCCGCCAGGCGTTCGTCCTACCGCGCGGCCGAGACGCGACGCAAGTGGTACGAGATCATCGGCCTCACCACGCCAGCGGTGATCGTGTACGTGATGTTCGTGCTGGTGCCGATGGGCTTTGCCTTCTACTACAGCCTCTTCCGCTGGCGCGGGGTCGGCCCACCCACCGACTACGTCGGCTTCGACAACTACGTCCTCGCCTTCCAGGACCCGATCTTCCTCGACGCGCTGCGCAACAACGCGATAATCGTCTTCGGGTCGCTGCTGATCCAGGGCCCCGTCGCGCTGGGCGTGGCCCTGCTGCTCAACCGGAGCTTCCGCGGCCGGACGGTGTTCCGCCTGCTGGTGTTCGTGCCCTACGTGCTCGCCGAGGTCACCGTCGGCATCATGTGGAAGCTGATCCTGACCCCCGACGGCACGCTCGACGAACTGCTGCGGTCGTTGGGAATGGGCGGCCTGGTGCAGGCGTGGCTCGCCGACCTCGACGTCGTCATCTGGACGCTGCTGCTCGTCCTGACCTGGAAGTACGTCGGCTTCGCCATCATCCTCCTGCTCGCCGGCCTGTCGAACGTGCCGCAGGAGCTCAACGAGGCGGCCGCGATCGACGGTGCGAGCTGGTGGCAGATCCAGCGCCACATCACGCTCCCGTTGCTGGGCCCGACGATCCGGATCTGGATGTTCCTGTCGATGATCGGTTCGTTGCAGGTCTTCGACGTGATCTGGGTGACCTCGGTACCCGCGGTGCGGTCGCTCGGCGCATCGGCGACCATGGCGACGTACATGGTGGACAACGGGTTCTTCGCCCGGCTGTGGGGCTACGGCAACGCGGTGGCCGTGATCCTGTTCGCCATCTCGTTCGTCGCGGCGCTGCTGTTCCAGCGTTTCCTTCTCCGCCGTGACATCCAGGGCGCCATCACCGGAAGGGTGCACCGATCGTGACCGCGAACGTCATGCCGTCCCCGTCCGCCAGCCGCCGCCCGATGTCCCGGAGCGCCCCGCTCACGTACGCGTTGGCGTTCGCGGTCGCGGCCGTGTCGATCACGCCGGTGATCTACGTGATCGTCGGCGGCTTCCGCACCACCCCACAGATCGTCGCGGATCCGGCCGGCCTACCCGACCCGTGGGTCTGGGACAACTACGTCCGGGTGCTGACACAGAGCGACTTCTGGGGCCAGGCCTTCAACAGCGCGGTCATCGCCCTGGGCACGACGCTCAGTGTCGTGCTGCTCGGCGTCGGCGCCGCGTTCGTGCTCGCCCGGTACACCTTCCGCGGACGCGAGGCGCTCTACACCTTCTTCACGCTCGGCCTGCTCTTCCCGGCCGGCGCGGCGATCCTGCCGCTCTACCTCATGCTGCGGGACTTGAACCTGATCAATTCCTACTACGCGGTGATCCTTCCGCAGGTCGCCTTCCAACTGCCCCTGACGATCGTGATCCTGCGTCCCTTCCTGTCCGCGATTCCCCGCGAACTGGAGGACGCCGCCGCGATCGACGGCGCCGGCCGGCTCGGCTTCCTCTGGCGTATCGTGCTGCCGCTGTCGCGGCCGGCGCTCGTCACCGTCGGGATCCTCGCCTTCGTGGCGAGTTGGAACGCGTTCCTCCTGCCGCTGCTCGTCCTCGGCGACGCCGACCTGCACACCCTGCCGCTGGGTGTGCAGAACTTCTCAAGCCAGTACACCTCCGACACGGCGGGGATCCTCGCCTTCACGTCGCTGGCGATGCTGCCGGCACTGCTCTTCTTCACGTTCGCCGAGAAGCAGATCGTCGGCGGCCTCCAGGGCGCGGTCAAGGGCTGAGCGACAGCGGTACCAGCACAACCAAGGGAAAGGCACAGCATGACTGAGGTCCACGCGGTGGTGGACGGGCCGGCACCGGCTCAGGCAACGCCGGATCACGACGGGCCGGACGGGCACGCCGGTGAGGCGCGCGTACGCGAACTGCTCGGCCGGATGACGATCGAGGAGAAGCTCGCGCAGATCGTCGGGTTCTGGGAGAAGGCGGACGGCGAGGCGGTCGCACCCCTGCAGGGCGAGTTCGCCGACACGACCAGGCTGGAGGACTTCTCCCGGCACGGCCTGGGCCATCTCACCCGGGCCTACGGGACCCGCCCCGTCGACGCGGCGGCCCGCGCGGCCTGGCTGTGGAAGTTCCAGCGGGACCTGGTGACGGGCACCCGGCTGGGCATACCGGCGATCGTCCATGAGGAGTGCCTCACCGGGTTGTCGGCGTGGAAGGCGGCGACCTTCCCCACCCCGCTGGCCTGGGGCGCCGCGTTCGATCCCGAGCTGGTCACCGAGATGGCCGCGGCGATCGGGGCCTCGATGCGGGCGTTGGGCATCCACCAGGGCCTCGCCCCGGTGCTCGACGTGATCCGCGACCCGCGTTGGGGCCGGGTCGACGAGTGCGTCTCCGAGGACCCCTACCTGGTCGGGACCATCGGCACGTCGTACGTTCGCGGCCTCCAGTCGCAGGGTGTGCACGCCACCCTGAAGCACTTCGCCGGCTACTCCGCCTCGCGCGCCGGGCGCAACTTCGCCCCCGTGCACGCCGGCCCGCGGGAGCTCGCCGACGTGCTGTTCCCTCCGTTCGAGATGGCGATCCTCGACGGCAACGCGCGGTCCGTCATGCACTCGTACACCGAGATCGACGGCGTGCCCGTCGCCGCCGATCCGGCGATGCTCACCGGCGTGCTGCGTGACCAGTGGGGCTTCGACGGCACGGTGGTGGCCGACTACTACGGGGTCGCCTTCCTGAACCTGCTGCACCACGTCGCAGGCGATCATGCGGAGGCGGCCGTGCAGGCGCTGGTCGCCGGTGTCGACGTCGAGCTCCCGACGGGCGACGCGTACCTGACCCTGCCGGAGACGGTGCGGGCCGGCAAGCTCGACGAGGCGCTCCTGGACCGGGCCGTGCTGCGCGTCCTGCGCCAGAAGCTGGAACTCGGGCTGCTCGACGCCACGTTCACCGACGAACCGCCCGCGGCGGTCGACCTCGACTCGCCCGAGCACCGGTCGATCGCCCGCCGCCTCGCGGAGGAGTCGATCGTCCTGGTCTCCAACCGGGACGTCCTTCCGCTGCCCGCGGGCCGACGGGTGGCGGTCATCGGTCCGAACGCGGACCGGCAGGGCGCGCTCTTCGGGTGTTACTCGTTCCTGAACCACGTGCTCGTCCAGCATCCCGACGTGGAGACGGGCATCGAGGCGCCGACGGTCCTGGAAGGGGTGCGTGCCGAGTTCGGTGCGGATGTCGTCACCTGGGCGCGGGGCTGCGACGTGGACAGCGACGACCGGTCCGGCTTCGAGGAGGCCGTCGCCGCGGCGTCCGCCGCGGACGTCGCCGTCCTGGTCGTCGGCGACCACGCCGGCCTCTTCGGGCGCGGCACGGTCGGTGAGGGCTGCGACCGGGACGACCTGGAGCTGCCCGGAGTGCAGCGCCAGCTCGTCGAGGCGGTACTGGCGACGGGCACGCCGGTCGTCCTCGTGCTGCTCACCGGTCGGCCGTACGCGGTCGACTGGGCCCTGGCGCGGTGCGCTGCGGTGCTGCAGGCGTTCTTCCCGGGCGAGGAGGGGTCCGGGGCGATCGCCGGAGTGCTGTCCGGGCGGGTCAACCCGTCCGGCCGGCTGCCGGTCAGCATCCCCGCCTCGGCGGGGGCGCAGCCGTACTCGTACCTGCATCCCACGCTCGGCGAGGGGAGCGAGGTGACCAACCTGGCGGCGACTCCCGCGGCGCCGTTCGGCCACGGCCTGTCCTACACCACCTTCGAGTACGCCGAGCTGACCGTGCCCGCCACGGTGCCGACCGACGGTGCGCTGCGGGTGTCGGTGTCCGTGACGAACACCGGCGCGGTCGCCGGCGACGACGTGGTCCAGCTCTACGGCCGCGACGTGGTGGCCTCGGTGACCCGTCCGGTGGCGCAGCTCCTCGGGTACCGGAGGGTGCACCTGGAGCCGGGCCAGTCGGTCACGCTCGAGCTGACGGTGCCCACCACCCGTCTGGCCTTCTCCGACCGTACGCTCACCCGGGTCGTGGAGCCCGGTGACGTCGAGCTCTGGGTCGGTACGAGCGCCCGGCGGGACGTCCAGGCGCTGACCACGCTGGTCGGCGGAACCGCACCCGTGACCACCGCCTCCGCCCGCTGGACGACCACCAACCTGAGCTAGCCCCCGGCAGGCACGATCATGGGGTTGGCGGCGCCGGTGGAGATCCGGATCGCCGTCAGCCTCATGATCAGCGGGACCTCAGAGGTCGAGCAGGATGGTCCGGGGGCCGACGTTGACGCTCTCCACCAGCATGTGCGCCCGGAACCGGCCGGTCTCGACCTTGGCGCCGCGAGCCCGCAGCTCCTCGACCACCGCCGTCACCAGTGGCTCCGCCACGGCGGCGGGGGCCGCCGCCGTCCAGGTGGGACGGCGGCCCTTGCGGGCGTCACCGTAGAGGGTGAACTGGCTGACCACCAGGATCGGCGCGCCCGTGTCGGCGGCCGACCGCTCGTCGTCGAGGATCCGCAGCTCGTGCACCTTGCGCGCCACCGTCCGGGCGGTCTCGCCGGTGTCGGTGTGGGTCACGCCCAGCAGCACCAGCAGGCCGTCCTCGATCGCGCCGACCACCTCGCCGTCGACTGTCACGCTGGCCCGGCCGACCGTCTGCACCACCGCCCGCATCAGTCCGCCACCGGCTCGACGAAGCCGCGCTCGACCAGGTGCGTCACGATCGGGACGGCCGCCTCCGCCAGCTCGTCCGGTGTCACGTCGTGCGCGGCGGCGAGCAGGGCGAGCTGGTCGCGCAGCGGCAGCCGCCCGTCCGCCCCGCCCACCAGAGCCAGCACCAGCGGGTCGATCTCCTCGGCCCAGCGCAGGCCGTGCGGCATGGCCAGCACCTGCCGGTCGACCGCCCAGCCCTCGTCGCCCATGGTGGCCTCCTGCCGCAGCTGGAGGCCGTCGGCGGCCCGGTAGCGCGCCGCGAGCAGCCCGTCGGCGCCGCGTACCCGGAGCCAGTCCTGGCGGTCGAACCAGTCGGCGACGCGGTCGCCGAGCGGCGCCGCGACCCGCTGGCGCAGGTCCTCCACTCGGAGGATCGGGTCGTCGTGGCCGCCGCGGCGCAGCGAGACGATGCCGAAGCCGATCGCCTCGACCTTGTGCGCGTCGAACCAGTCCAGCCACTCGGCCATCCGCCGGGGGTCGGCCGACTCGCCGACGTCGGTGAGCCACAGGTTCACGTACGCCATGGGGTCGGCGACCTCCCGCTGGATCACCCAGGCGTCCAGCCCGCTGCCGGCGAACCACCCGGTGACCCGTTCCGCCCAGTCCTCGCCGGCGACGTGCACCCAGTTCGCGAGGTACTGCATGGTGCCGCCGTCGGTGAGCAGCCGGGGCGCGGCCGCGGCCAGTTCCGCGCCGATCGCGTCGCCGACCCGGCCGGAGTCGCGGTAGACGTGCGTGGTGGTGCCCGGCCCCACCACGAACGGCGGGTTGCTGACCACCAGGTCGAAGCGGCGGCCGTCGACCGGCGCGACCATGTCGCCGCGCAGCAGCTCCCAGTCCTGGCCGTTGAGCGCGGCGGTGGTGGCGGCGAAGCGCAGCGCCCGCTCGGAGACGTCGGTGGCGGTGACCCGCCGCGCGTGGGTGGACAGGTGCAGCGCCTGGACACCGGAGCCGGTGCCCAGGTCCAGTGCGGTCGCCACCGGCCGGCGGACGGTCGCGCCGATGAGCGTCTGGGTCGCACCGCCGATGCCGAGAACGTGCTCGGCGTGCAGCGGCCGGCCGGGGCGGGCGCTGGCGGGCACGTCGGCGAGCACCCACCAGTCGTCCCCGTACGGCTCCAGGTCCAGGCCCATCCGCAGCCCGTCACCGTGTCGCTCGACCAGACCGCCGGCGAGCGCCTCCTCGATCGACAGGGGAGCCAGCGCGGCGGCGACCGCGGCCTCCGGCTCGGTCTGCTCGCAGATGAAGACCCGGATCAGCGTCGCGAGGGGATCCCGGTCCTCGGTGGCTCGCAGCGCGGCGCGGAAGTCGTTGCGGGCCACGCCGCCGGTGGCCTGCGCGCCCAGCCGCACGGCGATGCCGTTCGACGTGAAGTTCGCCCTGGTGAGCGCGGTCCGCAGGGCCGACACCCCGGCTGGGGAGAGCAGCATGTCGTGTTCGTCCACCTCGCCATCCTGCCTCCTGGCACCGGCCGGGACCCGGGCACCCGTGACATCCGAGATTCATCGACTTACATCCCTGTCATAACTATCGATGAAACGCTAGCATCGCATCGGGTTTCATCGATGGTGCGGACCGCCCGGTCAGAAGCCGGCCGGCCGCCCGGCAAGGGAGGCAGAAGATGCCAGCAGGGTCCACCGCACGACGGCGCCTCGTCCGGGCGTTCGCCGTCGTCGCCACCGCGGCGGCCATCTCCGCGGCCAGCACCACTCCGGCGTTCGCCGCGCCCACCGGCGAGATCCGGGGCGCCGGCGCGCCGAACGCGATCAGCGGCAGCTACCTCGTCGTGCTCAAGGCCGATGCGGTGGGCGCGGCCGGCACCTTCGCCGCCCGCTCCTCGGTGCCGACCCGGGCCGGCGCGCTCGCCAAGCGGTACGGCGGTAGCGTCGCCGACGTCTACAGTGCCGCGCTCACCGGCTTCGCCGCCAAGATGACCGAGACCCAGGCCCGCCGGCTCGCCGCCGACCCCGCCGTCGCCTACGTCGAGCAGGACCAGGTGATCACCGTCCAGGCGACCCAGACCAACCCGCCGTGGGGCTTGGACCGCATCGACCAGCGCAACCGGCCACTCAGCGGCACGTTCACCTACCCGAACACCGCCTCCAACGTGCGGGCGTACATCATCGACACCGGCATCCGGACCAGCCACAGCCAGTTCGGCGGCCGGGCCACCTGGGGCACCAACACGGTCGGTGGTTCCAACACCGACTGCAACGGCCACGGCACCCACGTCGCCGGCACCGTCGGCGCCTCCACCTACGGGGTGGCCAAGTCGGTGCGCCTGGTGGCCGTCAAGGTGCTCAACTGCTCCGGCAGCGGCAGCACCACAAGCGTGGTCAACGGCGTCAACTGGGTGACCGCGAACGCGGTCAAGCCCGCGGTGGCGAACATGAGCCTCGGCGGCGGGGCCAGCACCTCCATCGACAACGCCGTGGCCAACTCGATCCGCTCCGGCGTCACGTACGCCGTGGCGGCGGGCAATTCCAACGCCAACGCCTGCAACTACTCGCCGGCCCGTACGTCGACCGCGCTGACCGTCGGCTCGACGACCAGCAGCGACGCGCGGTCCTCCTTCTCCAACTACGGCTCCTGCGTGGACGTGTTCGCCCCCGGATCGAGCATCGCGTCGGCCTGGCACACCAGCGACACGGCGACCAACACGATCAGCGGCACCTCGATGGCCGCGCCGCACGTGGCCGGCGCCGCCGCCCTCGTCCTGTCGGCCAACCCGTCGTGGAGCCCGTCACAGGTCAGCAGCTACCTGACCGGCAACGCCACCACCGGTGTGGTGACCAGCCCCGGCTCCGGCTCGCCGAACCGCCTGCTCTTCGTCGTCAACTGAACCGCGCCCCGCCCCGCCGCGGCCCGGCGGACCGCTCCCGGTCCGTCGGGCCGCCCTCGTGACGGCGGCCCGTTAAGAAGGGACCCTTTCCCTACCCGAGGCGTTAAGAAGGGGCCCTTCCTTCACCGGGAAGGCGCGGGCGGTGCCTTCGACGCTGACGCCGACCTCGGCGCCGATCGGGGCCGTGGGGGCGCTGTCGAGGATCCGGGCGGTCACCCGGGTGCCGTCGGCGAGCCGGAGGCCGACCAGCGCGTCATGCCCGTGGAAGTCGTGCCGCAGCACGGTGGCGGTGACCGCACCGGGACCCGGGGTGAGGCGGACCTGCTCCGGCCGGACCAGGACCGTCACCGGGCCGGCCGGTGCGGCGCCGGCCACCGGCACGGTGCCCAGCGCGGTACGCGCGGCGCCGTCCTCGACCATCGCCGGCAGCAGCACCGCGTCGCCGACGAAACCGGCCACCCACTCGTCGGCCGGCTCGCGGTAGACGGCGGTCGGCGTCCCGGCCTGCACCACCCGGCCCGCCCGCAGCACCGCCACCCGGTCGGCGACCGAGAGCGCCTCGCCCTGGTCGTGGGTGACCAGCACACCGGTTGCGCCGTCGGCGCGCAGCGCCTCCCGCACGTCGTGGCGGAGCCCGGCCCGCAGCCCGGCGTCCAGAGCGCTGAACGGCTCGTCGAGCAGGACCACCGACGGGCGGGGCGCGAGCGCCCGGGCCACCGCGACCCGCTGCTGCTGGCCGCCCGAGAGCTGGTGCGGCATCCGGTCGCCGTACCCGGCGAGACCCACCAGGGTCAGCACCTCCTCGACCCGGTCGCCCCGGCGGGCCGCGCGGTCCAGGCCGTACGCCACGTTGTCGGCGACGGTGAGGTGCGGGAAGAGCGCCCCCTCCTGCGGCACCACGGCGATGCGGCGTCGGTGGGCGGGAACGTGCCGACCGTTGCCGGCGACCGCGACGCCGCCGACGTGGATCTCGCCCCCGTCGATGCGTTCGAAACCGGCGAGGCAGCGCAGCAGCGTCGTCTTGCCGCACCCGGACGGCCCAAGCACGGCGGTGAGCAGCCCGGACGGGACCGTGAGATCGGCCCCGGCCAGTGCGGTGACCGCGCCGTACCGCTTGACCACACCCGTCAGCACTACCTCGCTCATGCCGGCACTCCGCTTCGCTCCGTGCCGTCCTGAGGCACCCTGGCGCTGAGCCTGACGCTTCGCTCGCTCATTCCCGGTTCTCCTTGTCGAGCAGGCCGCTGCGGGCGACCAGCAGCCAGGTGGGCAGCGCCGCGATCGCCACCAGCAGTGCGGCGTACGGGGCCGCGGCGGCGTACGCCCCGACGGAGGTGGCGGTCCACAGCTCGGTGGCGAGCGTGTCCGTCCCGGTCGGACGCAGCAGCAGGGTGGCGGGCAGTTCCTTCATGCAGGTCAGGAAGACCAGGGCCGCGCCGGCCCCGATGCCGGGCAGGGTCAGCGGCAGGGTCACCGTGCGCAGCACGGTCAGCGGAGTGCGGCCGAGCGAGCGGGCCACCTCCTCCAGCCCGGGAGGCGACTGCGCGGCGGCGCCGGCCACCGCGCCCACCGCGAGCGGCAGGAAGAGCGTCGCGTACGCCAGGGCCAGCAGCCAGCGGGTCTGGTAGAGCGGGTACGCCACGGTGATCCCGAAGAAGATCAGCGACAGCCCGATCACGACGCCGGGCAGGGCGTGGGCGAGGTACGCCAGCCGGTCGAGCACCGTGGTCAGCCCGCCCGGCGCGCGGGCGACGAGCAGCCCCAGCGGCAGCGCCAGCAGCATCGTCAGCGCCGCACCGGCCAGCGAGACGGTCAGCGAGTTGCCGGCGGCGACCGCCACCTCCGGCAGGGCGCCGGGACGGGACACCCCACCGGCGAGCCGCCGGGCCAGGCTCAGCGCGGGCACACCGAGGGCGAGCGCCGCGATGCCGAGCAGCGCCGCGAGCGCCGGCCAGCGGGTCGCGCCGAGCCGCAGCCGGACCGGCGGACGGCGGGCGCCGCCGAGCCGGGCGTACCGGGCGCCGCGCCGCCGGGTGGCGGTCTCGGCGGTGAGCAGCAGCACGGTCAGCACCACGAGCACGCTGGAGAGCACCAGCGCGCCGGTGCGGTCGAAGCCCAGGTCGAAGGCGACGAAGATGGCCCGGGTGAAGGTGTCGGCGCGCAGGATCGAGACGGCTCCGAAGTCGGAGAGCACGTAGAGGGCGACCAGCAGGGCGCCGGCCGCGGTGGCCGGGCGGACCTGGCGCAGGGTCACCGCGGTGAAGGTCTGCCAGCCGCTACGTCCCAGCGAGCGGGACACCTCCTCCTGCGCCGGGTCCGCGCCGCGCAGCGCGGCGGCGACCGGCAGGAAGACGTACGGGTACGAGCAGAGCGTCAGCACCAGCGCCGCCGGCCAGAAGCCTTCCAGCCCGCGCAGTTCCGATACCCAGGCGAACGCCGCGATGTAGGTGGGGACGGCCAGGGGCAGGGCGGCCAGCACCGCGAAGAGTCGCCGGCCGGGCAGGTCGGTGCGGGTGACGAGGACGGCGGCGCCGACGCCGAGCAGCACACACCCGGCGGTGACCACCGCCGCCAGGGCGAGACTGCGCAGGGCGAGCAGCGCGACCCGCTCGGTCCACAGCTCCTCGACGACCCGCTCCCACCCGGCCTCGGCGGTGCGTACCGCCAGGTAGACCAGGGGGAGCAGGGCCACGGCCACCGCCGCGGTCGAGGCCGCGAGCAGCGCCGGGCGGGGGGCCAGTCGTCGCGCCCGCCCGCGTACGCCGAAGCGGGCCGGCCTGTGGAGGGCCGGCCCCGCCGCCGTCGTCGGAGTGCTCAGGGCACCAACCCCGACTCGGTGATCATGGCAACGGTGGTCTCGAGGGTGTCGAGGTCGTTCAGGTCGATGTTCGGGACCTTCAGCTCGGCCAGCGGCGGCACGTACGCCGGACCGACCACGCCGGTGACCACCGGGTACTCGAAGGTCTCCTCGGCGAAGTACTTCTGCGCCTCCGGGCCGAGCAGGTAGTCGACGAACGCCTTGGCGTCGGCGTCCTCGGCGGCGCGGGTGAGCACGCCGACGCCGGCCACGTTGACCAGCGCACCGGTGTCGCCGCCCGGGAAGAAGTGCAGCTTGGCCTTCATCGCGTCCGGCGTGGTGCCCTGCTCCTTGGCGATTTCACCGAGGTAGTAGTGGTTGACCAGGCCGACGGGAACCCCGCCGTTGTTGACGTCCTCGACGATCTTGATGTTGTTGTCCCGGATCTGCGGCTCGTTCGCCTTGAGCCCGGCCAGGAAGTCCTTCGCCTTCTGGTCGCCGTGCTGGACCCGGATCGCGGTGACGAACGCCTGGAACGAGGCGTTGGTCGGGGCGAGCGCGACCTTGCCCTTCCACTTCGGGTCGGTCAGCTCGAAGACGGACGCCGGCAGCTGGTCGGCGGTGACCTGGTCGGCGTTGTAGACCAGCACCCGGGCGCGGGCGCTGACGCCGACCCACTGGCCGTTGCGGGCCCGGTACGTCTCGGGGACCGCACCGGTGGCGGCCTCCGGGAGGGTGGCGAACATGCCCTTCTTGGCGACGGTGCCGAGGGCGCCGGCGTCCTGGGCGAAGAAGACGTCGGCCGGCGACCTGTCGCCCTCCTCGACCAGCTGCGCGGCGAGCTGGGCGGTGCTCGCGTACCGCGGCTTCACCTGGATGCCGGTCTGCTGGGTGAACTTCTCGAGCAACGGCTTCACGAGCTGTTCGTTGCGGCCGCTGTAGACCGTGATCGTCCTGTCGTTCGGCTTGCCGGGGTCGGCGGCGTCGTCGTCGCCCGACCCGCAGGCGATCAGGCCGGTGGCGAGCAGCCCGGCGGCGACGAGCGTCGCCGTGGACCGGCGGAGCAGTACGGACACGACGGCAACCCTTCGCGACGGATCGGCGGACGCCGACGAAGTTAGCACAGGCTAACCTCACGGTGAATCGGAGTGCGGGTCGGATCACGTGTCTCGTACCGGCGGGTGGGTCGGGGTGCGGGGGCGGGTGCCCGGCGGGCAGGATGGAGCGCATGACGCTCGAGCTGCCCATCGACCCGGAGGCCAACGCGCTGCTGCGGCGCAGCCCGCTGGCGCTGCTCGTCGGGATGGTCCTCGACCAGCAGGTCCCGATGGAGAAGGCGTTCTCGTCGCCGTACGTCCTGGCCGAGCGGCTCGGGCACGAGCCGGACGCCGCCGAGCTGGCCGGGTACGACCCGGACGCCCTGGTCGCCCTCTTCGCGACCCCGCCGGCCCTGCACCGTTTCCCCAAGGCCATGGCCGCCCGGGTGCAGGAGGTGTGCCGGGTCCTCGTCGACCGGTACGACGGCGACGCTGGGGGCCTCTGGGCCGAGGTGACCGACGGCCGCGAGCTGCTGCGCCGCGTCGCCGACCTGCCCGGGTTCGGCCGGCAGAAGGCGCAGATCTTCGTCGCCCTGCTCGGCAAGCGCTTCGGAGTCACGCCCGAGGGCTGGCGGGAGGCCGCCGGCGGTTACGGCGACGCGGACGCGTACCGGTCGGTCGCCGACGTCACGGACGCCGGGTCGCTGCGCCGGGTGCGCGAGTACAAGCAGCAGATGAAGGCGGCGGCCAAGGCGAAAACGGCAGGCGCCTGACGAAAAGCCGGCCCGGCCCGGCCCGCTGAAGTCATGATGGCGGGCATGGGGGCGGATGGTGACGGCGCGGCGTTGCTCCGTCCCAGCGTCAGCTCGCCCCGCGCCACCTTCCTGGAGCTCTTCTTCGACCTGGTCTTCGTCTTCGCGCTCACCCGGTTGTCCGTGCGGCTCATCCAGGAGGTGGAGGGCGGCCGGATGCTCGTCGGCGTCGTCGAGACCCTGATGCTCTTCCTGGCGCTGTGGCTGGTCTGGACCATCACCACCTGGGTCACCAGCCGGTACGAACCGGAGCGGGGCATCATCCAGGCGGTCGTGGTCGGCACCATGTTCGGCAGCCTGATGATGGCCGTGACGGTGCCCCGCGCTTTCGAGGAGCGGGCGCTGCCGTTCGTCCTCGCGTACCTGGTCGTGATGATCGGCCGGCCGCTGGTCATCGCGGCAGCGCTGCGCGGGCACCGACGCCGGCAGGTGCCGCTGCGGCTCGCGGCCTGGGCGGCGGTGGGCGGGGTGCCCTGGGTCGCCGGCGCGCTCGGCCCGGACGAGCTGCGCATGGCGTTGTGGGCGCTCGCCCTGGCGATCGACTATCTGGGCCTGACGCTGGGTTGGCCGGTGCCCCGGCTGGGCCCGGCCCGGCCGTCCGGGTGGCGCATCGAGGGCGAGCACCTCGCGGAGCGCTACCAGCAGATGTTCCTCATCGCGCTCGGCGAGTCGATCCTGGTGATCGGCATCGCGTACAGCGGACAGACGTTCGCCGCGGAGCCGGCCGCCGCCTTCGTGCTCGCCTTCGTCACCACCGCGCTGTTCTGGCGCATCTACTTCCACCGGGCGGGCCACCTGCTCGCCGAGGCCCTGCGGGTGGCGCGCGAGCCCGGCCGGCTCGGCACCTCCGCCAGCTTCACCCACCTGTTCATCATCGGCGGGGTGCTGATGGCGGGTGTCGGCTACGAGCTGGTGATCATGCACCCGTTCGACCTGCTCGACTCGGAATGGCTGTTCTTCGTCATCGGCGGGCCGGTGGTCTTCCTGCTCGCCAGGTCCCGCTTCGAGTACGAGGTCTTCGGCCGGGTCTCCGTTCCCCGGGTGGTGGCGGTGGTGGTGCTGGTGCTTGTCGCCGTGCCGCTGACACAGGCGATGTCCATGGTGGCACAGGCCGCCGTCGTCGCGGTGCTCGCCGGCGTGGCGAGCGCGGACTGGCTGCGCAGCCGGGGCCAACCGATGGAGATGACGGCCTCCCCGCTGGGGCACCGGACCTCCGGCGGCGGCAACTTCTCGCCCTGACGGCCGGGACCGACAGGTGGCGGACCGGCGGGTCAGGCGGCGGTCGGGCGGGAGAGCGCGGCCAGCGCGCGGCGGACGTCGGCGAGCGAGACGGTCGCCGAGTCGTCCAGGTCGGCCAGGCCGGCCTCGATCCACTGCCGCATCAGCGTGGTCACCCCGATGCCCCGGGCGTCGGCGGCGGCGCGCACCCGCTCGTACGTCTCCAGGGGCAGCCGCACCGACCGGCTCACCATGGGGCCCTCGGTGTCCGGAACGGGCAGCTCCGCCGGCTGGCTCTCGTCGATCAGGTCGGCGAGCGCGTCGTCGCCGTGGAACCGCTTGATGGCGTCGTCACGGTGCATGCTGACCGCCTCCTCATCGGCGTTCTCTCCGCACGGCCTCGTCGTAGCGCTTGGCCTCCGCGTCGGTCAGCTCGCGGGCGGAGAGGATGTCCCAGTCGTTGTCGGTGCCGTCGGCCTCGGCGAGCAGCACGGCCAGCCGGCGTCCCCGGCGGGCGGAGGCGTAGACGACCATCACGTCGTCACCCAGGTGGCGGATGACCCGCCCGCTGCTGTGCAGCGCCTCCCAGACCTCCCCCGGCGTGACGTCGTAGACCCTCAGGTTGGCCAGCGCCTCGTCGGTGAAGCTGAACCTGCTGCCCACGCCGCGAGCGTACCACGGATGTAACACGGCCGAGATGAACCGATTTTCGCTGATCACGCGGCCGAGGTGACAGGATGGGGCGTAATCCCCTCGAGGAGGTCCGTGGTGAAGCGTCAGGCGTACCAGCCGATCCTGATCACCGACGCCTCGCGCAGCCAGGACGACCAGCTCACCAGCCGGCAGAAGCGGTACGTGCTGATGATGGGCATCCGGGTCGTGTGCGTGATCGTCGGCGCGGTCCTGGTCGGCGCGCAGGCTCCCATGCTCTGGCTCTGGCTGCCCCTGGTGGGCCTGGGCATGATCCTCATTCCGTGGCTGGCCGTTCTGCTCGCGAACGACCGGCCGCCGAAGGAACAGCACCGGCTCGCCCGCCGGTTCCAGCCCCGGCGGCGGGACGACACGCCGCCGATGAGCCTCACCGCCGAGGAGCGGCCGCACAAGGTCATCGACGCCGAGCCCTGACCGCCCCCGGCCCGGCCACGGCCGGGCCGGAGCCCCCCCCGTCAGCGTGGCGGTCGTGCCCCGACCTGACCCACCGCCGAGGCGCCCAGGTCGCCGGCCCGGCGCAGTGCGGCCTCCGGCGACGCCCCGGTCAGCCAGGCGGTCAGCAGCCCGGCGGCGAACGCGTCGCCGGCCCCGGTGGGATCGACCACGCTCATCCGCCGCGTCGGCGCCACCGCGATCGTGGCGTCCCGGTCGACCCAGACCGCACCGGCCGCGCCGCGCTTGACCACCACCCGCCGCGCCGAGGCCGACAGCACCCGCCCCTGTGCGGCCGGGTCGAGCCCACCGGCCAGCACCGTGGCCTCCTCCGCGTTGACCAGGAGCAGGTCGACGCCGCGTACCCAGGTCAGGAAGGCCGCCGCGCCGACGCGCCGCAGGGGCGCCGCGGAGGCCGCGTCCACACTTACCGTGAGGCCCCGCTCGCGGGCCGCGGCCAGCGCGCGCAGCCCCGCCGGTCGGGACCCGGAATCCAGCAGGGTGTACCCGGACAGGTGCAGGTGGCCGGCGTCCGGCGCGGCCGCCAGGGCCGCGTCGACCGCCTCGGGGGCCAGCCGCAGGTTCGCCCCCCGCTCGGTGACCATCGTCCGCTCGGCCGGCGTGGCCAGCACGATGACGGTCCCGGTCGGCGCGTCGGGCACCCGGGTGACCGCGCAGTCGACGCCGCCGCCCGTCAGCTCGGCGACCCGGTCCCGGCCCGGTCCGTCGTCGCCGACCGCGCCGACAAGCGTCACGGGTACGCCGAGCGCACCCAGCCAGGCCGCCGTGTTCGCCGCCTGGCCGCCCCCGGTGAACTGGATCTCAGCCGGCGTGTCCGACCCGGTCACCGGCGGCCCGCCCAGCACGGCCACCACGTCGGTGATCAGGTCACCCACGACGAGGACGCGGGGTGGCTTCATGCCGGCCGGGCGGCCGCCGCCACCGCGATCCGGGCGGCGAGATCGGCGTTGCGCAGGATGATCCGGACGTTCACCGCGAGACTGGCGCCCTCGGTGGCGGAGTGGAAGTGGGCCAGCAGGAACGGCGTCACCGCCTTGCCCGTGATCCCCTCGCGCTCCAGCAGCGCCAGCCCTTCGGTGAGGGTGCGGTCGTGCAGCGCCGGGTCGAGCTGCTCGCCGGCGGGCAGGGGATTGGCCACGACCAGCCCGCCGGTGTGCAGGCCGTGCTGGTCCCGGGCGGCGAGCACCTCGGCCACCTGCTCCGGTGAGTCCACCGACCAGTCCAGATCGAACCCGCCGTCGGTCAGGTAGAAGCCGGGGAAGCGGCGGGTGCGGTAGCCGACCACGCCCACCCCGAGGGTCTCCAGGCGCTCCCGCGTGGCACCCACGTCGAGGATCGACTTCACCCCGGCGCAGACCACCGCGATCGGCGTGCGGGCCAGGGTCACCAGGTCGGCGGACTCGTCGAAGCTCTCGGCGGCCTCCCGGTGCACGCCACCGAGGCCGCCGGTGGCGAACACGCCGATGCCCGCCGCGGCGGCCACCGCGCTGGTGGCGGCGACGGTGGTGGCGCCGTCCGCGCCGGTCGCGGCGGCCACCGCGAGATCGCGTACGGAGAGCTTCGCCACCGGGTCGACGGTCGCCAGCCGGGTCAGCTCGGCGTCGTCGAGGCCGACCACGAGCTGCCCGGCGACCATGCCGATGGTGGCCGGCACCGCCTCGGCGTCCCGGACCGCCTGCTCGATCTCGCGGGCCACCCGGAGGTTGTCGGGCCGGGGGAGGCCGTGCGAGACGATGGTGCTCTCCAGGGCCACCACGGGACGGCCGGCGCGCAGGGCGTCGCCGACCTCGGCACCGAATCGAAGGTGAAAGTCGGTCACGACGGCCACGGTACGACCCCGGCCGGCCGGACCTGCAGTGGACCGGGCAACGGGTGACCTGCCAGACTTGTCGGCCGGAGGTGAGTACGTGAGCACACAGGTCCTCGAGCGTCCCGAGGTGAAGGACGCGGACACCGGTCCGGAGATGTTCCACTACGTGCGCAAGGAGAAGATCGCCGAGAGTGCCGTGATGGGCACCTTCGTCGTGGCGCTCTGCGGCGAGACGTTCCCGGTCACCAAGGCGGCCAAGCCCGGCTCGCCGGTGTGCCCGAAGTGCAAGGAGATCTACGACTCGTTCGCCAAGTGAACCGGGGCGGGCGGCGGAGCCGCCCGCGTAACCTGCGGCGGTGACCACCTCCACCGCCCTCCTGCTCGCCGATCTCACCGGGGTCGCGGTCTTCGCCGCCTCCGGTGCCTCGGCGGCCGTGGCCAAGCGGCTGGACCTCTTCGGCGTCGTCTTCGTCGGGTTCGTGGCCGCGCTCGGCGGTGGGATCTTCCGGGACCTCGTCATCGACGAGGCCCCGCCGTTGGCCTTCGCGGACTGGCGGTACGCCGTCACCGCCGCGGTCACCGCCGTCGCCGTCTTCCGGCTGCACCCCCAGTTCGCCCGGCTGCGTACCACCGTCCTGGTGCTGGACGCCGCCGGCCTGGCGTTGTTCACCGTCACCGGCACCGTGAAGGCGCTCGGCGCCGGCGTGCCGGCGGTCGGCGCGTGCGTCGTCGGGATGCTCACCGCGATCGGCGGCGGCCTGGGTCGGGACCTGCTCACCGCCGAGATCCCGGTGGTGCTCCGGCGCGAGATCTACGCGGTCGCCGCGCTCATCGGCGCCGTCCTCGTCGTGCTGCTGGAGGCGCTCGGCCACGCGAACGCGCTCTGGCTGACGGCGGCGGCGGTCCTGGTCTTCCTGATCCGCCTGGTCTCCCTGCGCCGCCGCTGGTCCGCCCCGCTGCCCACCTTCCGCCCACCCCGCCCCACCTGACCCGCGGGTTCCATGGGACAGGTGTGACTCGCGTGGCGTCGGGTGGGGCGCGGGGTGACCGCTGGTTATGCTGAGTCGGCCTTCGCGGCACCTCTGCGCGGAGGCGTTTTCATGGGCGGTGGCACCCGTGGCCCGCGGCCCGGGGTCGGTACCTCAGGCGGTGGAGAGGAGCTTCGCGTGGCACCCCGGACGCCGGCGCTCGAGACGTTCCCGGCACTGCGCGCATGGCAGCGCAAGGCCCTCGTGGAGTACCTGCGCCGCCGCGACCCGGACTTCACCGCGGTCGCCACCCCGGGCGCCGGCAAGACCACGTTCGCCCTCCGGATCGCCGCCGAGCTGCTCGCCGACGGCACCGTCGAGGCGGTCACCGTGGTCGCACCGACCGAGCACCTCAAGACCCAGTGGGCGCAGGCCGCCGCCCGGGTGGGCATCCAGCTCGACGCCGCCTTCCGCAACGCCGACCTGCACTCGTCGGCCGACTTCCACGGCGCCGTCGTCACGTACGCCCAGGTCGGCATGGCCCCACAGGTGCACCGGCGACGCACGCTGACCCGGCGCACCCTGGTCGTCCTCGACGAGATCCACCACGCCGGTGACTCCCGCACGTGGGGCGACGGGGTGAAGGCGGCCTTCGAGGGTGCCGAGCGCCGCCTCATGCTCACCGGCACGCCGTTCCGCTCCGACGACAACCCCATCCCCTTCGTCACCTACGAGCGGGGTGGCGACGGCCTCCTGCGCTCCCGCGCGGACTCGGTGTACGGCTACGCCGACGCGCTGCGCGACGGTGTCGTGCGGCCGGTGCTGTTCCTCGCGTACTCCGGGGAGACCCGGTGGCGGACGAACGCCGGCGAGGAGTTGGCGGCCCGGCTCGGCGAGCCGATGACCCAGGACCTGATCGCGCAGGCCTGGCGGACCGCGCTCGACCCGGCCGGTGACTGGATGCCGCAGGTGCTGCGGGCCGCGGACGCCCGGCTGAGCGTGCTGCGCAACGCCGGGATGCCGGACGCCGGCGGCCTCGTCATCGCCAGCGACCAGCAGACCGCCCGCTCGTACGCGAAGCTCCTCGAGCAGGTGACCGGGGAGAAGGCCGCCGTGGTGCTCTCCGACGACGTGGGCGCCTCGACCCGGATCGCGACGTTCGCGGCGTCCGACCAGCGCTGGCTGGTGGCGGTCCGGATGGTCTCCGAGGGCGTCGACATTCCCCGCCTGGCCGTCGGCGTGTACGCGACGAGCGCCAGCACCCCGCTGTACTTCGCGCAGGCCATCGGCCGGTTCGTCCGGGCGCGCCGGCCGGGGGAGACCGCGTCGGTCTTCCTGCCCAGCGTGCCGCACCTGCTCGGGCTGGCGAGCGAGATGGAGGCCGAGCGGGACCACGTGCTGGGCAAGCCCAAGGACCGCGAGGGCTTCGACGACGACCTGCTGGAACGCGCCCAGCGCGACGACCAGGCCAGCGGCGAGCTGGAAAAGAGCTTCGCCGCGCTCTCCGCGACCGCCGAGCTGGACCAGGTGATCTTCGACGGCGCCTCCTTCGGCACCGCCGCCCAGGCCGGCACCCCCGAGGAGGAGGAGTACCTCGGACTGCCCGGCCTGCTCACCGCCGACCAGGTGGCCATGCTCCTGTCCAAGCGGCAGGCCGAACAGCTCGCCGCGCAGCGGCGTAGGAGCACCGAGCGGCCCGCTGAGACGGCCGCTGCGGGCCCCGCCGCCCCGCCGGCACCGATGAGTGCGGCGCAACGCCGCGTGGCGCTACGGCGCCAGCTGAACGCTCTGGTGGCCGCCCGGCACCACCGCACCGGCCAACCCCACGGCAAGATCCACGCCGAGTTGCGCCGCCTCTGCGGCGGGCCGCCCAGCGCCCAGGCGACGATCGAGCAGCTCGAGGAACGGATCGCCACCGTACAGACCCTCTGAGGCGTTGTGGGGGCGCCCGTCCCGGGCCGGCCGGCTCGTCCGGATCTCTCTCGTGCCCGTCAAGATCGTGCTGGTTGTGCGAAGTAGTGGCCTCGGTGCGCGGTGGAGGGCACTACTTGTGCGGTCGAGCACGATCTTGGCGCGCGGCGAGCGGCGCGTGGCGCGGGTATGACGAAGCCGGCCGGGGCCCTTTCGGGCCCCGGCCGGCTTATGTCGGATTGCGTACTCAGTTCGCCATCAGATCGGCGCCACGCCAGCTGAACTCCGGGTCCGTCGCGTACCGCACGGTGATCTTCACCAGATCCTCCGCGTACTTGTTCGCGTGGTGCCCACAGAACACCAGCTCACTCCCACCCGCGAGGGTGATCCGCAGCTTGCCGGCAGCATTGCAGCGGTCGCACCGTTCATCGGCGGCCGGGGGGCTCACCGTCTCGGGCGGCGGCGTGAGGGTCGGGGTCATCGCCTTCCTCCTCTGGTCGTCACCGATGAACACACTCTTCGGTCGTTGCTCACCTATCCTGCAACACCCTTGTCGGGCCTCGCCTTCCCTGTGTGCCCGCGGGGGACCGAGGTCACACATGGCTCCGACAGCGTGCCATGCACCAAGGGTGCCACGTCAACGATCACATTCCCGCAACCGAACGATCACCATGCGGCGTTGAGCGCCACGTGTTCAAAGCGACACTCTGGGTTGACCGGGTCTGGTCAGTCCAGGTAGTCCCGCAGGACCTGCGAACGCGACGGGTGACGCAGCTTGGACATCGTCTTCGACTCGATCTGCCGGATGCGTTCGCGGGTCACGCCGTACACCTGGCCGATCTCGTCAAGCGTGCGCGGCTGGCCGTCGGTCAGGCCGAAGCGCAGGCGGACCACGCCGGCCTCACGCTCGGACAGCGTCTGCAGCACCTGCTGGAGCTGGTCCTGCAGGAGCGAGAACGAGACCGCGTCGACCGCGACCACGGCCTCCGAGTCCTCGATGAAGTCACCGAGCTGGCTGTCACCCTCGTCGCCGATGGTCTGGTCGAGCGAGATGGGCTCCCGGGCGTACTGCTGGATCTCCAGCACCTTCTCCGGTGTGATGTCCATCTCCTTGGCCAGCTCCTCCGGAGTGGGCTCGCGGCCCAGGTCCTGGAGCAACTCACGCTGTATGCGGCCGAGCTTGTTGATGACCTCGACCATGTGCACCGGGATGCGGATGGTGCGGGCCTGGTCGGCCATGGCGCGGGTGATGGCCTGGCGGATCCACCAGGTGGCGTAGGTGGAGAACTTGTAGCCCTTGGTGTAGTCGAACTTCTCGACCGCGCGGATCAGGCCGAGGTTGCCCTCCTGGATCAGGTCGAGGAAGGCCATCCCGCGGCCGGTGTACCGCTTGGCGAGCGAGACCACGAGGCGCAGGTTCGCCTCGAGCAGGTGGTTCTTCGCCCGCTCGCCGTCCCGCGAGATCCACAGCAGGTCGCGCTGCATCTCGCGGTTCAGCTTCTCCTCGCCCTCGTCGGCCGCGCGCAGCCGCTCGGCGGCGTAGAGCCCGGCCTCGATCCGCTTGGCGAGCTCGACCTCCTGCTCGGCGTTGAGCAGCGGCACCTTGCCGATCTGCTTCAGGTACGCCCGGACGGAGTCGGCGGACGCGGTGAGCTCGGCGTCCCGGCGCGCCTGCTTGAGCGCCTCGGACTCCTCGTCGTCCCACTCGAAGTCGTTGTCGCTAGCGGAGTTCGCCGCGTCGGCCTCGGCGGCCTGGGTCAGCTCGGCCGGCTCCTCGACGACCACGTCCTCGATCTCGGCGGCGAGCTCCTCCGGGTCGATGTCGCCCTCGCCCTCGGTCTCGCCCTTGCCGGCGGCCTTGGCGGCCTTCGCCGGGCCGGTCGCCGCGGCCACCGTCGCCTTGGTGGCCCGGGTGGCCTTCTTCGCCGGCGCCGCGGCCTTGGCGGCCACCTCGGCGGTGGTGCCGGCCGCCTTGCGGGCGGTGGCCTTCCGCGGGGCGGGGGCCGGAGCCTCGTCGGCGGCGGGCGCCTGCTTCGGGGCGGGCGCGGCGGCCTTCTTGGTGGTCTTGGCGGTGGTGGCCCGGGACGCCGGGGTGGCCGAGCGGGCGGCCGCCACGCGGCGGCGCGGGGCGGTCGTGGCCGAGCCGTCGACCACGACGGTCACGCCCGCCTCGGAGAGCGCCCGGAGGATCTTCTTGGCCTGGGCCGGAGTCACCTCGGCGGACTCGACAGTGCGCGCGAGCTGGGCCGACGTGAGCTGACCGCCGGCGCTCTGCGCGTGTGCGATCAGGGTGTCGGTGAGCGAGCGAACGTCGGCGCCGGTCTGGCGGGGTTCTGTCACGAATGACCTTCCGGAGGCGAAGAGCGAGCACGGCCGGGTCGTCCGGCGCGAGGCGGAGCGCTTGTGCCGGGCGATGTCGTTGAGGGACCCCCGTGTCCCGGGCCGTCCGGTCGCTGGCGGTCCGTGGCGCGTGGGCAGGGTGAATTGTAACGCCGTCCACGGCGATCATCCGGCGGCGCACGGTGTACCGGCGATGAGACCGCCGATTCGGCGCAGATGTGGACTTTGTAAGGATGATACCCGCGCGTGGTCGGGACCACCCCGGTCGTGCGGGAAGGGGACGAGGATGGGGTCGGCGCCGGAGCCGCAGGAACTGCTGGAGATCGCCGTCACGGTGGCACGGGACGCCGCGGCGACCGCGTACCGGATGCGCACCGAGGGCGTCTCGGTGGCCGCGACCAAGAGCACCGCCACCGACGTGGTGACCGCGGCCGACCGGGCCGTGGAGCGGCAGGTGATCGAGGCCCTGCGCCGGCTGCGGCCGGGCGACGCGGTGCTCGGCGAGGAGTACGGCGGGGCGGACACCGGCCCGACCGGACCGGCCGGCGTGCGGTGGATCGTCGATCCCATCGACGGCACCGTCAACTACCTGTACGACATCCCGCACAGCGCGGTTTCGCTAGCTGCCGAGGTCGGCGGAGTGGTGGTGGCCGGGGTCGTGCGCAACGTCACGACCGGCGAGGAGTGGACGGCGACCGCCGGCGGCGGCGCCTGGCGCGACGGCCGACGGCTGCGCTGCTCCACCGAGACGGACCTCGGCCAGACGCTTGTGGCCACCGGTTTCGGCTACGACCCGAAGCGCCGCGCCCACCAGGCCCGGGTGGTGACCGAGCTGATCCCGCACGTCCGCGACATCCGCCGGCTCGGCGCGGCCTCCCTCGACCTCTGCTTCGCCGCCGAAGGGCGGGTGGACGCCTACTACGAGAAGGGTCTGGCCGCCTGGGACCTCGCCGCCGGTGGGCTGGTGGCCACCGAGGCCGGGCTGCGGGTCGGCGGGCTGGCGGGCGCGGAGCCCGGGCCCGACCTGGTCATCGCCGCGCCGCCGGCGCTCTTCGCGCCCCTGCACGACCGCCTGGCCGACCTGGACGCCTCCGGCGGCCCCTGACGTGCGGGACCGGTCGCCGGTGGCCGGTGCGGCGGCCGCTCAGTCCTGCGGCATCGGGCAGGAGCCGGGCGGCGCCACCGGCGAGCCGAGGTCGCCGAGGGACTGGTTGACCTCGGTGGTGGTGGCCAGCTGCTGGAAGGCGCCGCCGAGCACCACGTCGACCGTGTCGTCCTCGCGCTTGGGGTCGTACTCGGTCTCGGCGTTGTCCAGGAAGTACGCCCGCAGCAGGTGGGCCGACCCGACGCCCTTCGGGCCGTACCGCAGGACGGCGATGTCGTCGATCTGGTCCTTCTGGTTGCCGGTCTTCTTCACCTGGAACTTCCGGTTGCGGAAGTCGTCGGCGACCTTGTTGGCGAGGCCCGGCTGGTCGGTGCCGTTCAGGACGTTGATCTTCACTTCCTCCTGCTGGCGCAGCCGCACGTCGGCCCGCGGCCAGCCCTCCGGGCAACCGCCGCCGATCCCGGCCTCGCTCTGCGTGTCCCGCACCAGCGCGACGACGACGAAGACCAGCGCCAGCACCCCCAGCAGACCGACGATGACGAGTGCTCGCACTCGCGCAAAGCTCATCAGGGCGCTCCCGGACAGTGGTGGGTGGCGGTGGCCGGGGGCGGTCGGGCCGCCCCGCCGGCCGCCGAGTACGCCGCTGAGGTTAACGGTTGTCCGGCCGTGGCGTGGAAACAGCCGGACATGCCGGCGCGCCGACCGGGAACCGGGTAGTACTACCCCTATCTTCGTGTCGCCTGAGTCACATTGGGAACAACTTGCCGTGCGGGGGCGTACATCTCTGCCACGAGGGCGGTATACATGCCACGCCCAAAGGGGGGGTAAGGTACCGCGCTCGCCGGGGGAGTTCCTCTGGCGGCACCAACCCGACGCGTGTCGGGTCGGGTGACCGACACAAGTGGTGGCCGGCCAGCGGAACCGAAACAACGTCGTCCGGCGTTACAACCGGAAGCGACAACATCGACATGGGAGAGTGAAACCGATGGCCACCGACTACGACGCCCCGCGTCGCGACGAGGTCGACCTCGGCGAGGACAGCCTGGAAGAGCTGAAGGCCCGGCGCGTCGACTCACAGTCGGGCGCCGTGGACGTCGACGAGGCTGAGGTGGCGGAGAGCTTCGAGCTGCCCGGCGCCGACCTGGCCGACGAGGAGCTCACGGTCAAGGTTCTGCCGATGCAGCAGGACGAGTTCCGCTGCGCTCGCTGCTTCCTGGTGCACCACCGCAGCCAGCTGGCCGTCGAGCGCAACGGCGAGCTCATCTGCCGCGAGTGCGTCTGACCCGTACGCGACGACACCGGCGGCGGCTCCCTCACCGGGGCCGCCGCTCGTTCCGGTCACCCTGCGGGGAGACCGGGTAGCTGCTTGACTCGTCATGGACGGCCGTCAGGTCGGCGGTGCGTCCAGCGGGAGGTTCGGTGCCATGACCGAGCGGAACGAACGGGACGCCGCACGGGGCGCGGACGTGGCGCGCGCCACCGGCGTGCCGGCCGCGCCGAACGCCGCCGACGGTGCCGGGGCCGCGCCGAGCGCCGCCAGCGGCGATGCCGACGAGTTGGGTGCCACTGTCGCGGCGCTGACGGCCGACGACATCGCACCGGCCCGCCGGCGGCAACTGCTCGGCCGTCTGGTCGGCCAGGCCCGCGCGCGCGGCATCGGCGACCTGTTCAAACCCAGAGCGGCCGTACGCTGGATGGTCGACACAGTCGCCGAGGTCGCCCCGCACGTTCCGGTCCGGGACCGGGCCACGCTGCGCCGGCACTTCCCCGACCTGGACGGGGAGGCCCTGGCCGACCGCCTCGTCCGCAACGCGGCCCGGGCGACCGCGGGGGTGGGCGCCGCGGGCGGCGGCGTTGCCGCCGTCGAATGGGCGGTGACCCCGACCCTGCTCTCCGCGCCGGTGCTGCTGGCCGCCGAGACGGTCGCCGTCGTCGCGATCGAGCTGAAGCTGGCCGGCGAGCTGCACGAGGTGTACGGGGTGCCGCTGCCCGCCGGCGGGGCGCAGCGGTCGGTGGCGCTGGTCCAGTCCTGGGCCTCGCAACGGGGGATCAACCCGATGATGCCGGGTGTCGGGGTGAGCGCGGTGCTGGGCACCGCGGCCCGCCGGGAACTGCGGGACACCCTGCTCAAACGCTTCGGCCGCAACCTCACCACGCTGGGACCGTTCCTCACCGGCGCGGCGGTGGCGAGCTACCTCAACCGGCGGGCGACCCGGACGATGGCCGACACCCTGCGCGCCGACCTCCGGCGCCGCGGCCGGGATCTGCCCGGGCCGCCACCGGCGCTGCCGGCGGCGCCCTGAGCCGGACCGCCCGGTGCGGCTGCGCGGCGTCCGACCCCGGGGGGACGGGCGGGCGGCGCTGAGCCGGGCTCAGGCCCGCCCGGTCGGGCTGGTGCGGGCGGCGTCCCGGGCGGCGAGGAGAGCCTCGGCCAGCTCGACCGGCCGCCGCGCGCTCACCACCCAGAACGGGGTGGGATCGGCCGGGTCGTCGAGCACCACCTGGACGGCGCCTGGGATCCACGGCCGCTGCACCACGAACGCCAGCGGATCCGCGCCGACGCCGAGCACCTCGCGTCGGCCGGCGGCGTCCAGAGGGACGACGTCGGCGACGAACCGGGCCGGCAGCCGGGCGTCGTCCACCCGCAGCTCGCCGTCGCGGACCGCCACCCGGATCCGGCCCAGCCACCACAGGCCCGCCACGGTCGCCGGCAGCAGCACCGCGAACGGCAGCCACGCCCGGACGCCGGGCGCGCCCATCCAGACCTCGGTGGCGAGCAGGCCGGCGGCGACGAGCCCGCCCAGCCAGAGCCACCACGGCAGAGCCAGCCGTTCGGCGTACGAGGCGGCCGGCGACGCGGACGGGGACGGGGACACGCTCACGAGGTGAAGGGTACGGCGCACGACGGGCCGACGACCGGGCAGGATGGCAGGGTCACCGCAGGAACCGGACGGAAGAGGGGAACTGTGACCGACGTCGTACCCGTGCCCGTACGGCAGCTCGACCCCGGGCTGCCGCTGCCGGCGTACGCCCATCCCGGCGACGCCGGGGCGGACCTGGTCGCCGCCGCGGACGTCGAGCTGCCACCGGGCGGTCGTGCCCTGGTGCCGACCGGCGTGGCCGTCGCCCTGCCGGAGGGCTACGTGGGCCTCGTGCACCCCCGTTCGGGTCTGGCGGCCAGGCTCGGCGTGACCGTGCTCAACGCGCCCGGTACGGTCGACGCCGGCTACCGGGGTGAGATCCTGGTCAACCTGATCAACCATGATCGGGACACGCCGGCCCGGATCTCCCGGGGCGACCGCATCGCGCAACTGGTCGTGCAGCGGGTGGCGCGGGCGGAGTTCGAGCCGGTGGCGGAGCTGCCCACGTCCCGGCGGGGCACCGGCGGGCACGGGTCGACCGGCGGCCACGCCGGGCTGGTGCCGGCGCCGGCGGGCACGGACGGCCGGCGGCCGGCGCCGGAGGCGTCGTGACGGTGGTCCGGGCCGGAGGCCGGTGGCCGTCGGGCGCGCGGCGGGACGGAAGAGGTGGCAGGGTGAGTGCGAACAGCGGAGGGTGTACGCAGTGATCTTCTCCCGGAAGCGTGCCGATCGGCACGAGCGGACCGACGTCCGCGACGCCAACGAACTGGAGGCTCCGGTGACCCCGGAACCGCCGGCGCGCGGCCCCTACGACGCCAGTGAGGCCCCCGGCGGGGTGCAGCGGCTCGATCTGGGCAGCCTGCAGATCCCGGCGGTGCCCGACGTGGAGGTGCGGGTGCAGGCCGACCAGCAGGGCGTGATCCAGCAGGTCGTGCTGGTCCACGGGCAGAACGCGCTCCAGCTCGGCGTCTTCGCCGCCCCGCGCAGCGAGGGCATCTGGGACGAGGTGCGCGAGGAGATCCGCCAGTCCCTGTTCAGCGACGGCGCCGCCGCCCAGGAGGTCACCGGCGAGTACGGCACCGAGCTGCACGCCCGGGTCCGCACCCCGGACGGCCTCACCGACCTGCGGTTCGTCGGCATCGACGGGCCGCGCTGGATGGTCCGCGGCGTCTACCAGGGCGAGGCGGCGACCAACCCGGCCGCCGCCGGCCCGCTGGCCGTCTGCCTGGACGGCCTGGTCGTCGACCGGGGCCAGGAGGCCAAGCCGGTCCGCGAGCCGCTGCCGCTGCGCCTGCCCCGGGAGGTCGCCGACCAGGCCGGGCCGGGCGAGGGCGTTCCCGCCGCGCCCGGCGAGGCCTGACCGCTCGGCCGCCGCAGCCGGGGCCGGCCCTGTCGGCGTACGCTGGCGGAGCGGTCCCGGTGTCCAGCGGTGCCGCTCCACCGCCGGCCCACGCGGGCCGGCCGCCCGGAAGGTGACGCGGAGGTCATGTCGACCGACGAGCGGCGGGGAACGCTTCGGCGCGTGCTGCGGCGGCTCACCGCTACCGAGGCGGAGATCGAGGCGCAGGAGTTGCGCCGGGAGAGCGCCGAGCACGGGGGCGTCCCGGCACGGCAGTGCAGCCGCGGCGAGGTGGTCTCCGTCTCCGGCCGGCTCCGCACGGTGGTCTACACCCCGCGGACCAACCTGCCGACGCTGGAGGCGGACCTGTACGACGGCAGCGACGTGGTGACGCTGGTGTGGCTGGGCCGGCGGCACATCGCCGGCATCGAACCCGGGCGGCACCTGACCGCGCGCGGCCGGGTGGCCGTGCGGGACGACCGCAAGGTCATCTACAACCCGTACTACGAGTTGGAGCCGCCGAAGTGACCACCGGACAGCACCGCACCGCGCAGCCGGGCGCCGGCCCGGGCGAGGAGGAGCCGCTACCGACGATCGCCGAGCAGATGGCCGACCAGTTGGGCGGCTGGCGCGGGCTGCTGGAGTCCAGCATCCCGGTGGTCGTGTTCGTGGTGGCCAACATCATCGGCGACCTGCGTCCGGCGGTGATCGCCTCGGTGGGGGTGGCGGTGGCCATCGCCGTGCTGCGCCTGGCGCAGCGGCGGCCGATCCGGCACGCGGTGAACGGCCTGTTCGGCATCGCGATCGGCGCGGCGATCGCCTGGCGCACCGGCGACGAGCGCGACTTCTACCTGCCCGGCATCCTCTACGGCATCGGCTACGGGCTGGTGCTGCTGCTCTCGGCGGCCATCCGGCAGCCGCTGGTCGGCTGGATCTGGTCGGTTCTGGTGGCCAAGGGCGCCTCCGAGTGGCGCCAGGATCCACGGCTGGTGCGCACGTTCACCGGGCTCACCGTGCTGTGGGGCGTGGTCTGGCTGGCCAAGGTCGGCGTGCAGGCCGGGCTCTACCTCGCCGAGCAGGACACCGCACTCGGCATCGCCCGGCTCGTGCTGGGCTACCCCCCGTACGTGCTGCTGCTGCTGTTCACCGTCTGGACGGTGCGGCGGGTGACCCGGGAGGCGCCCCCGGCGCCGGCCGCCTGACGGTCGGCGCCTCGGTCAGCGCGCCTCGCGGGTACGCGCGACGCTGTCCGGACCCAGCACCACCGCGCGGACGGCGTCCTCCACCTCCGCCGTGCACACGAAGATCAGTTCGTCGCCCGCCTCCAGCGGGTCGTCCGGGCTGGGCGTCAGCACCCGCTTGCCGCGCAGGATCGCCACCAGCGCCGAGTCACGGGGCAGCGGCACCGAGCGCAGCGGTTCGCCGACGTACGGGGCGGTCGGCGGCAACGTGATCTCGACGAGGTTCGCCTCGCCCTGCCGGAAGGTCATCAGCCGGACCAGGTCGCCGACGGTGACGGCCTCCTCGACCAGGGCGGCCATCACCCGCGGCTTGCTGACCGCGACGTCCACGCCCCACTGCTCCGTGAAGAGCCACTCGTTCTCGGCGCGGTTGACCCGGGCGACCACCCGGGGTACCGCGAACTCGGTCTTGGCCAGCAGCGACACCACCAGGTTGACCTTGTCGTCGCCGGTGGCGGCGACCACCACGTCGCAGCCGGCGAGGTCGGCCTCCTCCAGGCTGGCCAGCTCGCAGGCGTCGGCCAGCACCCACTCCGCGTCCGGCACCCGGTCGGGCCGGAGCATCTTGGGCTGGCGCTCGATGAGCATCACCTGATGGCCGTTGTCGATCAGCTCCTGGGCGATGGAGCGGCCCACGTTCCCGGCGCCCGCGATGGTGACCCGCATGGTCACTGCCCCCCTTCCGGCGGCAGCGCCGCCACCGACGTGACCGCGTCGACGATGTCGTCGGTGACCAGCATGAAGATCTGGTCACCCTCCTGCACGACGGTGGAGCGGGTGGGCAGGGTGCCGATCCCGAACCGGATGAGGTACGCCACCCGGGCGGCGGTCGCCTCCTCCAGCGCCTGCGCCGAGCGCCCGATCCAGTCCTTGTGGACCGGCACCTCGACGATCGAGACGGTGCTCGTCGCGTCGCGGAACATCTCCACGTTGCCCTCGGGAACCAGGTGGCGCAGCATCCGGTCGGCGGTCCACCGCACGGTGGCGACGGTCGGGATGCCGAGCCGCTCGTAGACCTGGGCCCGACGCTGGTCGTAGATGCGGGCCGCGACCCGGGTGACACCGAAGGTCTCCCGGGCCAGCCGGGCCGAGATGATGTTGGAGTTGTCTCCGCTGGAGACGGCGGCGAAGGCGTCCGCCCGCTCGATGCCGGCCTGCCGCAGCACCTCGCCGTCGAACCCGGCGCCGGTCACCGTGATCCCGGCGAAGTCCGGGCCCAGCCGGCGGAAGGCGTCGGAGTCCTGGTCGATGACCGCGACCGAGTGCCCGCGGGCCTCCAGGCTGTGCGCGAGGGTCGAGCCGACCCGCCCACAGCCCATGATCACCACATGCACCGCGTCCTCCTCAGCGTCCGCGCCCGCGTCGACCGGTGACCCGTCGTCTGCGAGCCTGCCACGTTCCCGGCCCGGTCGCGGACCGACGGTACTCCGCCGGTACACCCTTCCGTGATCGGCCACCCCGGCGCGGGTGCCACCGCTGGTCGTACGCTTTGCGGTTGTGGCCAGACCCACCTCGCTGCTGAAGCGGCTGCTCGTCGGTCGACCGTTCCGGTCCGACCGGCTCCAGCACACCCTCCTGCCCAAGCGCATCGCCCTGCCCGTCTTCGCCTCCGACGCGCTCTCCAGCGTCGCGTACGCGCCCGACGAGATCCTGCTGATGCTGTCGATCGCCGGGGCCTCGGCGTTCGTGTTCTCGCCGTGGATCGCCCTGGCGGTCGTCGTGGTGATGCTGACCGTGGTGGCGAGCTACCGGCAGAACGTGCACGCCTACCCGTCGGGCGGCGGCGACTACGAGGTGGCCACGGTCAACCTGGGCCCGCGCGCCGGGGTGGGGGTGGCGAGCGCCCTCCTCGTCGACTACGTGCTGACGGTCGCCGTGTCGGTCTCCTCCGGGGTGGCGAACCTGGGCTCGGTGATCCCCTTCGTGGCCACCCACAAGGTGCTCATCGCGGTGATCGCGGTGGTCCTGCTCACCGCGGTCAACCTGCGCGGGCTCAAGGAGTCCGGCACCGCCTTCGCGATCCCCACGTACGGCTTCATGATCGTGATCATCGGCATGATCCTGACCGGCCTGGTCCGGGTCGTGCTGCTCGGCCAGGACCTGCGCGCCCCCAGCGCCGACCTGGTGATCGCCGCCGAGTGGAGCGACACCACCGGGTGGGCGATGGCGTTCCTGCTGCTGCGCAGCTTCTCCTCCGGCTGCGCCGCGCTCACCGGCGTGGAGGCGATCTCCAACGGCGTGCCGGCCTTCAAGGCGCCGAAGAGCCGCAACGCGGCCACCACGCTGCTGATGCTCGGCCTGGTGGCGGTGACCATGCTGTTCGGCATCGTCTGGCTGGCCCGGCTGACCGGCCTGCAGTTCGTGGAGGACCCGGCGCGCCAGATCGTCGCCGGCCCGGACGGCTACGTCCAGAAGACCGTCACCGCGCAGCTCGGCGAGACCGTCTTCGGCTCGGGCTCGGTGCTGCTGTTCGTGGTCGTCGGCGTCACCGCCCTGATCCTCTTCCTGGCCGCGAACACCGCGTTCAGCGGCTTCCCGGTGCTCGGGTCGATCCTCGCCCAGGACCGGTACCTGCCCCGGCAGCTGCACACCCGGGGAGACCGGCTCGCCTTCTCCAACGGCATCCTGTTCCTGGCCACCTTCGCGATCCTGTTGATCGTCGGCTTCCAGGCCGAGGTGACCAAGCTGATCCAGCTCTACATCGTCGGCGTCTTCGTCTCGTTCACGCTGTCCCAGGGCGGCATGATCCGGCACTGGAACCGGTACCTGAAGAAGGAGCGGGACCCGCAGGTGCGGCGCCGCATGATCCGCTCCCGGGCGATCAACGCCTTCGGCATGGCGATGACCGGCACCGTGCTGGTGATCGTGCTGGTCACCAAGTTCCTCCTCGGCGCGTGGATCGCGATCGTGGCGATGGGCGTGCTGTACGGGTTGATGCTGGCCATCCGCCGGCACTACGACCGGGTCGCCGTCGAGCTGACCCCGGACGAGGGCCGCCCGGTGCTGCCGGCCCGCAACCACGCGGTCGTCCTGGTCAGCAAGGTGCACCAGCCGACGCTGCGGGCGGTCGCGTACGCGCAGGCCACCCGGCCGGACAGCCTGACCGCGGTCACGGTCAACGTCGACGACAAGGACACCCGGCAGTTGCAGGCCGAGTGGGAGCGGCGGGACGTGCCGGTCCCGCTGACCGTGATCGACTCGCCGTACCGGGAGATCACCCGGCCGATCCTCAACTACGTGGCCGGCGTCCGCCGGGAGTCGCCCCGCGACGTGGTCACCGTCTTCATACCCGAGTACGTGGTCGGCCGCTGGTGGGAGAACCTGCTGCACAACCAGAGTGCGCTGCGGCTCAAGGGGCGGCTGCTCTTCGAGCCGGGCGTGATGGTGACGAGCGTGCCGTGGCAGCTCGCCTCGACCGCGAGCAAGGACCTGGACCGGCTGGACGAGACGCTCAGCCGCGGTCCGGCCCGCGGGCCGCGGGTGGCACCGCGCGGCACCCTGCCGCCGAGCGTCCCGCCGGTGGTCTCCGCGCCGCCGGGGGAGAGCGGGAGCGACCGGTGACCGGAGTCGACCGGGGGCTGGAGGAGGCCGAGCGGGTCGAGCTGACCGTCGGGGCGGTCGCCCCGGGCGGGCACTGCGTCGCCCGGGTGGACGGCCAGGTGGTCTTCGTCCGGCACGCGCTGCCCGGCGAGCGGGTGGTCGTCGAGGTCACCGAGGTGCACCGCGGGTTCGTCCGGGCCGACGCGGTGACGGTGCTGCAGGCGGCGCCGGAACGGGTGGAGCCGCCCTGCCCGTACGCGAAGCCGGGCCGTTGCGGCGGTTGCGACCTGCAGCACGTCACCCCCGAGGCGCAGCTCGACTGGAAGACGGCGGTGGTCCGCGAGCAGCTCACCCGGCTGGGCGGGCTGGCCGGCGTGGAGCTGGACGCGCTGGGCGTCCGGGTGGAGGCGCTGCCCGGCGGTTCACTGGGCTGGCGCTCCCGGGTGCGGTACGCGGTCGACGGCGCCGGCCGGGCCGGCCTGCTCAAGCACCGCTCGCACGAGGTGGTGCCGATCGACCGGTGCCGGATCGCCCACCCGGCGATCCAGGAGCTGCCGGTGCTCGCCCCGAGCGGAGCGCGGTGGCCGGATGCCGACGCCGTCGAGACGGTCGCCTCGACCGGTGGCGACGTCACGGTGACCGCCCTCGCCGACGGCGTGGCGCGGCCGGTGAGCGGCCCGCAGCGGGTCCGCGAGCGGGCCGCCGGGCGGCCGTGGACGCTGCCCGCGTCGTCGTTCTGGCAGGTGCATCCGGCGGCGGCGGACACTCTTGTCGAGGCCGTGCTGACGCAGCTCGAGCCGGCACCGGGCGAGACGGCCTGGGACCTGTACGGCGGGGCCGGTCTCTTCGCCGCCGCGCTTGCCGGTCGGGTGGGCGGCACCGGCCGGGTCACCCTGGTCGAGGCGGCCGAAGCGGGCGTCACCGCGGCCCGCGAGAACCTGCGTGACCTGCCCCGGGTCGGGATCGTCCCGGGCCGGGTGGAGACGGTGCTGGCCCGTCGGCGGGTCACCGGCCCGGTCGACGTGGTGGTGCTCGATCCGCCCCGCTCCGGCGCGGGCTCCGGGGTGGTGCGAGCGCTGGCCGCCGCCGGGCCGCGCGCGGTGTCGTACGTGGCCTGCGACCCGGCGGCGTTCGCCCGGGACGTGCGCACGTTCGCCGGCCTGGGCTGGCGGCTGGCGGCCCTGCGCGGGTTCGACCTGTTCCCGATGACGCAGCACGTGGAGCTGGTGGGACTGCTGCTGCCGCCCGATTGAGTGTTAAGAAGGGACCCTTCCGCTACCGCAGACGTTAAGAAGGGGCCCTTCCTTGCGCATCGTCGGGTTGATGTCGGGGACTTCGTACGACGGGGTGGACGTGGTGGCCGCCGAGTTCACACTCGACGGGGAGACGCTCCGGCTGACCCCGCTCGGCCACCGCACCGTCGACTACGACGACGGGTTGCGGGCCGAGATCGGCGCCCTGCTGCCGCCGGCGGCCACCACGATCGAGGCGGTGTGCCGGCTCGACAACCGCCTCGGCGAGGTCTTCGCCGGGGCGGCGGCCGTCGGTGTCGAGCTGGCCGGCGGGGCCGTGGACGCGGTCGTCTCGCCCGGCCAGACGGTCTTCCACTGGGTCGAGGGCGGCACCGTCCGGGGCACCCTGCAGCTGGGCGCACCGGCGCGGGTGGCCGCCCGGGTCGGCGTACCGGTGCTCAGCGACCTGCGCTCGGCGGACGTCGCCGCCGGCGGCCAGGGCGCGCCGCTGGTCCCGGCCTTCGACGCCCTGCTGCTCGACCCGGCGGAGACCGGCGGGGCACCGCGCGCCGCCCTGAACCTGGGCGGCATCGCCAACCTGACGGTGGTCGCGCCGGGCGCACCCGTCCTCGGGTACGACGTGGGCCCGGCGAACGCGCTGCTCGACGCCGCCGCCCGGCGTTTCCTCGGGCGCCCCTGCGACCTCGACGGGGCCCGCGCGGCGGCCGGCCGGGTCCACCCGGGCCTGCTCGAGCTGCTGCTCGCCGAGCCGTACTACGCCGCGCCGCCGCCGAAGTCCACCGGCAAGGAAAAGTTCCACGCCGGCTACCTCGACGACCGGCTGACCGCGCTCGCGCCGGTGCCGGCCGACGACGTGCTCGCCACGCTCACCGAGCTGACCGCCCGGGTGGTCGCCGCGGAGTGCGAGCGGCACCGCGTGGTCGACGTGGTGGCCGCCGGCGGGGGAGTGCGCAACCCCACCCTGACCAGCCGGCTCGCCGCGCTCGGTGCCGGCCGGTGGCGGCTGCGCACCACCGACGAGCTGGGCGTGCCGGCGCAGGCGAAGGAGGCGTACGCCTTCGCCCTGCTGGGCTGGCTCTCCTGGCACGGGCTGCCGGGGGCCCTGCCGTCGGTGACCGGCGCCACCCGGGCCGCCGTGCTGGGCTCCTGGACCCCGGCCGGTCCGGCGGCCGGCGCGGAGCCCGCCCGGCCACCCCGCCGCCTGCGGGTCGGCCCCTGACCGGATGCTCAGGCGGTCCTCTCCCCGGCGTCGTCCGGGGCCCCGTTTACCTGCGGGGATCCCAGCCGCGCTGCGGGCTGTCGCGTGGCCGATAGACTCTCCGGTCATGAGCGTTGAACAGGACACGGCCAACCACCCGGGGCTGCTGGCCGCCGTGCGCGGTCCGCAGGACGTCAAGCGGATGTCCACCGAGCAGTTGGGCGTCCTCGCCGCTGAGATCCGTGACTTCCTGGTCGCCAAGGTCTCCCGCACCGGTGGGCACATCGGCCCGAACCTGGGTGTGGTGGAGCTGACCCTGGCGATGCACCGGGTCTTCGACTCCCCGCGGGACCGGCTCCTGTTCGACACCGGCCACCAGGCGTACGTGCACAAGATCCTCACCGGCCGGCAGGACGGCTTCGACAAGCTGCGCCAGCGCGGCGGGCTCTCCGGCTACCCGAACCAGGCCGAGAGCGAGCACGACCTGATCGAGAACTCGCACGCCTCCACCGCCCTGTCGTACGCCGACGGCCTGGCCAAGGCGTACGCCCTGCGCGGTGAGCAGCGCAGCGTCGTCGCGGTGGTCGGTGACGGCGCGTTGACCGGTGGCATGTGCTGGGAGGCGTTGAACAACATCGCCACCGCCGGCAACCCCCTGGTGATCGTGGTCAACGACAACGGCCGGTCGTACTCGCCGACCATCGGCGGTCTCGCCGACCACCTCTCGTCGCTGCGGCTCAACCCGGGCTACGAGAAGGTGCTCGACACCGTCAAGGAGGCGCTCGGCTCGACCCCGCTGGTCGGCAGGCCGATGTACGAGGTGCTGCACGCGGTCAAGAAGGGCATCAAGGACGCGGTCGCCCCGCAGGCGATGTTCGAGGACCTCGGCATCAAGTACGTCGGCCCGGTCGACGGGCACGACGTCGCCGCCGTCGAGGGTGCGCTGCGCGCCGCGAAGAACTTCGGCGGCCCGGTGATCGTGCACGCGGTCACCCGCAAGGGCTACGGCTACCGGCCGGCCGAGGAGGACGAGGCGGACTGCCTGCACGGCCCCGGCGGCGCCTTCGACGTGGAGACCGGCCGGCTCGTCGCCGCGCCGACCGTGAAGTGGACCAACGTCTTCGCCGAGGAGCTGGTCGCGATCGCCGACGAGCGGCCCGACGTGGTGGGGATCACCGCCGCGATGGCCGAGCCGACCGGCATCGCCAAGCTCGCCCGCAAGCACCCCGACCGGGTGTACGACGTGGGCATCGCCGAGCAGCACGCCGCCACCTCGGCGGCCGGCCTCGCGATGGGCGGCCTGCACCCGGTGGTCGCGGTCTACGCGACGTTCCTCAACCGGGCGTTCGACCAGGTCCTGCTGGACGTGGCGATGCACAAGCTGCCGGTCACGTTCGTGCTGGACCGCGCCGGCATCACCGGCCCGGACGGGCCGAGCCACTACGGCATGTGGGACATGTCGGTCTTCGGGGTGGTGCCGGGCCTGCGGATCGCCGCGCCCCGGGACGCCGCCACCCTCCGCGAGGAGCTGCGCGAGGCGGTCGCCGTCGACGACGGCCCCACCATCGTCCGCTTCCCGACCGGCGCCGTCGCGGCCGACCTGCCGGCGCTGCGCCGGGTCGGTCCGGTCGACGTGCTCGCCGAATCGGCCCGCACCGACGTGCTGCTCGTCGCGGTCGGCTCCTTCGGCCAGCTCGGCATGGAGGTGGCCGCCCGGGTCGCCGAGCAGGGCTACGGCGTGACCGTGGTCGACCCGCGCTGGGTCCGGCCGGTCCCGGCCGAGCTGGTCGAGCTGGCCGCCGCGCACCGGCTCGTGGTCAGCGTCGAGGACGGCGTCCGCGTCGGCGGCGTCGGGGCCGCCCTCGCCCAGGCGATGCGCGACGCCGACGTCCGGGTGCCGGTCAAGGACCTGGGCGTGCCGGCCGAGTGGCACCCGCACGGCAGCCGGGCGCAGATCCTCGCCGACCTGGGCCTGACCGCGCAGGACGTGGCCCGCGACGTGACCGGCTGGATCTCCCGCCTCGACAGCGAGCCGATCGAGCCGGTGGTCACCACGGACGACGCCGCCCGCCGGAACTGACGAGCTGCTCCGCGACGGCGGGTGCCCCGGCCGGGGCACCCGCCGTCGCGGTTCCTGCCCAGGCAGAGCGCGCCGGGACGGCCGCGCGCTACCGGGGCGCCGCCAGGGAGCGGTAGTGGGTCCTGGTGGGAGTGGCCAGGCTGACCGTCAGCCGCTCGTCGGTCAGGGGCACGACGGTCAGCCCGGGGCGGTCGACGATGCGGGTCGTGCCGGGTGGCACCGTCAGCGACGTCTCCCGGGCGGGCCGCCAGCTCAGCACGCCCAGGGACCGTCCGGCCACGGTGAGGACGTACGCCTGCAGCGGCTCGGCCCGGTCGGCGGGGGACGCCACCGGCGCACCCCCGCCGACCGGCCGGTACACCACCGCCGTCATCGTGTCGTCGGCCGTCTCCCAGGTGAGCTGTTGGAGTTCGCCGGGCTCGCCACCGCCGACCGCGAACTCACCAAGGGTCCGTACGGCCAGCTTCGCCATCGGCCAGGACTGGGGCACGGAGTCCGCCGACTCGCGGTCCCCGACCCGGCGCCGGACGCTGCCGAACGGGCCCTCCTCACCGGCCAGCGCGCAGGTGTCCAGGCCGGCGAGCGCACGCCGCCCGGAGCCGGACTCGTCGCGCACCAGCGGGTAGCGCGGGGCCGCCAGGCCGGTGCCGAGGTCGAGCAGCCGGTCGGCCGAGCGGCCCCGGGGCAGTGACTCGGTGGCACGCAGGGTGGCGGTCACCGGCACCGCGGAGCAGGCCGGGACGGGCACCGGCGCGGACAGGCCGTCCTGGACCGCCAGCGCCCGGCCGTCCGGGCCGAGCGCGCGCTCGACCCGGGCCGAGAGCAGGTAGCGCCGCCCCGCACCGGTGCGTACCGGCAGGACGTCGGAGTAGACGAGGTAGCCGGGGTCGGTGTACTCGGTGGCGTGGGTGACGGCGTACCGGCCGTCCCGCTCGGTGACCTGGAGCAGCCAGGAGGCACTCTCGCCGGGCACGTTCGCGGCGACCAGCACCAGCGGCGCGCCGTCCACCGCACCGGCCCAGAGGATGCCGGAGGAGGGCACGTGCACCCGGTCGTCCAGAGGTGAGCGCCAGTCGCGGACCGCCTCGGTGACACCCGCCGTCACCGCGGCGTCACCGGCCAGGACGCCCCGGGCCGGCCAGACGGTGAGCGAGCCGTCCCGGCTGTCGTACCCCACCGCCAGGTCGCGTGGTTCCCGGCCGGCGACCGGACCGCAGGCGGTCACGGTCGTCACCAGGGCCAGCAGGGCGGCGGCCGTTCTGCCGGGCCGGCGGGCTGCAGCCACCTGTACGCCCCCTCGTTCGCCTCGGCATCGTCGTGCGGAACGTCATGGTACGAGACGCCGCGATGATCCCTGCCACCGCCCACAAGGGATGCTCCGGTGACTTTGGTGTGATTTTCCCGCTCGGGTAGACTCCGCCGACTGTGACGCCTGCCGACACCCGCGCCGAGTCCGCCCCGGAATCCGCAGCTCCGGCCGCGTCCGATCCGACCGGCCCCGAGGTCGGCACCGACGGGTCCGCCAACGGCACGCCGGTGCCCGGCCTTCGCGGCCGCCGGCTCCGGATGCCACGGTGGACGCCCCGCCGGCAGCACCTGGCGGTGGTCGGCGGATTCCTGCTCGCCGCGGTCTGGGTGACCAGCCGGATCTGGGTCGACCCGGCCGGCCGGGTGGCCTCCCTCTACAGCAGCGATCCGGCGCAGGTGCAGTTCTTCGTGGCCCACTCGGTCCGCGTGGTGCTGCACGGCGAGTTCCCGTTCTTCACCGAGCAGTTCAACTACCCCGACGGGGTCAACCTGATGGCCAACACGGCCATCCTCGCGCTGGGCATCCCGATGGTGCCGGTGACCCTGCTGTTCGGCCCGGCCGTGACCTTCGTGCTGCTGGTGACGCTCGCCCTGGCCGGCACCGCCACCGCCTGGTACGCCGTGCTCGCCCGGTACGTCGTCCACAGTCGGCTGGCGGCGGCGGTCGGCGGCTGGTTCTGCGGGTTCTCACCGGCGATGCTGTCGCACGCCAACTGGCATCCGAACATCATCAGCCAGTTCCTGCTGCCGTTCATCGTCTGGCGGGTGCTCGTCATCACCCGGTCCCGGCGCCCGTACCGCGACGGCCTGCTGCTGGCGCTGCTGGTGACCGTGCAGGCGTTCATCAACGAGGAGATCCTGCTCTTCACCGCGCTGGCCTGCGGCGTGTTCCTGACCGCGGTGGTAGTCCAGCGTCCGGGGCTGTGGCACGAGGCCTGGCGCCCGCTGGCGAAGGCGCTCGGCACCTGCACCGTCGTGGCCGGCGCGTTGCTCGCGTACCCGCTCTACGTCCAGTTCGCCGGGCCGATGGCGTACCACGGGCTGAGCGACGCGGTGCGCGACTACGGCAACGACATCGCCGCCTTCGTCGCCCCCGGGTCCCCGACCTTCGGCGGCAACGAGCGGGCCAACGTCAACCTGGCCCCGAACTACTCCGAGGAGAACGCCTTCTTCGGGTGGAGCCTGGCCCTGATCGCCGTGGGCATCGTCCTGTGGCTGCGGCGCGAGGTGATCGTCCGGGCCCTCGCGGCGACCGGCGTCTTCTTCGCGGTGCTCTCCCTCGGCGAGCGGATCTCATGGTGGGACCGGGAGCTCATGACCGGGCCGTGGGAGTGGCTGGTCCGGCTGCCGCTGCTGGACGCGGTCGTGCCGACCCGGTTCGGGCTCATCACCACCGTGGTCGTCGGGCTGCTGCTGGCGTTCGCGATCGAGCGGTCCCGGACGCTGCCGGTGGAGCGGCGCACCCTGCGTACGCTCACCGCCGCCGGACTGGTCCTCGCGCTGCTGCCGATCGCGCCGATGCCGCTGCGGGTGACCTCCCGTCCCGCGGTGCCCGACTTCATCACCGCCGACCGGTGGCGCGGCTACGTCGGCGCGGACCAGACGCTGGTGCCCATCCCGGTGCCCAGCATGGGCAACACCCACGGCATGCGCTGGGCCGCCGCCACCAACCTCGACTTCAAGATCCCCGGCGGTTACTTCCTCGCCCCGCGCAACGGCAACACCGGTGACCCGGGCCGCTTCGGCGGCCGCCCCAGCGGCATGGGGAAGCTGCTGGACGAGGTCGCCACCACCGGGCGCACGCCCCGGCTGGACGACCGCCAGCGCCGGCGCTCACTGGACGACCTGCGGCACTGGCGGGCCGCGATCCTGGTGCTGCCGGTGGACCAGCACCACGCGGAGCCGCTGCGGAGGACCGTCGAGCAACTGGTCGGACCCGGCCGTCGCGAACTGGACGTCTGGGTGTGGGACGTCCGAGCCCTGACGGACCCGGCGGCCTGATGCCGGTCCGCACCACGCCCGGCACCCCGCCGGCCGGACGGATCCGGCTGCCCGCGTGGACGCCGGACGCCCTCGTGGTCGCCGGCTACCTCGCCCTCGCCGCGCTGCTCACGGCGGGTCAGTGGGGCCGGCCGGACCGGCTGTTCCACCAGGCCGGCGACCAGATCCTGTTCGAGTGGATGCTCGCCCGGGCGGCCCGGGTCGTGGTCGACGGCGGGAATCCGCTGTACGCGACGGCGCTCAACGCCCCGGACGGCGTCAACCTGATGGCCAACACGTCGGTGCTGGGCCTCGGCGTGCCGCTGGCGCCGGTCACCCTGCTCCTCGGATCCCAGGCGGCGTTCCTGGTGGCGGTGGTCGTCTGTCTCGCCGGCACGGCGACCGCCTGGTACGTGCTGCTGCGCAGGCGGCTGGTCGGCTCCCGGCCGGCGGCGGTGCTCGGCGGTCTCGTCTGCGGTTTCGCGCCCGGCATGGTCGCCCAGGCGGGCGCGCATCCGCACATGGCGGCCCAGTTCCTGGTACCGGCCATCCTGGCGGCGGTGTTCCCCGCCGACGGCCGGCGGATCGTCCGGCCCGGTGTGTGGCTCGGCCTGCTCGCCGCCTACCAGGCGTTCCTCGGCGAGGAGGTGCTGCTCTTCCTCGCCCTGGCCACCGGGGTGTTCGTCCTCGCGTACGCCGTCTCGGACCGGGCGACCGCCCGCCGGGCGGCACCGGCCCTGCTCGGCCGGCTGGGCGTGGGTGTCGCCGTGGCGCTGCCGCTGCTGGCGTACCCGTTGTGGTTCCAGTTCGCCGGGCCGGGCCACTACCGGGGGCTGCCCTTCCACGCCTCCGCGTACCAGCTCGACCTGGCCTCCTTCACCGCCTCGGCGCGGCAGACCGTGTTCGGCGACGACCACCTGCCCCGGCTGCTCGCCCCGAACCCGACCGAGGAGAACTCGTTCTTCGGTCCGGGCCTGCTGGTCCTCGCGGTGGTGACGGTGTTCTGGCTGCGCCGCCGGCCGCTCGTCCGGGCCCTCGCCGTCTGCGCCGCGCTGTTCGCGGTGCTGTCGCTCGGTGCCGAGGTACGCCTCGACGGCAGGGCGACCGGGGTGCCCGGGCCGTACCGGCTGCTCGACGGCGTACCGCTGCTCGACCTGGCGGTGCCGGCCCGGCTGGCGCTGGTCTGCGTGCCGGTGCTCGGCGTCCTGGTCGCGCTCGCGACGGACCGGGTGCTGGCGGCCACCGCCGACGGTGGGCCGGCGGCGGTCGACGAACCGGTGCCCGTCGCCGCCCGGCCCCCGGTACGGCTGCTCTGGGCCGCCCTGCTGGCGGTCGCGCTGCTGCCGCTGGTGCCCACACCGATCCGGACGACGCCCGTGTGGCCGGTGCCGGCGTTCCTGGCCGACGGCGGTTGGCGGTCGTACGTCCCGCCCGGCCGGACCGTGGTTCCCGTGCCCCCGGTCACCGGGGCGGGTGCCAGCCCCGGCATGCTCTGGTCGGCCCGCACCGGGCTGGCCTTCGACGCGCCCGGCGGGTTCTTCATCGGCCCCCGTTCGGCGGACGACCCGACGGCGCGCTGGGGCGCCCCGGACCGCCCCACGGCGGCGCTGCTGCGCCGGGTCGCCGAGACCGGCGAGGTGCCGACCGTCACCGAGGCCGACCGCCAGCAGGCCGTCGAGGACCTCCGGCACTGGCGGGCCGCGATCGTCGTCCAGGGTGGACTGCACTTCGGCTACCCGGTCAAGGAGACGCTCGACGCGTTGCTCGGACCGGGCCGCGAGATCGACGGCGCGTGGGTGTGGGACGTCCGCCCGCTGCTCGGCGGTTAACAAGGGACCCTTCCACCACCGCAGGCGTTAAGAAGGGGCCCTTCCTTTCACCGGACGTCCCAGAGCCAGACGTCGTCGACCCGCTGCGGCTCGCCGAGCAGGGCGGTCATCAGATCGCGCAGCACCGCCTCCCGGGGGTGGGCGCCGAGCACCACCACCGACGCCCGCCAGAAGCGCAGATCCTCGACGGCCTGGCGGCGCTCGACGTCGGTGATGTTCGGCGTCGCGTTCCGGTCCATCGTCTGGTAGATCAGCGTGCTGGTCGGCCGGTTCGGCGCGCCGAAGACACCCTCGCCCAGCTCGTTCGGGCCGATGAAGTACCCGCCGGGGATCGGGAACGCGTGCTCGGTCAAGGCGCTCCACCGCAGCGTGGACAGGCCGTGCACGTTGCTCGGGATCGGCACCGGCACGAGCGTGCGGCCCTCCGGCACGTACGGGCGCCAGCCGCCGCCGGTGATGAACGTCGGGGGCGGCTCGACCGGCTCGGCGGGCAGCGGCCGGGGAGTCAGCGGCAGCACGGCGAGCGCGATGGCCGCGTACCCCACCGGGCGCAGCAGGCGCCACCGCGGCCGGGGCGCGCCGTCGCCGGTGCGCTGGGCGGGCACCGGTGGCCGGCCGGCCCCGGACACGGTGTCCCAGGCGATCGCGAGCAGGACGCCGACGGCGGCCACCACCACCAGGCTCAGCCGGGTCGGCATCATCATCTCGACCAGCGGCAGGTCGTCCGGGACGTACGCCCACGGGCCGTCGGTCTCCGTCTCGACACCGTCGAAGCGGATCTTCGGGCCGAGCGAGGCCACTGTGAACACCACCGTCAGCACCGCGAGGACGCGGGCGACCAGGGACCGGCGGACCAGCAGCACCAGGGCGACCACCGCCAGCACCACAAGTGGCCAGCCGAACCAGGTGTTCTGTTCGGTGAGGCCGATCGTCTGCTCCACGGCCTCGTCGCCGGCGATGGTGTCCCGGGGGAAGGTGACGAAGGCCTTCAGGTCCTCGCCCCAGTTGTGGAACACGCCGCCCTGCAGTCCGCGGTAGGACTGCGGGCCGTTGAACTGGAACCAGATCGGGTACGCGGTGAGCAGCAGCGCCAGCCCGCCGCCGGTGCCGAGCGCGGCGGCGAACGTGCCGGCCTGCCGCCACGCGGCCCGCGGCCGCAGCACCGCGTACGTGACGACGACGACCAGGCAGGCCAGCGCGGTGAGCAGCAACATCTCTTCGTTGATGAAGATCTGGTACGCCACCAGCAGGCCGAGCACGACACCGTTGCGGCGCCACCGGCCCGGCTCGCCGAGTCGTAGCACCCGCAGCACGATCAGCGGGAGCAGGAAGTTGGAGACGAAGTTGGGCTGGCCGTTGGCGTGGTGCACGATGCCGGGCGCGAACCCGAGGAAGGCGCCGCCGACGAACGCCGCGCCCCGGGAACGCACCAGGTGCCGGGAGAGCACCCAGTACGACGTCGCAGCGGTGGCAGCGAGCGCGGCCCCGAGGTAGAGCGCGTACACCACCTGGGGACCGACCAGCATGGTCAGTGGCGCCAGCGGCAGGGTCACCCCGAGCAGGGAGGTGTTCGCCATCATGTTCACCCCGTCGGGGGCGTTCTGGCGGGTGGTGAAGAGCGGGTTCTCCAGGTGCCGCAGCGAGTACGCACCGTGCGAGAACAGCCACTCGAACCAGCTGTGGTCGGTCGGCAGGTGGGCGGACACCCGGTGCTGCACGTCCACCCAGTAGTTGAGGCAGACCAGCACGCCGAGAGCCAGGTAGACGACGACGGCCAGCACGTCGACGCGGGCGGGCCGCCAGCGGGCCCGTCGCGACGGCTGCGCGACGGCGGGCTCGGAGCCGGTCTTCAGCGGGGGATCAACCACGGGCACAGCCACGACGCGCCATCGTACAGGTGGGTTGTGCCGGATTTGCCACCCGCGTACGCGGATGGCCGTGTCGCCCGGCACCGCCGGAACCACCACGGTGGGGCGGCGCATAGGCTGCGGTCGCCGCCGGCCGCCGGGCCGCAACCGGCGCGGTGGGGAGGGTGAGGTCCGATGAGTCTGATCGACCTGGGCGAGCTCCGCGACGACCACCGACCGGAGCCGCCGGTCCGGCGACGCCGACCGGGGACGGGGGCGTGGGGTTTCCCGGTGGTCCTCCTCCTCGCCCTGCTCACGCTCGTCGCCTCGGTCCCGGTTCCCGGGCGGGAGACGGTCGTCGTACCGGCCGGGCTGGGTGTCGACCGGATGGTCGTCGGGGACCTGCTCCTCGTCGTCGCGCCGCGGACGCCGCAGGCGTCGGAGCGGTCGATGACCGCGTACCGGCTGCCCGGCGTGGAGCGGGTGTGGCAGGCTCCGGTGCCGGTCGACGGCGAGTTCTGGCACGCCACCGCCCGCGGCGACGTGGTGCTCGTCACCGGGAACTCGCCACAGGACCAGCGCAGCGCCACGATGGCGCTGGACGCGCGCACCGGGGAGCACCGCTGGCGGCTGCCCGGTTCCGCCGTCGACCTGGCCGACGGGAACGTGCTGCTGGAGGAGTCCAGCATCGAAGGTGGGTACACGTTCCGGGCGGTCGACCCCTGCTGCGGCACCCCGCGCTGGCAGCTGCGGCTGCCGCTCGGGGAGGTCCGCTACCGGTTCGCCGGGCCGGGCCTGGACCGGCTCGTGACCCGCGATCCCGAGGGTCTGGTCGAGGTGCGCGACACCGGCACCGGAGCCGTCCTGGCCGCCGCCGACCTGGACCCGGCCGGCGACGACAAGTGGTCCCCCGACATCGTCGGCGACCTGCTGTTCGTCTCGTCCGGCAGTGCGCCGGAGGTGACCGCGTACGGGCTGGACCGCCTGGACCGGCGCTGGCGCGCCACCGCGCCGGCGAACGTGTTCGCCGTGGACTGCGGGGCCGCGGTCTGCTTCCAGAGCCGCTCGGGCGCCGTCCGGGCCGTCGACGCCGCCACCGGTCGCCCGGCGTGGAACCTGGAGGGCTGGAGCGATGTCTGGGCGCTGTCCGGCCGGCTGCTGGCCGTCCGGTTCGACGTCACCGGCGGCAACCGCCCCTACCTGGCGGCGCTCGACCCGGCGACCGGCGCGATCCGGGCCGAGCTGGGCCGGTGGGAGCTGGCTCACTCGCCGCGCCGGGACGAACCGCTGATCGGCCTGCGCCCGCACCCCGGCGGCGGGCTGTTCGTCGCCGAGCTGGACCTGGCGGCGGGCGTCGTCCGGCCGCTGGACGTGCTGCCCGAAGCCGCCGGCGACTGCGAGGTGGCCCGCTGGCACCTGCTGTGCCGGCGGCCCGACGCGTCGCTCGGGCTGTGGCCGCTGCGGCATTGAACGCGGCGGTCGCCGCGGATCGGGGGCCCGTCGACGGGCCGGCTGCGCTTAGGCTCTCGGCGGGGCCGCGTCCCGGCGGTCCGTCGACGCGGGGCCGCCGACGGACCGGACCGCGTGAGCGCGGCACGCGATCGGAGGGACGGCGGGTGACGGTGATCGACCTGGGCGAGCTGCGCCCCGCCTACCAGCCGGTGCCGCCGGTTCGTCCGCGCCGGAAGGCCCCACGGCTGCCGCTGCTCGCCGTCGTGCTGCTGGTCGCCCTGGTCACGTCGGCCGCCTCCGCCCCGGTGCCGGCCCGGGACGCGGCCGTCGTGCCGGCGCCGCTGGGCGCCGACTGGATCGTCGGCGACGGGTCGCTGTTCATCGTGCACCCGCCGGAGCGGATCGGCGCGGACCGCTCGGTCACCGCCCACCGGCTGCCGTCCGGCGCGGAGGTGTGGCGGGCGCCGCTGCCGGTGTCGGGCGAGTTCCGGGGTCTCGTCGTCGGCCCGGACCTGCTGTTCCTCAGCGGCAACGACCTGCGCTCCCGCGACAGCCTGACGGTGGCGCTGGACATGGCGACCGGGGCCCGCCGTTGGCAGCAGCCCGGCGCCGCCCTCCTCGTCGCTGGCGGGAACGTGGTCCTGCGGGAGGTCGCGGACGACGAAACCGTGACGCTCCGGGCGGTCGAGGCGTGCTGCGGCACGCTGCGCTGGCAGGAGTACGTCCCGTCGCAGGCGTTCGGGTACCACTTCACGGACGTCGGGGCGGATCGAGTGGTGCTCACCTACCCGTCCGGGCGGATCGAGGTGCGGGACGCCGGGACCGGCGTCGAAGTGGCCAGCGCCGACCTCCCCGGCATCGCCGGCCGCCCGGCCGACGTGGCGCAGGTGGTCGGTGACCTGCTCCTGATCGCTGACGGCACGCGGGTGACCGGGTACGGGGTGGACCGGCTGGACCGGCGCTGGCAGGCGGCCGTCCCCGGCGGGATGTACGCGGGCCGGTGCGGCGGCCAGCTCTGCTTCCGCAGCCCGGCCGGCAGCCTGCAGGCCCTGGATGCCGCCACCGGGCGTCCCCTGTGGAGCCTCGACGGCCGGAACGACCCGTGGGAGCTGAGCGGCCGGCTGGTCCTCGCCCGGCTCAGCGTCACCGGCACCGGACGCCCCGACCTGGCGGTGCTCGATCCGGCGACCGGTGCCGTCCGGGCGGAGCTGGGCCGGTGGTGGCTGGCCCGGTCGCCGCGCCCCGACGACCCGCTGATCGGCGTGCGTGCGCATCCGGACGGCGGGCTGCTCGTCGCCGAGCTGGACACGGCGGTGGGTGCCGTCCGGCCGCTCGACGTGCTGCCCGACGCCGCCGCGGACTGCGAGGTGGCCGACGGGTGCCTGCTGTGCCGGCGGAACGACGGCTCGCTGGGCCTGTGGTCGCTGCGTCGCTGACCGGGTAGGACGACCGGAGCGCCGGGTCCGCGACCGGGGGCCGTCGCCACTGCGACCCTGACGGAGGGACGAAATGACTCTGATCGACCTCGGTGAGACGACCGATCCGCAGTCGCCCCCGGCGACCCGCCGGCCCCGGTCCGCCGGCCGCCCGTTCCGGCTCGGCCTGGTGCTCGTGCTGCTGCTCGCCGCGGTGACCGCCGGGGCGCCACCGGCCGGACGCGCGGCGGCGGTCGTGCCGGGCTCGCCCGGGTCGGAGGCGTTCCTGTCCGGTGGTCGGCTCTTCGTCGTCGAGCCCGGCGGCGAGGTGCTCGCCTACCCGCTGCCGGAGCGACTCACCCCTCGACCGCAGCGCCCGGCGCCCCGGTGGCGGGCCCGGGTACCGGCGTCCGGCCGGCTGGCCTGGGTGCGGACCGCGCGGGACGGCACGGTGCTGGTCGTCGCGGAGACACGCGGGGGCACCGCGCTGGAGACCTTCGCGTTGGACGGGACGAGCGGCCGCGTGCGGTGGCGACAGCCCGGCTTCACCAGTGTCGACGCCGCCGGTCGCGGGTTCGTGCGGGTCGACGGGGACGACGGCGCCGAAGTACGGGCGGTCGACCTGGATTCGGGCCGACTGCGCTGGTCCGCGCCGGTGCCGCCCGAGGGACCGGACTACCACGTCCGCGACGGCGTGATCGAGTCGCTGGTGCTGGTCTGGAGTGCCAGTGGCCGGACGGTGGTCCGTGCTGCCCGCACCGGTGACGTGCGGGCGGCGGCGGACCTGACGGTGTCCCCGGCCCGGCGGCCCCGGGTGGTCGGCGACAACCTGTACGTGATCGGCTCCGCAGGGGTGACCGCGTACGGGCTTCCCGGGCTGACCCGTCGCTGGTCGGCGCCGCTGTCCGCCGTCGAGCACCTGACCCAGTGCGCCGGGCTGGTCTGCGCCGCCGGGCAGGCCGGAGGGCTGCGGGCGGTCGACCCGGCGACCGGCGAGCTGCGCTGGAGCGCGCCGGAGTGGACGGCGGTGGCCGGGTCCGCCGGTGACCGCCTGCTCGTGGCCGCGCCGAGTCCCGGCGGCGACCGCTTCGCCGTCCTGCGGGCCGCGACCGGTGACGAGGTGGCGGATCTGGGGGTCTGGCAACTGGTCCGGCGGCCCGGGACCGACGACCGGGTGGTCGGGACGCGGGTGCTGCCGGACGGCGGCGGGCTGCTCGTCGCGGAGCTGGACGTCGCCGCCGGCCGGGTCCGTGGCCGGGACGTGCTCCGGACGGCCATCGGCTCGTGTCAGCAGGACGACGGGGTACTGGTGTGCCGCGCTCGGCAGGGTGGTTTCGGCGTCTGGCGGAGCCCGGCCTGAGCGCCGGCCGTCACCAGTTGGCCTGCGCCGGCGGTGCCGGCAGCGGCACGTCCGGCGGGCGGACGACGTACGCGATCCCGCCGCTGCCGGCCTGCCAGGCGCGCGCGAAGGCGCCCCGCGCGACGGCGCGGCGGACCCCGGCGTCGTCCGGGGCGTACGGGTCGTTGAGCACCGGCTCGCCGTCGGCGGTGAACCCGACGAGCACCACCAGGTGCCCGGCCGTGTCGTAGTCCAGCCCGCGCACCTCGCCGGCGCGGAACGTGGCCGAGACGATCAGCGGGATGCCGGCGGCCACGAACGCCTCCGCCTCGGCCAGTGACCGGAGGCGGGTGACGAACGCGTCCATCCCGTGCAGGCCGGCGTACGCGGTGTTGAACGACCAGTTCCCGGCACCCGCGTACGCGTGGTCGTAGCAGTGCCGGACGGCGTGCACGACGACCGGGCGGGGCCCGGGCGGCTCCACCCACGCGTAGCGCTCCGGAGCGGGCTCCGCGCCCCAGTACGCGAGGACCATCGAGGTGCAGGTGGGGCTGCACCAGGAGTCGCCGCCGCCGGCCCACTGCGGGTGCGCTCCGGCGTGGCGGCGCTGCGAGTACCGGGGAACGTCCAGGACCGTGCCCCAGGCCGCGCCGCCCCCGTCGCTCCCGGCCGTCCGGTCCGCGCCGGAGGCGACCGCGCCGACGCTGCGCAGCACCGGGCTCTCGACGGCGTCGGCGGGCCGGAGCAGGGTCACCCGGACCTGCCAACCGGTTGTCGGGGCGGCCAGCACCAGGGTGTCCGTGTCCACCGAGGCGGTCGTGTCGCGCTGCCCCGGGATGGAGGTGCGTCGCACGGCGTGGTCGTCGCCGGCCCACTCGGCCAGCTCGTACCAGCCGGTGACCGGAGCGTCCCCGTGCCAGCCCCGCAGCTCGACCCGCAGCCAGCTGTCGCCCGGGGTGTCCGCCGTCCAGGACGGCACCACCTCGCGGACCGCGAACCCGGCCGGCACCGGCGGGGAGGTCCAGCTCCCGGCCGCGTACCACCGTGAGTGGCCGTCCGGGTGGCGGTGCGTGACCGGGTCGGCCGTGTCGGCCAGCACCAGTCCCCGGTCGGTGGCACGCAACCCCTGGCCGGTGCCGAGGCGCAGGTCGGCCGGGAACCGGAAGCCACGGTAGGCGACGTCCCGCACCGCCGCGTCGGTCATGACCCTCCCGCCCCGGTCTGACGATTACCGCCGGAAGCATTGCGTACTCCGAAGGTTTTCTGCAACCGCCACCGGTGCGGGCCGGGTTTGGCGGCCGGCACTAGGTTGTCGGGAGGTCGGGCGCGAGGAGGCCGGGATGCGGGTACTGGTGGTCGAGGACGAGCGCAACCTCGCCGACGCGATCGCACGCGGGTTGCGCAAGCGGGGAATGGCGGTGGACGTCGCGTACGACGGCGACAGCGGCCACGAGATGGCCTTCGTCACCCGGTACGACGTGGTGGTGCTCGACCGCGACCTGCCGGGCGTGCACGGCGACCAGATCTGCGCCGAGCTGGCCGCCTCCGGTGCGCTGACCCGGGTGCTGATGCTTACCGCGAGCGGGACGGTGGCCGACCGGGTCGAGGGCTTGCAGCTCGGCGCCGACGACTACCTGCCCAAGCCGTTCGCCTTCGACGAACTGGTCGCCCGGGTGCAGGCGCTGGGCCGGCGCGCCACCCCGGCGGCGCCACCGGTGCTGGAGGTGGCCGACCTGGTGCTCGACCCGGCCCGCCGGACGGCCACCCGGGGTGGCGCGCCGGTCGACCTGACCAACAAGGAGTTCGGCGTCCTCTGCGAGCTGGTCAAGGCCCGCGGTGCCGTGGTCTCGAGCGAGGAACTGCTGGAACGGGTGTGGGACGCCAACACCGACCCGTTCACCACAATCGTCCGGGTGACCGTGATGACCCTCCGGAAGAAGCTCGGCGACCCGCCGCTCATCGAAACCGTCGTCGGCGCCGGCTACCGCGTCGCCGAGGGGGCGTGATGACCCGGCGCCGGCTGCGGCCCACCCTCCGACTCCGCCTCACGCTGCTCAACGGCGTGCTGCTGGTGGGGGCGGGTGCGATCCTGGTGCTGCTGGCCTGGCTGCTGGTCCGTGACGCGCTGCGCCCCACCGACGAACTGCTCCCCGGCACCACCGTCGTACTGGCCGACGGCCGGACTCTCGACGCCGGGCAGTGGCAGCGGCAACTGGTCGACGCGGCCAGCCGGGAACTGCTGGCCAAGGGCCTCGCGGCGCTGCTGGCGATCGGCGTCGTCGGGGTGGCCGGCGCGTACGCGGTGGCCGGCCGTGCGCTGCGCCCGCTGCACCAGGTGACCGCCACCGCCCGACGGCTCGGCGAGACCACCCTCGACCAACGAATCGGCTACTCCGGCGCCGACGACGAGGTGACCGAGTTGGCGCAGACGTTCGACGCGATGCTGGACCGCATCGCCACCGCGTTCGAGGTGCAGAAGCGCTTCGTCGCCAACGCCTCGCACGAACTGCGGACCCCGCTGGCCGTGATGCGTACCGAGATCGACGTGACGCTCAGCGACGACGACGCGGACATCGCCGAGTACCGCCGGATGGCCACCGTGGTGCGGGACGCCTCCGAACGCGCGAACAACCTGGTCGACGCGCTGCTGGTGCTCGCCCGTAGCGAGGCGCAGGCCGGCCGCAGCCTGGCCCGGCGCACCGAGTGCGACCTGGCCTCCGGCACCGCCAATGCGCTGTCGGCGGTACGCCGGGAGGTGGAGCGGATCAAGCTGCGGGTGCAGGCCTCGCTGGAGCCCGCGCCTGTGGTCGGCGACCCCGGCCTGCTCGACCGGCTCGCCGGGAACCTCATCGAGAACGCGGTCCGCTACAACCACCTGCACGGCCGGCTCTGGGTGCGGACCGGCTCCGACGGCCGGCGGTCCTGGCTGGTGGTGGGCAACACCGGCTTCGAGGTGGACCAGGCCGACGTGCCGGGCCTGTTCGAGCCGTTCCGGCGGGGTGGCCGGGAGCGGACCGGGGCGCGGGGTTCCGGCCTAGGCCTGTCGATCGTGCGGGCGGTGTGCGACGCGCACGGGGGAACGGTGAGCGCCGTCGCGCAGCCGGGCGGCGGCCTCGAGGTGACCGTGCTGCTGCCGGGGCTCGACACCGCCCCGACCGTCGAGGCCGGTCGCTGACGCCGGCACGTCCGCCCGGACCGGCCCGTACGCGGCAGCGTCCCGGAGAAACCGTTTGATCCGGATGAGAGGCTCGGGTCATGGTTTCGAGAGTGCGCTGGGTCGATTTCGACTGTGCCGACCCGTTCCGGGTGGCGAGTTTCTGGGCGGAGGCGACCGGCCTGCGACACGATCCGGACAACAAGCCGGGTGAGGACGAGTGCGCGTTGTTGTCGGGCGCGGACATCGCCGACGGCGGGATGCTCTTCCAGCGGGTGCCGGAGGGCCGGGTGGCGAAGAACAGGCTGCACCTGGACCTGCAGCCGACCGACCGCACCCGCGACGAGGAGATCGAGCGGCTGCTCGGCCTGGGCGCCTCGCTGGTCGACGACCATCGGAAGGCCGACGGCACGGGCTGGGCGGTGCTCGCCGACCCGGAGGGCAACGAGTTCTGCGTCGAGCGCAGCGTCGCGGAGCGCGCCGCGACGGACTGACCGACCTCCCGCGATCTTGCACGTCGTGCCCCGACGTACCGGGTGCAACGGTCGGAACGAGGGCCGAAAGTGCAAGATCGCGGGGGCGGTGGTCAGGACTTCTGCTCGATCTGGCCGCGCATCGCGACCAGTTCCTGCTGCGCCTCGGCACCGGTCTTGAAGTAGATCAGGATCATGCCGACGCTGCCGCTGTCGCTCCAGACGCAGAAGCCGATCGGCACCTGGTTCGCCTCGGCGTCGCCGCACTTGGCCTCCCCGCCCAGCGGACCCGGGTCCACCGAGGACATCTCGCCGATCTCGACATCGCTCTGCCGCGCGCCGGCGATGGTGTCGTCGAGGGTCTTCGCCGGGTCGGCGTTGCGCCCGGAAGCGGCTGCCACCATCACCAGATCCTGCTTGACCGGATCGCCGTAGAAGGCGCCCACCGCGCTTGTCGCACCCGGCAGCGCCTTGTTCAGCTCGGCCTCCAGCGTCCGGCTGGCGTTCTGCAGGTTGGGGTCGGTGACCTTGGGCCGGCCGCCGAGCGTCTCCGGCTCGACCACGCGGATCCGGGCGGCGTCGACGGTCTCCTTCACCTCGTCCTTGACCGCGAAGAACACGACAGCGGCCCCACCGAGGCAGAGCACCAGCACCGCCGCCAGCACGATCAGCAGGACCTTGCCGGCCGAACCCTTCTTCGGAGCGGGCGGCACGGCGCCGAACTGCCCACCCGGCCCGCCGGGGGGCGGGAAACCGCCGGCCGGCTGCTGCGGGAAACCGCCGGGCTGCGCCTCCGGGTACCCTCCCGGCTGCTGCTGCGGGGGCGTCGGGTACCCGCCGGGCTGCGGCGGCGGGTAGCCACCCGGCTGCTGCTGCGGGTACCCACCCGGCTGCGCGGGCGGCGGGTAGCCACCGGACTGCGGCGGCGGGTAGCCACCCGGCTGGGAGCCGTACGGCTCGCCGCCGGGCTGCGGAGGGTACGGGTTGACTGGGGGCTGGGACATGCGGTCAGCTCCAGGTTTCGACGAACGCGACGCGCGATCTTAACGAGGGTGGATGCCCGCGCGATGTCCGACATCCGTCGTGGGTGAGGAAGATCGCCGATGCGGGTCGGCGCCCACGTCGCGGGCGCCGACCGCCGGGCCGTGGCTCAGGATCGCTTCTCGACCTGTCCCCGGATCGAGGTGAACTCGGCCTTCGCCTTCCTGCCCGAGGAGAAGAACATCACGATCATGCCGACGCTGCCCTGGTCGGCCCAGACGCAGACGCCGAGCGGGATCTCCGAGGCGCTGCCGTCGCCGCACTTCGCCACGCCGCCGAGCGGCCCGGGGGACACGGTGGACATCCGCCGGGTGCTCAGTTCCGTGGCGAGCGCCTTGACGGCGTCGTCCAGCTCCCGCTTCGGGTCGAGAACGAAACCCGAGGCACCGGCGATCATCACCATGTTCTGCTTCTCGGCGCTGCCGTAGAAGGCGCCGATCGCGCTGTTCTCGCTGCGTACCGTCGCCTTCATGTCCCGGACCATGTCGTCGGCCAGGGCCTTCAGCTCCGGGTCGGTGCTCTTCGCCCGGCCGCCGAGCGTCTTCGGCGCGACGAGGCGGATCCGTGGGTCCGGGCTGGGCTCGTCCGAGGGGACCGGGTCGGCGGCGTCCGCCCCCGGCGCCGCGGCTCCGCTGGGCGCGGCCGCCCGGGGCGGCGCGGGGTCGTCACTGCCGGAGAGCGCGACGTAGGCGAGGCCACCGCCGCCCAGGCAGAGCACCAGCAGCCCGACGAGACCGAGCGACAGCACCAGCGGGAGCCGGGACTTCCGAGCGGGCGGCGTCGTCTCCGGGCCGGTCGGGAACGCGGCCGGCTGACCGTACGGCGGCTGGCCGTAGCCAGGGCCGCTCGCCGGCGGGTCGGCCGCCGGGATCGGCGGGAAGTTGCCGTACACCTGGGTGGGCTGCTCGTCCGCCGAGCCCGGCCGGGGCTGCGGCGCGGACCAGCCACCGGCCGGGGCCGGCGGGATGCCGCCGCCACCGGCGGGCCGCCACGGATCCACCGGGCGCTGCTGCGCGCCGGCCGCCTCCGGGCTGGTGTGGAACGGCGTCTTCTGCTGCGGCTGGTTCGGCCAGGCGGCCGTGCCGGGAGTGGCCGGCCGGGTCGGGTCGGCCCAGGCCGGCGGCGGTGGCGGTGGCCAGGCCGGCCCGGTGCCCGGCGCGTCCGGCGCTCGTGGCGGCGGAGGAACCGGCGGCCAGCCGCCCGGCTGGGCAGCGCCGGGGTGCCGGTCCCAGGACCCCGGCGGCGGGGGAGCCGGCGGCTGGGGGTTGGACCGGGCGTCGCGCTCCGGTTGCCCGGACCAGGGGTCGACCGGCGGTGAGGTCATGGGATCAGCTCCAGGCGAAGATGCGAACGGGTGATCGTAGCGAGCCGGCACTGCGTCCCGCTGCCCCGGCCCACGCCGTGGAACGACGATCGCGGTGACCGCCCGACTGGGCGGCCACCGCGATCGTAGGGGAGCGGAGCGGTCAGGCCGAGAGGCTGGCCACACCGCGCGGCAGGAACCGGGAGCCGGTGACCCGCTCGGCGGTGCCGGTCCGGTCCAGGTACGGCGTGACACCGCCCAGGTGGAACGGCCACCCGGCACCGAGGATCATGCACAGGTCGATGTCCTGCGCCTCGGCGACGACGCCCTCGTCGAGCATGAGCCGGATCTCCTGGGCCAGCGCGTCGAGCGCGTTCTGGCGGACCTGCTCGGCGGTCAGCGGCTGGTCGCCCACCACCAGCAGCTTCGCCACCTCGGCGTTCACCTCGTCGTCGACGACGATGGGCTGGCCCGAGTCGGCGATGCGCTTGAGGTTCTCGCTGACGTCGAACCGGTCCGGGAACGCGGCGTGCAGGGTGCCGCCGACGTGGTACGCGACGGCCGGCCCGACCAGCTGAAGCAGCGCGAGCGGACGCATCGGCAGGCCCAGCGGGTCGAGCGCGCTGTTCGCCACGTCCAGCGGGGTGCCGGCGTCGACGGCGGCGAACACCGTGCCCAGGAAGCGGGTCAGCAGCCGGTTGACCACGAACGCCGGGGCGTCCTTCACCAGCACGCAGGACTTCCGGAGCTGCTTGCCGACCGCGAAGGCGGTGGCCAGGGTGGCGTCGTCGGTCCGCTCGCCACGAACGATCTCCAGCAGCGGCAGCACCGCGACCGGGTTGAAGAAGTGGAAGCCGACCACCCGCTCCGGGTGTTCCAGGTCCTCCGCCATGGCGGTCACCGACAGCGACGACGTGTTGGTCGCCAGCACCGCCTCAGGCTTGACGATCTTCTCCAGCTCGGCCCAGACCTGCTTCTTGACGTTCAAATCCTCGAAGACGGCCTCGATGACGAAGTCGGCGTCGGCGAAGACCGACTTGTCGACCGAGCCGCTCACCAGCCCGTACAGCTTGGCCGCGGTGCCCTTGTCCATCCGCCCCTTGCTGACCGACTTCTCGATCTGCTGGTGCACGTACGCGACGCCCTTGTCGACCCGGGCCTGGTCCAGGTCGGTCATGACGACCGGCACCTGGAGGCGACGGGCGAAGAGCAGGGCCAGCTGGCTGGCCATCAGGCCGGCGCCGACGATGCCGACCTTGGTGACCGGCCGGGCCAGGCCCTTGTCCGGGGCGCCGGCCGGCCGCTTGGCCCGCCGCTGCACCAGGTCGAACGCGTACAGGCCGCTGCGCAGCTCCTCGGAGAAGACCAGGTCCGCCAGGGCCTCGTCCTCGGCGGCGGTGCCGGTCGCGAAGTCCGCGTCCTTCGCCGTCTCCAGCAGGTCCAGCGCCTTGTACGCGGATGGGACCGCGCCGTGCAGCCGCTGGTCCAGGGTCTGGCGGGCGAAGTAGAGCACCCCGCCCCACATGTCCCGGTCGACCTCCGGCCGGGTCACGGTGACCTCGCCCCGGACCACGCCGGCGGCCCACTCCAGGGACCGCTCCAGGAAGTCCGCCGGCTCCAGCAGCACGTCGGCGATGCCCAGCTCGGCGGCCTGCTTCGGCTTGAGCATCTTGTTCTGCATCAACGGGTTCTGGATGATCACCTGGGTCGCGGCCGGGATGCCGATCAGGTTCGGCAGCAGTTGCGTGCCGCCCCAGCCCGGGACCAGGCCGAGGGAGACCTCGGGCAGCGCGAGGGCCGCCGCGCCCGCCGACAGCGTCCGGTAGTGGCAGTGCAGCGCCAGCTCCAGGCCGCCGCCCATCGCCGCGCCGTTGACGAAGGCGAACGTCGGGATGTCGCTGTCCTTCAGGCGGGCGAAGACCCGGTGACCGAGCCGGCCGATCTCCAGGGCCTGCTCGCGGTCCGCGAGCTGCGGCAGGCCGGTGATGTCCGCGCCCACGCAGAAGATGTACGGCTTGCCGGTGACCGCGATGAACGCCGGGTTCGCCGCGAGGGCCGTGCTGATCGCCTCGTCCAGGCTGGTCAGGCCGCCCGGGCCGAAGGTGTTCGGCTTGGTGTGGTCGAAGCCGTTGTCCAGGGTGATCAGGGCGGCCGGACGGTCCAGCCCCGGTACGTTCACCTGACGCACGAGCGCCTTGGTGACCACCTCGTTCGGTGCCGCGAGCGCGCTCACTGTGCTTCCTCCATTCGCGACTGCGGGGCTCGCAAGCTCACTCCTCGCGCTCACTTGTTGCCCTCCCAGTGCGGGTTCTCCCAGATCACGGTGCCGCCCATGCCGATGCCGATGCACATGGCGGTGAGGCCGTAGCGGACCTCCGGGTGCTCGGCGAACTGCCGGGCGAGCTGGGTCATCAGCCGCACACCCGAGGACGCGAGTGGGTGACCGATGGCGATCGCGCCGCCCCACGGGTTGACCCGCGGGTCGTCGTCGGCGATGCCGAAGTGGTCGAGGAACGCGAGCACCTGGACGGCGAACGCCTCGTTCAGCTCGAACAGGCCGATGTCGTCGATGGTCAGGCCCGCGATGCGCAGCGCCTTCTCGGTCGACGGGATCGGGCCGACGCCCATCACCTCGGGCTCCACGCCGACGAAGCCGTACGACACCAGCCGCATCGCGACCGGCAGGCCCAGCTCACGGGCGGTCTCCTCGGCGGCGAGCAGGCTCGCGGTGGCGCCGTCGTTCAGGCCGGCCGCGTTGCCCGCGGTGACCTTGCCGTGCGGGCGGAACGGCGTCTTGAGGGTGCCGAGCTTCTCCATCGACGTGTCGCGCGGGGCCTCGTCCACGGTGGCCAGGCCCCAGCCGGCCTCGGGGTCGCGGATCGCCACCGGCACCAGGTCGCCCTGGAGCTTGCCGTTGGCGTACGCCTTGGCGGTCTTCTGCTGCGAGGCGAGCGCGAAGGCGTCGGTGCGCTCCTTCGTGATGTGCGGGACCCGGTCGTGCAGGTTCTCCGCGGTCGCGCCCATGACCAGGGCGGACGGGTCGACCAGCTTCTCGGCGACGATCCGCGGATTGGGGTCGACGCCCTCGCCCATCGGGTGGCGGCCCATGTGCTCGACGCCGCCGGCGATGGCGACGTCGTACGCGCCCATGGCGATGCCGCCGGCGACCGTGGTCACGGCGGTCATCGCGCCGGCGCACATGCGGTCGATGGCGAAACCGGGGACGGTCTTGGGGAGGCCGGACAGCAGGGCGGCGGTCCGGCCGATGGTCAGGCCCTGGTCGCCGATCTGCGTGGTGGCGGCGATGGCGACTTCCTCGACCCGTTCCGGGGGCAGCTGCGGGTTGCGGCGCAGCAGCTCGCGGATGCAGCGGATCACCAGGTCGTCGGCGCGGGTGTTGGCGTACATGCCACCCGCCTTGCCGAACGGGGTGCGGACGCCGTCGACGAAGACGACATCCCGAACTTCACGGGGCACTTGAGCCTCCTCTTCGACCATGAAACGGCCTCCGCGCCGCTGGGCGGCGTTCCGGCCGAGTGAAGGTCGACGGCACTTGGGCGTTTCCCTCGGATGCTACTCGCCAGTAACCATCGAGGACACCACCCCCCGTGTGGCCCACCCCACACCCGCCGAGCGGGTCCGCGCAACCCGTGATCAACGGGTCACGGAGTGGGATCCGGGTCGGTCAGGGCCTTCGTCAGGTCCGGTAGCAGAAGGTTGATCTGCCAGTCGCGGGCGCCGAGGCCCCGGAGCGTCTCCCGTACCGCCTCGTCCGTCACGTCCTCCGGCGGGACCCACGCCAGGCGGCGGATCGAGTCCGGCGCGATCAGGTTCTCCGCCGGCAGGGTGTGCGCTCCAGCCACCCGGACGACCACCTCCCGGCACCGGGCCAGCCGGGCCGCGGCGACCGGGTCGCGCTCGGCCCAGCGGTGCGGCGGCGGCGGGCCCTCGACGGTCGGCGCGATCGGCAGGGCGTCGTCCGGCAGCTGCCGGGCGTCGTCGAGGGCCGCCAGCCAGGTACGCGCCAGCCGGCGCACCGAACGACCCCCGAAACCGGGCAGCGTCAGCAGGGTCTTCTCGTCCTTCGGGTCCAGCTCGGCGGCCGCCACGATCGCGGAGTCCGGTAGCACCCGGCCCGGAGCGGCGTCGCGGCGCGCCGCGATCTGGTCCCGCGCGTACCAGAGCGACCGCACCCGGGCCTGCGCCCGCGCGCCACGTACCCGGTGGATGCCGGACGTGCGGCGCCAGGGCTCGGCGCGGACCCGGGGTGGGCGGGCGCCGTTGCGGACCAGCGCGGCGAACTCCTCCGCCGCCCACCCGGACTTGCCCTGCCGGGCCAGCTCGGCATCCAGCGCGTCGCGCAGCTCGACAAGCAGCTCCACGTCCAGCGCGGCGTACGTCAGCCAGGACTCCGGCAGCGGCCGGCTCGACCAGTCGGCCGCCGAGTGGTGCTTCTCCAAACTGAAGCCGAGCAACTGCTCGGTCAGCGCGGCCAGGCCCACCCGCTCGAAGCCGGCCAGCCGGGCGGCCAGCTCGGTGTCGAAGAGCCGCCGCGGGCGCAGGCCCAGCTCGGCCAGGCAGGGCAGATCCTGACTGGCGGCGTGCAGCACCCACTCGGCCTCGCCGATCGCCTCGTCGAGCACGGTCAGGTCGGGCAGCGGCAGCGGGTCGATCAGGGCGGTGCCCGCCCCGGCGCGGCGCAGCTGCACGAGGTACGCGCGCTGGCTGTACCGGTAGCCCGAGGCGCGCTCGGCGTCCAGCGCCACCGGGCCGCTGCCCGCGGCGAAGCGGGCCACGATCTCGGTCAGCTCCGCCCGGGAGGCCACCGGTTGCGGGGTGCCCTCGCGGGGCGCGGTCAGCGGCACGGGGGCGGCGTCGGCGGAATCGGGCGGGGCGGTCGGCGGCCCGCCGGCGGTCGGGTCGGCCCCCGCGTCCTCCGGCTCCGGCAGGGCCGACGGCGCGTGGTGCGGTGTGTCTCCCGTACGGCTCTCGACGGCCCGACGGCGCAGGGGTGGTTCGTCGGTCACCCGACAACCCTATTGCGCGACCCGATGCCGCGGGTGCAGCCGGTCCCGTGTGTGTCGAAGAGGTGGCCGGTGGGTGTCCTGGGACCACCCGACAAGGGGGAAGACAAAGCACGTCCGTGCAGGTACGGTCCTTCGAGCCGTCGCGCGTGAACCGGACAACAGGTCGGTCGGCGGCAGTACGGGGCTCCGGGGGAGGGCGTGGGGATCATGACTGCGGGCTACGACGGGTCCGGCGCGGAGGATCGTCGCGGCGCGGTCCCGCCCGATGACGCCCGGGGCGCCCCCGCGCCGCGACCACCGCTCCCTCAGCCGTCTCCGCCGTCGGCGTCGACGTATCCACCGCCCGCGTCCGGGGCGTATCCGCCGCCGGCCTCTGGGGCGTATCCGCCGCCGGCGTCCGGGCCGTATCCGCCGCCGGCACCCCCGGCGTACCAAGCTGCCGAGGCCGGTCACGGCGCCGGCGGTTCCGGTCAGCGGCCGGCTCCACCGACCGGGACCACGTGGTCCCCGCCGCCCCAGGCGAACCCATGGGGCGCCCCCGCCCCCGCTGAGTACGGCGGGTGGGGCCAGGGAGTCGTGCCACCCGCCGGCGGTCCCGCCACCGGGGGCGCCCCCGCCGCGTCCCATCCACCGCCGTCCGGACCCGCGGTCCCGTTTCCCGGTCCCCCGGGAGCATGGCCCGGCACCCCACCTGTCCCCGCGTCGACCGCACCGGGCCGGGGCGGGTCCAGGCGCTTGGCCGTGCTGCTCCTGGCCGTGCTGGTCCTGGTGACGGGCGTGCAGGCGTACCAGATCCATCGCCTCACCGACCGGCTCGATGACACCGACCGGCGCCTGGACACCGCGCAGGCGGACACCGGGGCGCGGCTCGACGGCCTGGAGGCGCAGGCGAAGGCCCTCGACGAGCAGGTCAGCGGGGCATTCGACCCGGAGGCCATCGCCACCGCCGTGCTGCCCAGCGTGTTCCGGGTGCGCGCCGGCCGGTTCACCGGCAGTGCGTTCGCCGTGGGCAAACCGGCCACCCAGGGCGGTACCAACCTGTTCACCAACTTCCACGTGGTCGAAGCGGTCTGGGACAGTGGTGGCCGGAAGGTCTTCCTGGAGCGCACCGATCAGCGCTTCCCGGCGACCATCGTCAAGGTGGACAAGGTCAACGACATCGCCCACCTGCGTACGAGCAGTAAGTTCACCGGTCTTGTCGCCGCCCCCGCAGCCGTGAAGTCCGGGCAGCAGATCGTCGTGGTGGGAGCCCCGCTCGGGCTGGAGGACAGCGTCACCACCGGTGTGGTGAGCGCCTTCCGCAAGGCCGAGGGCGGCGATCCGCCGGCGATCCAGTTCGATGCCCCGATCAATCCGGGCAACTCCGGCGGCCCGGTCATCAACGGCAGCAAGCAGGTCGTCGGCATCGCCACCGCCAAGGCACGTAACGCCGAGGGAATCGGGCTCGCCGTACCCATCAAGACCGCCTGTGACGGTTTCAAGATCTGCTGAGCGGCCCGCCGTTCGCACCCGTCGACACGCTCCTGCGGGCGACCCTGCCCGCATTCGTTCCCCTCGGAGGATAGAAAAGAGATGTCCCAACCCCCGGTCGAGTCACCCGGATTCCCCCCGCAGCCACCTGTTCCCGGCCAGCCGGCCGACGGTGGTGCCCGCCACGACGTGACCCAGCAGATGCCTCAGCAGTTCCCCGGCGCCCAGCCTCAGCCCCACTACGGTTCCACGTCCGCGCCGCCGACTGCGCCGCTCGGTGGGGCGGTTCCCGCGCCCCCGACCGCCAATCCGCCCGGGGCGCAGCCGATGTCCGGGCCGCCCACGTACGGGGCTCCGATGTCCGGGCCGCCCATGCAGGGTGCCCCGATGTCCGGGCCACCCTATGGGCCTCCGATGTCCGGGCCGCCCATGCAGGGTGCCCCGATGTCCGGGCCGCCCATGTACGGCGATCCGATGTCCGGGCCGTCGTACGGGGCGCCGGCGGGCAAGAAGGGTCGGGCCGTGCTGGTCCTGGCCGTGGTGGCGGGGCTGCTCTTCGTTCTCGGCGGGGTGATGACCGGCCTGTTCCTCAACGCCAGCGGCGACCTGAACCGGGCGGAGACGCAACTGAGCGAGCGGGACGCCACCATCGCGGCGAACGCCAAGGACATGGAGAAGCTCAAGTTCAACCTGCAGCGTGCTCAGGCCACCCTCGCCGAGACGCAGCAGGACCTCACCGGCACGAAGAACGACCGGGACGAGCAGGCCCGGCAGAAGAAGGTCATCGCCACCTGCCTGGACAAGCTCACCACCGCGCTCGGCGCGGCGGCCGCCGGCAATCGCAGCGCCTATGACAAGGCCAGGAAGGGCCTGGACAAGGTGTGCGAGGAGGCCGAGGACTACCTCTGAGGATGCTCCAGACCCCCGGCGGGGCGGCGCTCGGGTAGCGCCGTCACGCCGGGTGGGGGGAGGCCGGCCGTCGAGGCGAGGAGGGTGCACCAGGCGTACAGGTGGGGGGCCAGGTCGTCGTCGAGCGGCGTCCACGAGGCGCGGATCTCGATGTCACCCCCCGCAGGCGGGCCGGCCAGCTCGCCGAAGCGGGTGGACATCGTCTGCGTGACCGTCCCGCCGATCGCCCGGTGCCGGGCGCCCTGCACGTCGAGCGCGTCGGTCAGCCAGGTCCAGCCCACGCCGGGCAGCAGCGGGTCAGCCGCCAGGTCGATCTCCAACTCGGCGGTCACGTACGTCACCAGGCGCAGCTTGCCCTGCCACGCCTCGTGCCCCGCGGGGTCGTGCAGCAGGATCAGCCGGCCGGTGGCCACCTCGTCGCCGTCGCGCAGCACGGTCGCGGAGAGCGCGAACGCGTACGGCGCCAGCCGCTGCGGCGCCCCGACCTCCTCCAGGAGGATCTCCGGCCGCGGCGCCGCGGACCGGAGCCCGGCAACCGCGCGGGCGAAGGTCTCGGGGAGCGCGATCGGGGGGGCCATGGTCGAAGCGTATGCCGCCGCGTGTCCGCCCACCCGGCGGCGCGCCGGGGTCCCGGCCGTGCCTCGGCGCGGGCCCGCCGATCTCCAGCCGGCGGCTCCCGGTGTTAACAGGGGGCCCTTCCTCTACCGGAGGCGTTAAAAAGGGGCCCTTCCTTTCACCCGGGCTGATGCTGCTCACAAATGGTGACGGTGGCGGCGGGGCGCAGCGGGCGTCGTGGCACGATTGCCGCGATGAGCACCGACACCACGGGCACCGCCGCCCGAGACGAGGACCCCCGCCCCGGCGGTCCGGCCGACTCGCCGTTCATCCGGGCGTGCCGGCGCGAACCCGGCGCGCACACCCCGGTCTGGTTCATGCGCCAGGCGGGCCGGTCGCTGCCGGAGTACCGCGAGATCCGGGCCAACGTGGCGATGCTGGAGTCCTGCCGCCGGCCCGACCTCGTCACCGAGATCACCCTGCAGCCGGTGCGCCGGCACGGGGTCGATGCGGCGATCCTGTTCAGCGACATCGTGGTGCCGGTCGCCGCCGCCGGGGTGGACCTGGACATCGTCCCCGGCACCGGTCCCGTGGTGGCCGAGCCGGTCACCTCCCGGGAGGACGTGGAGGGGATCCGCCCGATCAACCGCGACGACGTCTCCTACGTGGACGAGGCGGTCCGGATGCTCGTCAAGGAGCTGGGCGACACGCCGCTGATCGGCTTCGCCGGCGCCCCGTTCACCCTGGCCAGCTACCTGGTCGAGGGCGGCCCCTCGCGTACCCACGCGAAGACCAAGGCCCTCATGTACGGCGACCCGGACCTGTGGCACGCCCTGGCCGGGCGGCTCGCCGAGGTGACGCTGGCGTTCCTGCGGGTGCAGGTCGAGGCCGGTGTCTCCGCCGTGCAGCTCTTCGACTCCTGGGCCGGCGCGCTGTCGGAGGCCGACTACCGCCGCTTCGTGCTGCCGCACTCGCAGGCCGTTCTCGCCGGCCTCGCGGACGCCGGCGTGCCGCGCATCCACTTCGGCGTGGGCACCGGCGAACTGCTGGGCGCCATGGCCGAGGCCGGCGCCGACGTGGTCGGCGTCGACTGGCGTACGCCGCTGGACGAGGCGACCCGCCGCGTCGGCCCGGAACGGGCGGTGCAGGGCAACCTCGACCCGTGCGTGCTGCTCGCACCCTGGCCGGTGGTCGAGGCCGAGGTACGGCGGGTGCTGGAGCAGGGTCGTGCCGCCCCCGGGCACGTGTTCAACCTCGGCCACGGGGTGCTGCCGGAGACCGATCCCGACGTGCTGACCCGGGTGGTCGCCCTGGTCCACGAGCTGTCCGCCGGCCCGGCCGCCCGGAGCTGAGGGGCATGGCGGCGCCCTGGCGGGTCGCGGTGGTCGGCGGGGGCATCGCCGGCCTGGCCGCCGCCGTCCGGTTACGCGACCGCGCCCCCGCCGGCACCGAGATCACGGTGTACGAGCAGAGCGGCGCGCTCGGCGGCAAGCTGCGCACCGGCGAGCTGGCCGGCGGGGCGGTGGAGTTCGGCGCGGAGTCCTTCCTCATGCGCGACCCGGCGGGCGGGGAGTCCGCCGCGGTTGCCCTGGCCCGCCGGCTCGGGCTGGCCGACCGCATCGTCCACCCCACCGTCGGGCAGGCCGCGCTTGTCGTCGACGGCGGGCTGCGCCCGGTCCCGGGCGGCACGCTTGTCGGCGTACCCGGGGACCTGGCGAAGGTGACGACGGTCGCCCGGCCGGCCGCGGACGCCGACCGGGACGGCGGCTGCCCGCTCCTCGGCCCCGACGAGGACGTCACGGTCGGCGCGCTGGTCCGCGCCCGGCTCGGCGACGAGGTCGTCGACCGGCTGGTCGACCCGATGCTCGGCGGCGTGTACGCGGGCCGCGCCGACGACCTGTCCCTGGTGACCACGATGCCCGCCCTGGCCCGGGCCGCCCGGGCCGAGCACACGCTCGTCGGCGCGGTCCGCGCCGCGCAGGCCGTCGCCCCCCGGGCGCCCGGCGCGCCGGTCTTCGGCACCCTCGCCGGTGGTTTGAGCACCCTCGTCGATGCCGCCGCGGCAGCCAGCGGGGCGACGATCCGTCGCGACGCGGCGGTCCGCGAGCTGCGGTCGGTGGGCGCCGGCTGGCGGCTGACCGTCGGCCCGACCCGCGACGCGCGGCACGTCGACGTCGACGCCGTGGTGCTGGCCGTGCCGGCCCGCCCGGCGGCGCGGCTGCTCGACGACGTCGCGCCGGTGGCGGCGAAGGCGGTCGGCGGGCTGGACTACGCGAGCGTCGCGCTTGTCACCCTCGCGCTGCCGGAGCCGGCGCTGCCGCCGCTGTCCGGCTTCCTGGTGCCGGCCACCGAGGGGCTGTTCATCAAGGCGTCCACGTTCTTCACCACCAAGTGGGGACACCTGCGCCGCCCCGACGGGCTCGCCCTGGTCCGCGCCTCGATCGGCCGGTACGGGGACGAGGCCCAGCTCCAGCGCCCCGACGAGGACCTGGTCGCCGCCGTGCACCGGGACCTGTCGGCGGTGCTCGGCGCCCGGCTGCCCGCTCCGGTCGCCACGCATGTCCAGCGCTGGGGCGGGTCGCTGCCGCAGTACGCGCCGGGCCACCTCGACCGGGTGGCGTCGGCACGGGCGGCGCTGCGGGCGGAGCACCCGACCCTGGCGCTGGCCGGAGCCGGGTACGACGGCGTCGGCATCCCGGTCTGCGTCCGCTCCGGGGCGGCGGCGGCCGAGGAGATCATCACTGCACTGGGAGGTACCGGGAGATGACCGAGCAGACCAACGCGGCCCGGCTGAGGGAACTCAACGACACCATCCGGTACACGATGTGGTCGGTGTACCGGGTCAGCAGCGCCCTGCCGTCGCTGCGGGAGAACGTCACCGGCGAGGTCGAGGCGCTCTTCGAGGAGCTGGCCGGCAAGGACGTGACCATCCGGGGCACGTACGACGTCGCCGGCCTGCGCGCCGACGCCGACCTGATGATCTGGTGGCACTCGGCGTCCAGCGACGCGCTGCAGGACGCGTACCTGCGGTTCCGCCGTACCACCCTGGGCCGGGCGCTGACCCCGGTCTGGTCCCAGATGGCGCTGCACCGGCCGGCCGAGTTCAACAAGAGCCACATCCCGGCGTTCCTGGCCGGCGAGGAGGCCCGGGCGTACCTGTGCGTCTACCCGTTCGTCCGCTCCTACGAGTGGTACGTGCTGCCGGACGCGGAGCGGCGGGAGATGCTGGCCGAGCACGGGCGGATGGCGCGCGGCTACCCCGACGTGCGCGCCAACACGGTCGCGTCGTTCGCCCTCGGGGACTACGAGTGGATGCTCGCCTTCGAGGCCGACGAGCTGCACCGCATCGTCGACCTGATGCGCGACCTGCGCGCCTCCCGTGCCCGCCTGCACGTCCGGGAGGAGATCCCCTTCTACACCGGCCGCCGCCGCCCCATCGCCGACATCATCACCTGCCTCCCGTGAAAGGAAGGGCCCCTTATTAACGCCTCCGGTAGAGGAAGGGTCCCCTCTTAACACCGTCGGGAACGCGCCGGGCAGGATGCGGCGATGGGGACGCATCTGTTGCTCGACTTCTTCGGCACGATCGTCGAGTACTCGCCCAGCCGCACCGACCAGGGCTACCACGGCTCGTACGCCCTGCTGTGCGGCCGGGGCTGCCGGCTGACGTACCCGGAGTTCCTCGCCGCCTGGTCGGCGGTCGCCGCGGAGTTCGACCGGCGCAGCGACGTCGACGAACGGGAGTTCTCGATGACCGAGCTGGGTGCGGAGTTCCTGCGCCGGGCACTCGGCGGCACGCCGGACCCCGCCGACGTCGAGACCTTCGTGACGACGTACCTCGGGGAGTGGAGCAGCGGGATCCGCTACCTGGCCGGCATGCCGGACCTGCTGGCCGGTCTCGCCGCGGAGCACCGGCTGGCCGTCGTCACCAACACGCACCGGGCGGACCTGGTCCCCGGCCACCTCACCGCGATGGGCGTCGCCCACCACGTCGACGCCGTGATCACCTCGGTCGAGGTCGGCTGGCGCAAGCCGCATCCGGCGATCTACGCAGCCGCCCTGGACGCTCTCGGCGTACCGGCGTCCGGCGCGGTGTTCGTCGGCGACACGTACGTGGCGGACTACGCCGGGCCGGAGGCGGTGGGCATCCGCTCGTACCTGATCGACCCGGCGCGCCGGCATCCGGTGCCGGACGGACGGCGCCTGGATTCGCTGGCCGATCTTCCCGGCCTGCTCGGCGGCGGCTGAAGCGTTAAGAAGGGGCCCTTCTACAACGCCAGGCGTTAACAAGGGGCCCTTCCTTACACCGGGGCCGGCCGGGGCCGCGGCCCGGAGGGAGATGGGCGCGGCCCCGGCCGGGGATTCAGGCGGTGGTGCAGGCGAGGACGGGTGCCGAGCCGGGGCTGCCCGAGCCGATGAAGCCGAACGTCGTGCTTCCGCCGGCGGGGAGGCTGCCGTTGTAGTCGACGTTGCGGGCGACGACCGTGTTCCCGTTACGGGTGATTGTGGCGTTCCAGGCCTGCGTGACCTGCTGGCCGTTGGCGTAGGTCCAGGCCACGGACCAGCCCCGGGTCGGTGAGCCACCGGCGGTCACGGTCACGTCTACCTGGAAGCCCCCGGACCACGAGTTGGTCACCTTGTACGTGGCCGTGCAGGCACCGGCCGGTGGCGGCGTGACGGGCGGCGGCGTGGTCGGCGGGGCAGTGGTGGGCGGCGGAGTCGTCGGCGGCGGGGTGGTGGGCGGCGGGTTCGAGCTGCCGCCGAAGTCGACGTCGCTGCACAGGTAGTACGACTGGTCCGAATGGCTGGCCTGCCAAATGGTGTACACGATGTGCCGACCGGTCCGGCCCGGCGCGCTCGCCGGCACCTGGATCGACACGCCCTGCGACTCCGGCGTCCACTGGCTGGCCGGCGTGTTGCCGATCTGGCCGACCAGCTCCAGGTCGCCCCAGCGCAGCGGGCTGGACAGCGCGTTGAAGCCCTGCCTCGTCACGTACACCCGGATGTAGTCCGCGCCGTGGCTGGCCTGGTCCCACAGCCGGATCCGGAAGTTGCTGGAGATCGGCGAGGTCCGCCAGGCGCCGACCGCGTCGAGCGAGTCGTACCGGCCGTCACCGGTGTGCCCGGCGCTGCACAGCTGGCCGTCCGGGATGGCCGCCTGGTGGTTGCCCGCGACGCCCTCGCGGTACAGGCCGTTCCAGTTCCACATGGCGTTCGTGTCGTGCTGCCAGGCCTGCCAGCACATCGGGTCCTCGGTGGCCATGGCCGGGTTCTGGAAGTCGCCGCCCCAGCGCTGCCAGCAGCCGTAGTTGCGGGAGGCCGGGTCGACCACGGAGCCGTGCGCCGAGACGGGGTTGGCGAGTGCGGTGGTCAGCACGAGGGTGGCGGCCGCCGCGACGGCGAGCAGCCACCGGATGCGGGGCGATCGAAATGATTTCGACAGAGAGGACATGGGGCCCCCGGGGGGAGTGGTCGGATCAGCGACTACGCCCGGATCGCTCGGGAGTTGCCCCTCCCGGCGTCACCCACGCGGTGGCTCCGCCCGCAGGCTCCCATATCCATCGGATTACGTCAATGCATTCCGTCGCATGGGGGTGTGCGGGATGCCGTCCTCGACGTACTCCGGCCCGCTGACCGCGAACCCGTGCCGGACGTAGAACTCCACCAGGTGCGACTGCGCCTCCAGCACGCACGGGCGCTCGCCGATCTCGGCCAGGGCCGCCGCCATCAGCCGGCCCGCGTACCCGTCGCCGCGTGCCTCCTTCGCCACCACGACCCGGCCGATCCGTGCGGCGCCGTCCGGATCGGCCAGGATCCGCAGGTACGCCAGCGGCATCCCGTCGCGCTCCAGCCACAGGTGCCGGGTGTCCGGCTCGACGTCGCGTCCGTCGAGTTCCGGGTACGGGCACGCCTGCTCCACCACGAACACGTCGACCCGCAGCTTGAGCAGGTCGTGGAAGGTGCGGGCGGACAGGTCGGCGAAGGCGGCGGTCCGGAGTTCGGCGGTGTCGGGTGGCACCCCGCGATGGTAGGCGGTGCCGCATCGCCGGCCGCACGCGCCGGCGCGGGTCAGGCTGCGTCGACCGGTTCGGCCGGTGCCGGGACCGGACGGTCGGCGGCGCGTCGGCGGCGTACCACCGTGACTCCGGCGGCCATGACGAGCAGCGCGCCGGCCACGGCCGCGACCGACCACGGGCCCAGGCCGTCCACCCAACCGCTGAGCGCTGACTGTGCCCGGCCGGCCGCGTCGATCACCGGGTCCCCGGCGTCGCCGCCGGCGAACAGCCGGATCTCGTACCAGCCGTACCAGGCCACGTAGCCGCCGGTCAGCATTAGCAGCAGGCCGGCGACACGGCCGAGCAGCGGCGCGGCCCGCCGGGTGCGGCGGACCAGGGACTCCCGGGCCAGTGCGACCGCGAGCGCGGCGGCACCGACCATCAGTCCCATCCCGATCGCGTACGCCACGAAGAGGCCGGCCCCCGCGAGCGGGCTGCCGGCCCGGAACCCGGCGACCACCACCGCCAGGAACGGCCCGATGGTGCAGCCGAGTGAGGCGATCGCGTACGCCGCGCCGAACAGGACCATCGAGAAGAAGTTGCGCCGGACCTCGGGGCCACTGGCCATCCGGGGCGCGAGCGCCGGCAGCGCGCGCCCGGCGAGCAGCCAGCCGCCCGCGGCGACCAGGGCGAGCCCGATCGCCACCGACACCCACGGCAGGCGGCTCGCGAGGGCGTCGGCGGCGGGGCCGGCGAGCAGCCCGAACGCCCCGAACACCGCGACGAAGCCGACCGTCATCGCGGCGGTCAGGGCCAGCGCCCGGCCCACCGGCGCGAGCGGTCCGCGCGCGTCCGCCGGGCCGTCGCCGAGGACCAGCATCGACAGGTACGCGGGCAGCAGGGCGAAGCCGCAGGGGTTCACGGCGGCGAGCAGGCCGGCGCCGAGCGCGAGACCGTAGGGAGCGTCGACCATCAGGTCAGCTCGGCGACGCGGCGGCGCAGGTCGGCCTGCGACAGCGGTCCGGTGTGCACGACCTTCCCGGTGGAGTCCAGCAGCACGTACTGCTCCTGGCTGGTGACGCCGAACCGTCGCCACACCGCGCCGTCGTCGTCGGCGAGGTGTGGGAAGCCCTCGACACCGGTGTCCCGGGCGAACCGGCGCATCGCCTCGTCGCCGCTGCCGAGGCCGGCCACCCCGACCAGGTTGACCCGGTTGGCGTTGTCCCGCTGGACGGCGGCGACCGAGTCGGCGACGCCCCGGCACCGGGTGCACCAGGCGGCCCAGAACCACAGCACGGCGGGCTTGCCGGCGAGACTCGCGCCGGTGAACGAGCCGCCGTCGATGGTGCGGGCGGTGAACTCCAGGGTCTCCGGCACGGCGGCCGGAGCGCTGCCGGCCGGTGCCGACGCGGGTGGTGTGCTGGCGGCACCGCCTGATGTGCTGCCACCCGGCGTGGTGCTACCGGGTGCCGCGGCGGGTGGCTCGTCGCCGGAGCCGGTGCAGGCGGACAGTGCCAGGGCGGCGGCCAGGGCGACCGCGACGGACCGGGTGGTGGGCATGTCGGGATGCTAGCCGGGTATCGGGCCCGACCACCCTTACCGATCGCTTACCGCATCCCGGCGGCGCCGGTGCGTGCCCGGGTCAGGACGGGCGGGCGCCGACGGCGTCGCGGATCTGGGCGCCCCGGTCGCCCTCCTCGGCGCGGGCGCAGTGGGCGCAGCAGAAGAAGCGGCCCGAGACCTCGACCCCGTGGCCGATGATCTTGATTTGGCAGTGCTCGCAGATCGGGGCCATCTTGTGGACGGCGCACTCGAAGCAGTCGAAGGTGTGCACGTCGCCGCTGACCGTACGCACTTCGAACGACATCCAGTAGTCGTTACCGCAGACCTCGCAGGCCGCCATGACAAACCCCCCGATACGTGGACATGTAACGCCAGCGTCGAACACCGGACACGGATCGGCAACCGGAACCGGCGAACCTGGTCCGGTTCCACGGCGAGTCGTGCCCGGCGTGTCGGCCGTTGGTACCGGTGAAAGGCCTCGCCGCCGTGCCCCTGGAGGAGAGACGTGATCAAGCGCAACAGGCTCTTCGGCAACCAGACCCGGGTCACCTTCTGCCTGCCCCGGGACACCCCACCCGGGACGGTCAGCGTGGTGGGCTGCTTCAACGGCTGGGAGCCGGGTCGGCACGAGCTGGTCGCGCGGCGGGACGGCACCCGGACGATCACCGTCCGGCTGGGGCCGGGCGAGTACCGCTTCCGGTACCTGGCGACGGGCGGCGTGTGGCTGGACGACGAGTCGGCCGACCGGATCGACGAGCACGGGAGTCTGTTGCTGCTGTGAAACACCGGGTTTTATCGATCGGTGTCTTTACTGTTAACAAGGTTTAAATTACCTTGGTGGCACCTCAGCAGCTTCGTTCGCGAAGGAGATGCCGCCATGCGTCGAAGAATCACCCTCCCGCTGATCGCGGCGGGCGCCGTCGTGTCCTCGCTGGCCGTGGCCGCACCGGCCCAGGCCCACGGGTACGTCTCCGGCCCGCCCAGCCGGCAGGCGCTCTGCGCGCAGAACCGGGTACCGGACTGCGGCCAGATCAAGTGGGAGCCGCAGAGTGTCGAGGGCCCCAAGGGCCTGCGCAGCTGCCACGCCGGGATCGCCCACTTCGCCGTCCTCAACGACGACAGCCGGGGATGGCCGGCCACCAGCGTGGGCAGCACCGTCACGTTCACCTGGACCAACACCGCCCGGCACGCCACCAGTAACTGGGAGTACTTCATCGGCAACAGCCGGGTGGCCGTGTTCAGCGGCGGCGGTCAGCAGCCGCCCGCGACCGTGTCCCACACGGTCAACCTGGGTGGCTACTCCGGTCGGCAGAAGGTCCTCGCGGTGTGGAACATCGCCGACACCGCCAACGCCTTCTACTCCTGCGTCGACCTTCAGATCGGGGGCGGGGGCGGCCCCACGCCGACCACGCCGCCGCCGACCAGCCCGAGCCCGACGCCCACCGCGGCGCCGACCACACCACCACCCGCGCCGGGTGGCACGTGGACGGCCGGTCGTAGCTACCAGGTCGGCGACCAGGTGACCTACGGCGGTGCGACGTACCGGTGCCGCCAGGCGCACACCGCGCTCGCCGGTTGGGAACCGCCGTACACACCGGCGCTGTGGACCCAGGTCTGACCGACCCGGGTGCGGCCCGTACCCAGAGCGTGCCGCACCCGCCGACCAGACCCGGCGCCCGCGTGCCCCGGCTCGCCTGCGCCCTGCTGGCCGCGCTGTCGCTGGCCGGCGGCTGCACCGGCGGCGGCCCGGAGGCCGGCGCGTCGCCGCCCGGGCCTGCGGTTTCCGCGTCCGCCGGACTGCTCGGTGTCGACGCGCCCTTCCTCACCGCGATGGTCGCGCACACCGAGCGGACGCTGGAGATCGTCGAACTGGTCGAGGGCCGGGTGACCGACCCCGAGCTCCGCACGCTCCTCGCCGCGGTCGAGGCGACCGAGGCCGACGAGCTGCGGACGATGCGTACCTGGCTGCGGGACGCCGGCCGGCCCACCGCCGGCGGCGGGCACGACCACGCCGGGCACGCCGACACCGACGACCTGGCCCGCCTGCGCGACGCGGCTCCGGCCGACGTCGACCGGGTCCTCCGGGCGGTGCTGGCCGATCATCAGCGCGCGGCGGCGGACCTCGCCCGGGCGCACCTGTCGGTGGGTGGCAGCGCGCCCGTGCGGGAACTCGCGGACCGCGTCGCCCGGTCCCGGACCGCGCAGTTGGAGCTGCTGGCGGGCTGAGCGCTCACGCCTCGCGCGGCTCCAGCCGGATGGAGACCGAGTTGACGCAGTGCCGGGTGTCCTTCGGGGTGAACCCCTCGCCGTGGAAGACGTGGCCCAGGTGACTGTCGCAGCGGGCGCAGCGGATCTCCGTGCGGACCATGCCCAGGCTTCGGTCCTCGATCTCCTTGACCCGGCCGGGGATGGCGTCGTCGAAGCTCGGCCAGCCGCAGTTCGAGTCGAACTTCGTGTCGCTGGAGAACAGCTCCAGCCCACAGGCGCGGCAGTGGTAGACACCCGGCGTCTTCGTGTTCACGTACTCGCCGGTCCACGGCGCTTCGGTGCCGTGCTCCCGCAGCACCCGGAACTCCTCCGGGCTGAGCCGGACCCGCCACTCGTCCTCGGTGCGCGGCAGTTCGCTGTCGTCGAGACTCACCCGCCAACGGTACGCCGGATGTCGGGGCCATCGCATATGGTCGCGAAATGGGTGGCACGAAGGCCGCGGCCGAGGAGATCGAGGTCGCCGGGCACCGAGTCCGGCTGAGCAGTCCCGACCGGGTGATCTTCCCGCAGCGCGGGTTCAACAAGGCCGACGTCTTCCACTACTACGTGGCCGTCGGCGACGGCATCATGCGGGCGCTGGGCGATCGGCCGACCACGCTGCAACGCTTCCCCGAGGGCATCGAGGGGGAGATGTTCTTCCAGAAGCGGGTGCCCGCGCGGGGCGTCCCGCCGTGGGTGCGGACCGCCGAGATCAGCTTCCCCAGCGGCCGGAAGGCGGCGGAGCTCTGCCCAGCCGACCTGGCCCACGTGGCCTGGGCGGCGCAGATGGGCACTGTGGTGTTCCACCCCTGGCCGGTCCGTGCAGCTGACCCGGACCGGCCGGACGAGCTACGCGTCGACCTCGACCCGCAGCCCGGCACCGACTTCGCCGACGCCGCCACCGCCGCCGCCGAGCTGCGCGGGATCCTCGACGAGTTGGGCGTCCCCGGCTGGCCGAAGACGTCCGGCGGCCGGGGCGTGCACGTCTACCTGCGCATCCAGCCGCGCTGGACGTTCGTCGAGGTGCGCCGGGCGACCATCGCGCTGGCCCGGGAGCTGGAGCGGCGCCGGCCGGAGCTGGTCACCACCGCGTGGTGGAAGGAGGAGCGGGGCACCCGGGTCTTCGTCGACTACAACCAGATGGCCCGGGACCGGACGATCGCCTGCGCGTACTCGTTGCGGGCCAACGCCCGGGCCACCGTCTCCACCCCGCTGACCTGGGACGAGCTGCCCGACGTCGACCCGGACGACTTCGACCTGCGCAGCGTCCCCGCCCGGCTGGCCGAGCGCGGGGATCCGCACTCCGGCATCGACGAGTCCGCGTGGGACATCACGCCGCTGCTGGAGTGGGCCGAGCGGGACGCCGCCAACGGCCAGGGCGACATGCCGTACCCGCCGGACCACCCGAAGATGCCCGGCGAGCCGAAGCGGGTGCAGCCCTCCAAGGACCGGGACCGCCCCCGCTGACGCCGGCGTGGCGGGGGTCCTCGGTGGCGTGCGCGAGCCGCCGAACGTATGTCGCCCACGAGCGATATTCCTGAGAGTCATAATCATGCCTGTCAGGCATACCGAAAGCTGGCGTCCTGGCCCGCGCCGACCCGCACACCGGCCGAGGCGGGCAATGGAGCCGCCGCTACCGACGGGCGACGGCCTCAGAGGCTGAGTTTCATGCCCTCGTGGCTGGCGACGAATCCGAGGCCGAGATAGAAGCGGTGCGCGTCGTGGCGGGACTTGTCGGTGGTGAGCTGCACCAGGCCACAGCCGCGCTGGCGGGCCTGGTCGATGGCCCAGGTCATCATCTGCCGGCCGAGGCCGCGTCCGCGCTGGTCGGAGCGGACCCGGACCGCCTCGATCAGCTGCCGCTCGGCGCCGTGCCGGCCGAGCCCCGGAATGTAGGTGAGCTGCATGCAGCCCAGCACCGCGCCGTCGGCCTCAGCGACGACGAGGTGGTTGCGCGGGTCGTCGGTGATGTCCGCAAACGCCTTCTCGTACCGGGCGTCGACCTCACCGACGTCGCGGGTACGCCCCAGCACGTCGTCGGCGAGCAGGTCCAGCACGGCGGGCAGATCGGCCCGGACCGCTTCGCGGAAGATCACGTCGCTCATTCCGCGAGAATCGCACAGCGGCGCGAACCGATGCGGCAACGGGTGCCATCGGCCGGAGAGCAACGACCATGATCAGGAGGAGCGGACCTTCATTGAGCCGCTTTCATCGTGACGGTGCAGGTCACGGCAGGTAGGACCCTGGCGCGCCAGCGCCACGGCGCCCGCCGCGTCGACTGCGAAATCGCTGTCCGGTTGTCGGAGCACACTGGTAGAAAGCCGGAGTGCAGAAGATTTTGACGTTCTCTGATCATCTGCGGCTCATTGACGAACGGTCGACCGCCTTCCGCGCTGCGGTCGCCGCAGCGCCCAGTCTCGACGTGCCGGTTCTGACAAGCGATCCGCATGCCTCTCCCGGGCGGACGCTGTTCGAGCTCGTGCAACACGTGGGTTTGGCCCGCCGCAAATCAGCCGCCGTCGTCGCCGCAGGGCCTGCAGACGCGCCCCCGGAAAAGTCGGCTTGGGACGACGGCATGGGTGCGCCTCGGGAACGCGAGGCACTGCTGGCCTGGTGGACCGAGTCCATCGAGCAACTGACGAGCACGCTGCGCGAGGCCGGCCCGGACAGTGGTTGTTGGACGTGGTGGGACGACTCGCCGTCACCACAAACCTCCGGCGCCTGGGCGCGACGCCAGGTCCCCGAGATCGCGGTGTACACGTACGACGCCCAGCTCACCGTGGGTGCCCCGCAGCCGCTACCAGACGAGGTCGCCCTCGACGGTTTCGACGACTGCCAGTTCACCCTCTGCGCAACGACGGTCGCCTGGCCACACCAGCCCGCCGTCGTCGATTACCACGCCACCGAGGGCCGCTCCTGGCGCCTCCGGCTGTCGGACGACGGGGCACGGGTCACCCGCCTTGGCGAGTCCGCTGCCGGCGAGGCCCCGGACACGGCCGACGCCTCTGCGCAGGGCACGGCCAGTGACCTCGTCCTGATGTTCTACGGCCGCATACCGCTGGATTCCCTGAAGCTCGAAGGCGACTGTCGCATCTTCGATCAGCTCATCGCCTGGGACCCGTCCCTGTAACAACGATCCCATTTATCCTGCGTAGGCCGGTTCTCGACGTGGTGCGGGACGAGGACGGCCTGCACGATCGCGGTCGCGCGGCGGGGACAGCACCGCAGCTTGGTCAGGAGTCTCCAGGTCTTGAGCGTGGCGATGCCGCGCTCGCCGCGGACGCGGACACGGGCATGTGTGCGGTTGACGGCCTTCTCATTCTGCCGATAACTAGAGTTTCAATCTGCCGGGAACATGGCCTTCGTTCTGCCGACGGCTGAGCCGCAGGTCTCCGTCTAGCGGGCCGGGCAGAGCTTCCCCTCGGACGGCAGCCTCAGGTCGATCAGGTACGCGTCCACCGCGTTGGTGATGCACGGGGTCTGCGGATACGCCGTGTGCCCCTCGCCGTCCCAGGTCAGCACCCGGCCCACACCCAGCATCCGGGCCAGCGCCGGGGTCTGTTCGTACGGCGTCGCCGGGTCGCCGGTGGTGCCGACCACCAGGATCGGCGGCGCGCCGTCGGCCCGCCCGGTCGGGTACGGGTCCCGCCCGCCCGGCCACTCGGCGCAGGCGAGCATGCCGACCGCGAGCGCCGGCCCGAACAGCGGGTACTTCGACCGCCACTGCGACTGGAGCTGCCGGATCTGCTCCCGGCTCGGCTTCTCCTCCTCGTCGGCGCAGTTCACCGCGAGGTTGGCGTCGAACAGGTTGGAGTAGGTGCCGTCGGGCTCGCGGCCGGCGTACGCGTCGGCGAGGCGGAACACCTCGCTCGGGTCGCCGCCCTCCAGATCCTCGATCGCGCGGGCCAGTTCCTGCCAGGCCGACTCGGTGTAGAGCGAGGAGACCACCGCGTAGAAGATCCAGCCCGCGGTGGCCTGCCGGCCGCCGTCGCCCCGGACGGGGGAGACCCGCGCCTTGTCGAGGGCGGACGTGACGGCCGCGCGGGCGTCCGGCCCGATCGGGCAGCGGCCGGCGTTGGCGGCGCACCAGCGGGAGAAGTTGTCGAAGGCGCGCTCGAAGCCCTTGGCCTGGCTCTCCGAGCTGGCGACCAGACCCAGCCGCGGGTCGACCGCTCCGTCGAGCACCAGCGCCCGCACCTGCTGCGGATAGAGCTGGGCGTACGTGGCGCCGAGCAGGGTGCCGTAGGAGTAGCCGAGGTAGGTCAGCTTGTCGTCGCCGACCGCGGTCCGGATCGCGTCCATGTCGCGGGCCGCCTGCTCGGTGCCGTACAGCGGGAGCTGGTCGCCGTACCGGTCACCGCAACCCCGCCCGATCTTCCGGTTCAGGTCGACGAAACCGTCGAACGACTGCTGGCTCTCGGGGTCGGGGTCGTAGCCGAAGCTCGCGTCGAGGTCGTCGTCGGAGATGCACTCGACGGGGCTGGAGCGGGCGACGCCGCGCGGGTCGAAGCCGACGATGTCGAAGCGGTCGGTCACCGCGGCGGGCAGGCCGCCCAGCGCCGCCCCGAAGGACAGGTAGACGGCGGTGTCCACGCCGGAGCCGCCGGGACCGCCGGGATTGATGACGAGCGAGCCGATCCGGTCGCGCTGTTTCGTGGAGCGGGCCCGCAGCAGCGCGATCTCGAACGTCTCCCCGGCGCCCGGGCCGGAGGTGGCGCCGGTGCCGCCGCCCCAGTTGCGGGGCACCTCGATCCGGGTGCATTCGTACCGCATGTTCGGTGCGGCGCGCCCGACCAGCTCCTCGGCGACCTCCGGACAGGCGCGCCAGGTCGGCGCCGCGCCGGGCGCCGCCGCCTCGCCGACGGCGTCGGTGCGGGGCGCGAACGCCGGCAGCGTGCAACCGGCGACCAGCAGCGTGACGGTCACCAGGGACGCCAGGGCGAAGCGGCGGGCGGGTGCGGGAACCACGAGGCGGGCCTTTCGTGATCGGGCGGCCGGCTACGCCGGCCCGGACGCGGGGCCGACGCTCGCCGGGTCGCCCCGCAGCACCTGGTCCACGTCGAAGCGGACCGGGCGGTCGAGCTGGTCGTAGCGGCAGGAGCGGGGATCCCGGTCCGGCCGCCACCGGACGAAGCGGGCGGTGTGGCGGAACCGGTCGCCCTCCATGGCGTCGTAGCCCACCTCGACGACCAGATCGGGGCGCAACGGCTCCCACTCCAGGTTCTTCGTGCCGGTCCACCGGCTGACCCCGCCCGGGATACGCTGGCCGCGCTCGTGGTCGCCGTGGACCCACGGGTGGTCGGCGCCGGTGTCCCGGTACGGCTCGAGCTCGTCGAGCAGCTCCTTGCGGCGCGCCATCGTGAACGACGCGCTGACCCCCACGTGGTGCAGCACGCCCGCGTCGTCGTAGAGGCCCAACAGGAGCGACCCGACCACCGGCCCGGACTTGTGCCAGCGGAAGCCCGCCACCACGACGTCGGCCGTCCGGGCGTGCTTGACCTTGAACATGAGCCGCTTGCCCGGCTCGTACGGCAGGTCGGCCGGCTTGGCGATCAGCCCGTCCAGCCCGGCGCCCTCGAACAGGTCGAACCAGCGGTGCGCGGTGGCCGGGTCGGTGGTGATCTGGGTGACGTGCACCGGCGGCCGGACGCCGGCCAGCGCCGCCTCTAGCCGGGCCCGCCGGGCCGGGTAGGGCTGGTCGAGGAACGTCTCGTCGTCGAGGGCGAGCAGGTCGAACGCCACGAAGTCGGCGGGGGTGGTCTCGGCCAGCAGCTTCACCCGGGACGCGGCCGGGTGGATGCGCTGGGCCAGCAGCTCGAAGTCGAGCCGGGGCTGCCCACCCGGACCGTCCCGCCGGATCACGATCAGCTCGCCGTCGACCGCGCAGCGCTCCGGGAGCTGCCGGCGGGCCTGCTCGACCACCTCGGGGAAGTAGCGCGTCATCATCTTGCCGCCCCGGCTGGCCAGCTCGACCTCGTCGCCGTCGCGGAACACGATGCACCGGAAGCCGTCCCACTTCGGCTCATACGTCATCCCGTCGGCGGTGGGGACCCGCGGGACGCTCTTGGCGAGCATCGGCTCGACCGGTGGGGTGATCGGCAGCTTCACGGCGACCAGTCAACCAGACGGCACCGACAGCCGTGAGGAGGATCACCGCCGATGGGTGCGTGGCCTGTCCCGGGCCGTCCCGCATCGCCGTCGCCGGGCGAATCGCATACCTGCAGGTCAGAGTTACTTTCGCCGGGTGCCGGACTTGGTCTGCGGGTGCTGCGGTAGATGGCGGGTGAGCGTCGAGCTGATCCGGGGCCGCTACCGCTACCGGCTGGTGCACCGCTACCCGGAGCGGTTCGGCGGCGGCAAGAACGTGCTCGGTGAGGTCGGCTCGGTCGAGGAGCTGGCCGAGCTGCTGCGCCGACGTACCCCGGTCGACCTGGCCGACCTCCGCGAAGCCGCCTGACGCGAGGCCGCCTGGTCAGCAGCGGGACGGGGTGCACTTCTCCAGCAGGGCCAGCCGCACCCCGTTCGGGTCCCGGTCGTGCCCCACCAGCCGGTAGCCGTGCCGCTCGTAGAGCCGCAGGTTCGTATCGCTGTCCGCGCCGGTGAACAGGGCGAAGCGGCCCACCCGGGCGCCGGCCACCGCCTCGACGGCCCGCAGCAGGCGCCCGCCGATGCCCCGGCCCTGCTGGTCCGGGGCGACCGACAGCCGGCCGACGTGAGCGGTGGCGCCCTCGACGCGGACCCGGACGGACCCGACGAGGCGGCTGCCCAGTCGCGCGGTGAGCACGGTCTGCGGCCCGGCCAGCGCCGCGCGCACCTCGTCCAGGGTCTCGGTGAGCGGCGGCAGGAACGGGTCGCCGTACCGCTGGGCCTCGGTCAGGTACGCGGCGCGCTGCACGGTCAGGATCTCGCCGGCGTCGGCGGGGGTCGCCGGGGCGATCAGCGGGGGTGCGGTCACGGCCCCAGCCAACCACAGCCGGTCGGCCACTCGGTGTCCCGCGTACCCCCGGTGACGGTGCCGTGGCAGGCTGGACCCGTGGCCGGGCTGACCTACGCCGAGGTGGGTGCGACCCGTGCCGGTGCGCTGCCGGTCGGTTACCACCACCTGCGGCACCGGGTCCGTCTCCCGGCGGGCTGCTTCACCGACGCCGCCGAGGCCGTCCTGACCTGGCGCCTGCACCGCGCGGCCGGGGTGCGGATGCGCACCGACGCGCCGCGTGCCGTGCCGGGTGTGGTCGTGACCCCCGGTCTCGGGGTCGGCCCGGTCCGGCTGTGGGCGCCCTGCGTGGTGGTCTGGGTCGAGGACGGCCCGGACCGGGCCGGTTTCGGGTACGGGACGCTGCCGGGTCATCCGGCCCGCGGCGAGGAGGCGTTCCTGGTCCACCGGGACGACGCCGGCCGGGTGTGGTTCGAGGTGGTCGCGTTCAGCGTCGCCGACCGCTTGTCGATGCGCCTCGCCGGCCCGCTCGGGCGGCGGGCGCAGCACGCGTACGCCTGGTGGCTCGGGCGGACGCTGCGCCGCCTCTGCGTCCGCTGACGGGACGCGGGCCGGCGTTACCCCGTCGGGCCGGACCGGCGGTGCGGGTGCGGGTGCGGCGGCTAGTAGCGCGCGAAGGAGCGGATCGGCGCCCGGGGACCGAACTTGGGGGCCTGGACGCCGCCGGCCTCCAGCAGGACACAGACCCGGCCGCGGTGACCCCGGAACGGTTCCAGCAGGGCCAGCATCCGGGCGTCGTCGGCGCGCGCCTCGCCGGCGAGGGCCCAGGCCACCGTGTTCGGCACGTGGTAGTCGCCCACGCTCACCGCGTCCGGGTCGCCGTAGGCGACGCGGACCACCTCGGCGGCGGTCCACGGGCCGATCCCCGTGATGGCGGTGAGCCGCCGGGTCGCCTCCGCCGAGTCGGCGCAGCGTTCCAGCCGGTCGGCCGCCGCGGCGGCGCGGCGCAGCGTGTCGGCGCGGCGTTGCTCGACGCCGAAGGGATGGAAGACCCAGTACGGGGTGTCGGCCACCGCCGCCGGCTCCGGTGGCAGCAGCAGCGGCTGCAGCGGGCCCGGTGCCGCCGCCCGGAAGTGGCGGACCGTGGCCGCGTACGCCCGGTAGGCCTCCTTGCCGGTGACCTTCTGTTCGAGGATCGCCCGCAGCAGCCGGGGGAAGACCTGTCCGGTGGCGGGCATCCGGAGCCCTCGGTGCCGGGCGGCCAGGTCGGCCACCACCGGGTGCGTGGCGGCGAGCTCGGCGAAGCCGGTCAGGTCGTCCCGGAGGCCGGCGATCGCGTCGGCGCGCTCCACCACCCAGTCGGCGCCGGGGCCGTACCCCTCGGCGAGCAGTTCACCGGCGCCGGGCCGCAACGCGAGGGTGGCCGGGCCGGCCGGCGTGCGGGTGGCCCACCAGAAGGTCCCGGCGGCGAGCCGGGCGCAGGGGTCGTACGGGCTGAAGGTGAGCGACCGGACCGACGCGGCCAACCGGTACTCGACCGGCGGGCGCAGCGTGCGGCGGGCGGAGGGTTCGGTGCCGGTCACCCGGACATGCTGCCACGAACTGCGACGGACGACACCGCCGGCCGTGGAGCCGACGGTGCCGTCCTGCCCGGGCGGACCGGCCGGAGACCGGCCGTGGGTGCGGGTTGGGGGGACCACGGTGGGCCGCCCCGCCGGGGGCGACCCACCGCCCGAGTCCGCGCCGGGGGTCGGTGGAACGCCGAAGCGCGGCGCCGGCCCGGGGGGCGGGCCGGCGCCGCGGCCGGACGACGGGCGTTGCCGGTACGCCGGCCGTCCGGGTCCTGGCGGCGGTGGCCGGCCGGCCCTCCCTTCCTCCGACCGGCCACCGGGTCAGTACGAGTAGTCCGACCCCTCGGACTCCTCGGCGTCCGACGGCGGGGCGACCGGCTTCGGCGTCCCGGTCGGCAGGCAGGTCAGGTTCTTCTTGCCGTTCGGGGCGACCACGAACCAGGTGCCGCCGACGCCCTGGCCCTTCCACTGGCCGGCCTTCTTGTCGCCGATGTAGCGGTACAGCGGCCAGCCGTCCAGGGTGATCTGCCGGGTCCCGTCCTGCCGGGTGATGGTGCCGACCAGGTCGTCGGTGACGCCCTTGAGCTGCGGGTCGCCGTCGGTGAGCGCGGGCGGCCAGACCTCGGCGCACTTGTCGACGCAGTTCGACGCGGCCGGGTCGTTGGTGTCCTTGTCGAAGCGGTACAGGATGAACCCGTCCTGGTCGGTGACCACACTGCCCATCCGCGCCACCTTCTTGGCGACCAGCAGGTCGGTGAGCTCCACGTTCGCGGGCGGCTGCGGGGCGGCGACGTCGTCCGCCGGCGCTTCGGGGGTCGCCGACGCCTCGGGCTCGGCGGTGACGCTGGGCTCGGCCGCGGCGACGGCGACCGGCTCGGCGGCGCTGGAGTTCGCCCCGTCGTAGCCGGCGGGAGCGCAGGCAGTAAGTGCCATCATCGCGCCCGCGACGACGGCGATCCGCTTCATCTGTGCCACGTGCCCTCCTCATTCTTTGCAGTTCGCCGGGTAATACGACCGATCCGCTGTCAAGGTTGAATGTGGAACAGTGGCCAATTTCACTGGGTAGGTGTTGAACCGATCCGGCCCGTGCTGCGTGTGCGGACGCAAGGGGCAGATTTGTAAACGGAAAGCGTGATCGGCGCCGGCCAATACGGCCGGCGCCGATCCGGTTTCGCTCGGTCCGCCTACTTCATCGGGATCGTGACCAGGGGACTCGCCACACCGTTCACGTCCACCGACTGCACCTGGAAGTGCTTGATCTCATCCGTCGGAGTCGCCGTGGCGGCGGAGAGCGTCAACAGGGTCGCGTTCGTGTTCGTGCCGTACCCACCACCGGGCACCGACCAGGTGGAGATCACCTCGCTGGTGTTGTTCTTCCGGACCACGACCAGGCGGCAGGTGCGCGGCCCGGGCAGCTTGCCGATGACGAAACTGACCTTGGTGCCGAACTCCTTCGAGGCGACGTAGAAGTTCGCCTGGACGCCGGTGGAGGGGTCCACCCTGTTGAACGGCTCGCCCTCCGGGGCCTCCTCGCCGCCGATCGGGAAACTGTTGGGATCGCCGCTGCGGGTGACGACCGGGCCGGTCGGCGCCGTCGTCGGCGCGGCCCCGATCTCCGGTGCGCTGTCCTCGACGATGCTCGCGAAACCGATGCCGGTCAGACCGCCGAAGACCACCACGGCGGCAGCCGCCGCGAGCACCTGCCGGAACCGTGCCTTCCGGCGGTGCGTCCGGACCGCGACCAGGGTCCGGTCCAGCAACGCCGGATCCGTCTGGGTCTGCTCCAGCGCGGTCATCGTCTCGCCGTCGATGCCGGACAGCAGCCCGACCACCGGCACCATCGTCTCCAGCTCGGCCGCGCAGGCCCAGCAGGTGGCGAGGTGCTCCTCGAACCGCTCGGTGTCGTGCTGGTCCAGTACGCCGAGTGCGTACGCGGCGACGTCCATGTGATCCGCCCGGCTCATTCTGTCACCCCCCTTTCCTGCAGAGCCGTGCGCAGCGCGCGCAGCGCGTAGTAGACCCGTGACTTCGCCGTGCCGAGCGGAAGGCCCAGCTCCTCGGCGGCCTCCGGCACCGTGCGGCCCCGGAAGTACGTCGCGACCAGGATCTCCCGGTGCGACTGGCTCAGCGTACGCAGCGCGTCCGCCACCGTCATCGTCCGTAACACCCGGTCGGTGCTGTCCGCTTCGGCGAACGCGGTCAGATCCCGGTCGTACGTCTCGGCCGGCCGGGCCTCCGCACTGCGGTGCTCATCGATCGCGATGCGCCGCGCGACGGTCACCAGCCAGGGCCGCAGCGACCCCTGACCCTGCGCGCCGAGCCGGTGCGCGTTGCGCCACGCCCGCAGCAACGTCTCCTGGACGATGTCCTCCGCCCGCTGCCGGTCGCCACCGGTCAGGCGCATGACGAAGGCCAGCAGCGGGCCGGCGTGTTCGGCGTACAGCAGGCGGACCAGGCGATCTGAGTGACTGGCCTCGGCGGACGGCGCCTGGTGGCGTCCGGGGGCGGGTCGGGGTGACACCGGCCCATTCTGGCGAGGGACCTGTCGCGAGTCGACCCCGCGCGCAGACGCGCTCGGCCGGGACTGGGAACGCGCGGACATCCAGTCCGTACGCACCCCGCCACCGTGCCAGCCGGCCGCCACCGCATGCATGCAGAACCTCCGGGAGATGCCCTGGCCGTCCCCCCACGGGCTGGCCGCCCGGTGGTACGCACGCGCGGTCCCGGCGGATCAACGGCCGACCGAAAAAATTCCCGGCGGCGGTGGTGTGGAGTCGGTGGCATCGGCGTCGCGGACGACCGGGACGCCGCCGGTGAAGCGGTCCAGATCCTCGCCGGACAGCACCCGGCCGGGGAACCAGTCCCCGGCCGCCCGGCGGGTCAGCTGCGGCAGCGGCGGGTCGGTGCGGCCGGCCAGCAGCACCAGGTTGCCGTACCGGCGGCCCCGCAGCACGGCCGCGTCGCCCACCAGCGCGACCCGGGGCAGTACCGACCGTACCGTGGCGACCTGCCGCCGGGCGTGCCGCAACGGCGGGCCGTCGGCGACGTTGACCAGGTACCAGCCGGCCGGCCGCAGGACCCGGGCCACCTCGGCGACGTACTCGGCCGACGTCAGGTGGGCCGGCGTGCGGGCGCCGGCGAACACGTCGGCGACCACCACGTCGAAGCTGGCGTCGCGGGCGTCGGTGAGAACCGCCCGGGCGTCGGCGACCCGGACCCGCAGCCGGTGGTCGGGCGGCCACGGCAGCTCGCGACGCACCAGGTCGACAAGCGTGCCGTCCACCTCGCACACCCGCTGGGTCGAACCGGGCCGGGTGGCGGCCACGTACCGGGGCAGGGTCAGCGCGCCGCCGCCGAGGTGCAGCACCCGTAACGGGGCGCCGGCCGGGGCGAGCAGGTCGATCGCGGCGGCGAGCCGCCGCACGTACTCGAACTCCAGGTGGGTGGGGTCGGTGAGGTCGACGTGCGACTGCGGCGCGCCGTCGAGCAGCAGCGTCCAGGAGCCCGCCCGGTCCGGGTCGGGAACCAGCTCGGCCACCCCGGTGTCCACCTGCGCGACGATCCGGTCGGTGGCCCGCTTCCGGCCCATCAGACCGGACCGCCGCCCGGGGGCGGCGCGACCGGTGCGGGCGGGGTGGCCGGTGCGGGCGGGGCCGCCGGCGTGGCGGCGTGCGCCGCGGCGGTCAGCGCCCGGTGCAGCAGCCGCGAGTCGCCGAGCAGCCGGCGCAACTGCTTCTCCAGCCCGGCGATCGGCACCAGGTTCTGCGGAGCGCGCGGGTCCTTGTACGGCGTGGACGCGAAGCGGGGCAGGGTCACCAGCGACCGGTCGGCCAACTCGACCGCCTCCGCGACGTCCAGGTCGGCGGAGCACTCCACCCGGACGATGCCCGCCCAGGGCGCGCCCCGCGCCACCGGCAACCGCAGATACCACGACCAGCCGCCCCAGGCGGTGCCCAGCCGGAACACCGGCGACCGCTCGCCGGGGGCGAGCCCGGTGACCACGGCCGTCAGCCGGGCGTCCAGATACTGGCTGTGCTGCGTCTTCACGTAGCCGAGGGTGCGCGGCAGCTGCCGCCGGTTACGCAACGGCCCGTCCACCACCAGCAGGTCCCGGTCGGTGCGGGCGGCACCGGAGACGGCCACCTCCAGCGCGGTCAGCGGGCCCTGGACGGCGGCGGGCAGCTTCGCCAGCTCCCCGCTGCCACTCACCCGGTGCACCGGGTAGTGGACGCTGCCGGCGCGCACGTCCGCCGCCGACGGGCTGGCGGTGAACAGGCCCCGCCCCACCCGCGCGCCGACCAACTGCGCCGCGCCGCGTTCCAGATCGCAGCGGACCACGCCGGCCGCGTACGAGGCGGCCAGGCCCGGGTACGACCCGCCGTCCTCCTCGACCGTCCACAGGCTGGCGTCGATGCGGCGGACCCCGTCGACGAGCAGCACCACGTCCGGCGCGCCGACGCCGGCTCGCGGCCCGATCGCCCGCCAGTCGACCGCCGGCAGCTCGTGGTCGGCCTCGACCTGGGCGCTGCTGGGCGCGGCTGGACCGCCGCCGGAGGCCTCGAACGACGCCCCGTACGCCGGGTCCCACGCGTCGACGAAGAACCGGCTCACGGGCGACGCCCCCGCCCGGCGCCGGCCCCGCTCAACGGCCGGTCCGTTCGACACGGGCCGAGCGGGCGTCCTTGCGGACCTCGAAGCGGACCGGGATGCGTTCGGCCAGCGCCGGCACGTGGGTGACCACGCCGACCATCCGTTCCCCCCGGGCGGCCAAATTCTCAAGCGTGGCGGCCACCGTGTCGAGGGTGGCCGCGTCGAGCGTGCCGAACCCTTCGTCCAGCACGATCGACTCCAGGCTCGCCGCCGTGGTGGACATCCCGGCGAGCTGCTCGGAGAGCGCCAGCGCCAGCGCCAGCGAGGCCTGGAAGGTCTCCCCGCCGGACAGCGTCCGCACCCCGCGCCGCAGCCCGGCGTCGTGGTGGTCGACCACGAAGAACTCGCCCTTGTCGTGCACCAGGTCGTACTGGTCGCCGGAGAGTTCCCGCAGGATCCGTGACGCGCCGTCGACCAGCAGGTCGAGCGCCTCGGCGAGCAGCCACCGCTCGAAGTTGTTGGCCCGCAGGTGCCCGGCGAGCGCGCGGGCCACCTGAGCCTCCCGCTCGTACCCGGCACGTTGCTCGCGCAACTCGCCCGCCTGCTCCCGGCGGCGGGTCAGCTCGCGCAGCTCCGCCTCGGCCCGCTCGAGCGCGACCGCTGCGGCCCGGACCGGATCGTCGGTGGCCGGCACCCCGGCGGCGGCGAGGAGCCCGACGACGCGCTCCTCGACGGCGGCCACCTGGGCCTCCGCCCCGGTCACCGCTGTCACCCGGGCGGCCCGCTCGCCCCGCCGGCGTTCCGCCTCGGTGCCGGCCCAGTCGGTGAGCGCGGCCCAGGCGGCCGCCACGTCCTCCCGGTCCGCGGCGGGCGGTCCGAAACGCGCCAGGCCGTCGCGGGTCGCGTCGAACGCCCGCCAGGCCGTGCGCAGGCGCTCCTCGGCGGCGTCCACCGCCGCCCGGGCCCGCCGGGCGGCGTCCCGGCCGGCGCGTACCGCCGCCGCGGACTCCTCCAGCTCCCGGCGCAGCCGCGCGTGCTCGTCCAGCTCCCGCCGCAGCGCGGCCGGCTCGGCGGCCCCGGCCAGCTGGGCGTCCAGCTCGGTCAGCCGGGCGTCGAGCTGCTCCTGGCGGGCCCGCGCGGCGACGAGCACCCGTTCCAGGTCCCGGGCGGCGCCGTCCCGCTCACGTACCGTCGCCCTCGCCGCCTCGCTGGCTGCCCGCGCCGCCTTTCCGGCCGCCACCGCTGCGGCCACCGCCGAACCCGCGGGCACCGCCGGCACCCGGGCCACCTGCTGCTCGCAGACCGGGCAGGCCGCCCCGTCCCGCAGGTGCGCCCGCAGCGCCACCGCCTGGTCGGTCGCCTTGGCCTCCTCGTGCGCGCGGAACGCCGCCTCCAGGTCGGCCTCGGCCCGCTCGGCCGCCGCCCGCGCCTCGGCCAGCGCCGTCGCGGCCGCCTCGTGCTCGGCGTGCGCCGCGCTCACCGCAGCCCGGACCGCCGCCGCCTCGCCCGCCAGCTTCTCCCGGTCGGCGTACGCCTTGAGCTGCAGGCGCAGCGCGCTCTCGTCACCGGCCGCGGCCAGCTCACCGCGGAGCTTCTCCTCCCGCTCCTCGGCCAGGGCCACCACCGCCGCCGCCTCCTCGGCCCCGGACCGCGCGGCCGTCACCGCCCGGGCCACCTCGGCCACCCCGTCCGGTGCGTGCACCGCGTCCAGCACGGCCAGGTCCGCGTCGAGGGCGGCCAGCGCCGCGCCCGCCTCCCGCGCCGCGGTGCGCGCGGCCTCCCGCTCGGGTACGGCGTCGCTCACCGCAGCGGTCAGCTCCCGCATCCGGTCCACGCCTGCGGACGCCTCCGCGAGCGCCGCGTCGTCGACGCCGGCGAGCCCGGCGAGGGCCTGATCGACCGCCTCGAACTTCGCCTCGGCCTGGCCGGCCCGGGCCGTCGCCCGCTCCCGGACCTGCTCGTACACGCCGAGGCCGAGCAGGTTGACCAGGATCTGCTGCCGGGTCGCCGGCTTGGCGTGCAGGAAATCGGCGAACTGCCCCTGCGGCAGCACCACGCAGCTGGTGAACTGCTCGTACGGCAGGCCGACCGCCGCCAGCACCGCCTCGTCCATCTCGGCGGCCGTGCCGGCCAGCACCTCGCCGAGGTCGTCCGGGGTGAGCCCGGTGTCGAGCTTCACCGGGTCGAAGCCCGGCGGCATGAGCTGCAGGCCGGCGCCCGCCGTCTTGACGTTGCCCCGGCTGTCCCGCCGGACCACGCGGGTCGCGACGTAGCGGTCGCCGGCCGACTCGAAGACCAGGCGTACCCGGGCCTCGGTCGCCGACGGGGCGAGCGCGTTCGCCAGCCCCCGCGTGCCGCCCCAGCGGGGCACCGTGCCGTAGAGCGCGAAGCAGATCGCGTCCAGCACCGTCGACTTGCCGGAACCGGTCGGCCCGACAAGCGCGAAGAAGTCGGCGTCGGTGAAGTCGATGGTCGTCTCGTCCCGGAAGACGGTGAACCCGGCCAGGTCCAGTCGCATCGGCCGCATCAGTGCTCGACCTCCTCGAACAACTCGTCGAAGAGCTCCCGGACGTCCCTGTCGTCGTGGCCGCGGCTGTCCAGGTAGTCGGCGAACAGCTCGCGCGGTGACCGGCCGGCCCGCTGGGCGACCCGGGTGCCGCTGCCCGGCGCGGGCACCAGCTCCGGGTCGATCCGGATCTCCAGGGCGCGGGGAAGCAGCTCCTGCACCTCCTCGCGCAGGCCGGCGCGGGGTTGCTCCCGCACGAAGACTCGCAGCCAGGCGTCCGGGGCCTCGAACTCGGCGAGCTGCGCGAGCGTGCCCCGCACCGTGCGCAGCGCGGCCGCGGCCGCGACCGGCACCTCCCGGACCTGGGCCGCCGTCGTCGCGGTCACCTCGACCACCGTGACGGACGGGACGTTCTCCTGCTCACCGAAGTCGACGGCCAGTGGGCTGCCGCTGTAGCGGATCGGGCAGGCGCCCTGGACCCGCTGCGCGCGGTGCAGGTGGCCGAGCGCCACGTAGTGCGCGGTACCGGGGAAGACCGTCGCCGGCACCGCGTAACCCAGCACGGTGTGCGCGTCCCGCTCACCGCCGCCGGCCGCCGCCCCCACCACGGTCAGGTGGGCGGTGACCAGGTGCACCCGGTCCGGCTCGGTGAAGCTCTCGGTCAGCCGGGCGAAGATCCGGCCGAGGTGGTCGGCGTACGTCTGGGTCGCCTCGGCGGCGGTCAGCTCGTACATCTCGACGGCGCGGATCGCGTACCGCTGGGAGAGGAACGGCAACGCGGCCAGCCGCCAGCGCTCGCCGCCCGCGGTGGTGCCGTCGATGACGTGCTCGTCCGGGCTCTCCCGGACACCGCCGCGCAGCGTGATCCCGGCGGCCTCGGCCCACGGGCGCAGCGCGTCAAGCGCCGGGCCGTTGTCGTGGTTGCCGCCGATCGCGACGACATCGGCGCCGGTGCGGCGCAGCGCGGTCAGCGCGCGGGTGACCAGCCGGGTCGCCTCCGGGGTGGGCGCCGCCGTGTCGTACAGGTCGCCGGCCACGATGACCAGGTCCGGCCGTTCCTGCCGGGCCACGTCGATCACTCCGGCGAGGACGGCCTTGTGCTCCTCGGCGCGGGACCTACCCTTCAGGACCTTGCCGACGTGCCAGTCGGAGGTGTGCAGGATCTTCACCGGTGGACCACCTCAGAACGGGATGTCGTCGTCGCCGGTGCCGCCGGACCCCACCACCGCGAACGGGTCGGCCGACTGCGTGATCGACCGGAGGGTCTGCGACGGCGCCCGGCCCGCCTCGGAGACCCGCGTCGCCCAGGCGGGGAACGGGAACTCCAGGCAGAGCGGCACCGGGATGTCGGGCTGGTTGACGAACATCGTGCCCGGCTTGGCGAGCAGCGCCCGCTGCCGTTGAGCGGGTGGGAGGAAACCGTACTCGGGGCGCGACGCCTCGGCCGGATCGAGCCGGCCGACCACGCGGATCGCCGAGTTGGTGACGATGCGCCGCTCCACCTCGCTGGCCGTCTGCTGCGCGCCCACCAGGATCACACCGAGCGACCGGCCCCGCTCGGCGATGTCCAGCAGGACCTCCTTGATGGGTGAGGAGCCCTCGCGGGGGGCGTACTTGTTGAGCTCGTCGAGGACGACGAACAGCAGGGGCTTGGCGGTGCCGGCCTTCTCCTTGCGCTCGAACTCGCTCTTGAGCGTCACACCCACCACGAAGCGCTGCGCCCGGTCCGGCAGGTTGTGCAGGTCGACCACGGTCACCTGGGCGCTCTCCGCCGTGTTGATGCTGTGCGGGCGCCGGGTCGCCAGGTCGCCGCGGATCAGCCGGGACAGGTCCTTCTTGCTGCCGATCAGCCGGCGGGCGAACGCGTTGACCGTGCCGAGGCCGACCGCGCTGCCGGCCCAGTCGCCCCGGGTCTCGTCGTCGTTGAGCTGCTCGACGATGTGGTCCACCAGGTCGGCGTACGTCCCGAGGCGCACCCCGTCGATGCTGACGCCGCCGTCGGCGGGCTGCGCGTACCGCGCCAGGTGGGCGGCGACCGAGTGCACGACCATCGTGTACTGCTGGCGTTCGTCGTCCGCGTCGGCGAACACGTACGGCAGGAGGCGGTCGGCGCAGAACTCGGTGAGCGTCCAGTAGAAGCTGTCGACGCCGCTGAGGCGGCTGCTCACATCCGGCGTGCCGGAGGAGTCGCCGACCCGGGGCGGCGCGTACACGCGCACGTCGGGGAAGGCGCCGGCGCTCAGCCCGAGCTTCGCGTACCCGGCCCGGGTGGGGTCGTCGAGCCGGGCGTTGGGGTGGTCGAGGAACAGCAGGTCCTCGCCCTTGACGTTGAAGATGAGCGCCTTGGCGTTGACCGCGTCGCCGCCGAGCACCCCGGAGCGGAACACCGAGTAGAGCAGGAAGGTGGCGAAGCTCGTCTTCGTCGCGACACCGGAGATGCCGGAGATGGAGACGTGCGCGCCGCGCGTGCCGTCCAAGAAGTCGGCGTTGAGGTAGACCGGCACGCCGTCGCGGCCCATGCCCATCGGGATGCGGCGTTCCATCCGGTCGAAGTGCAGCGCCCGGGCCCGGGCGTCACCCTCCGCGCGGTGCACGACGGCACCCGGCGAGGGCGGCACGTACAGCTCCGGGTCGACCCGGGTGGTGGTGATCTCGGCGGCCTCCTGCACCTGGGCGGGCAGCGTGCCGTCGGCGATCGCGAAGACGTCCGAGTCGAACTGGGCGCCCTCGTGCCGGGCGCGCACCTGGGTGACCACGCCGGCGATCGTCACCGGCTCCCGGTCGGGCAGCTCGCGCCGGGTCACCACGACGTCGTCGAGCTGCAGGTAGCTGCCGGGGGAGACCGCCGTCCAGAACTGCAGCGGGGTGGCGTCGGCGGTGCCGAGCACCCGCCCGACCTCGTCGCCCGGGCCGGCGGAACCGTCGTCGGTCATCGGGCAACTCCGCGGTGCTGGTGGTCAAGGTCGGCGCGCACGCCCTGCATCCTGCCCGAGATGTACGACAGGCCGCCACGCGACGCGGCGGACACCACGCGCCTTCGTCGGGGCGACATCGCGCCGTGACCCGGCGGCCACGGACGGTCGAGGCCACAACTTCGGGGAAGATGCTGCCTCGCGCGCGATCGAGGCAGCATCTTCCCCGAAACTGCGGGCGGGTGGCGGGCGGGCCTAGTCGCGGGCGTAGCGGAGCATCAGGGTGCCGTCTTCGGCGGCGAGCACGTGGCGTAGGGGCAGGTGCCGGACGGGGCCGGGATCGCCCGCGGTGATCCGGCCCGGGCCGGGGCCGGCGAGCAGGGGCGCGACGGTCAGGCAGACCTCGTCCACGAGGTCCGCGGCGGTGAGCGCGCCGAACAGGTGCGGCCCGCCCTCGCAGAGCAGTTGGTCGAGCCCGCGCCGGCGCAGCTCGGCCAGGCCGGTGGCGAGGTCGACCCGATCGGCACCGCAGGTGACCACGTCGGCCACGTCGGTCAGCCCGGGCGGGACGGCGGCGTCGGCGCGGGTGAGCACGACCGGGCGTACCGGCGCGTCGGCGAAGGCGGCGTGGGCCGGGTCCAGGTCGAGCGAGCCGGAGACGACGACGAGCGTCGGGTACTCGGCGAGGCCGTGCGCACGGCGCCAGCCGCGGCGCCGCTCGTCGAGGCGGACCGCCCGGTAACCCTCGTGGCGCAGTGTTCCGGCGGCCACCACGAGCGCGTCGCAGAGCATCCGCAGCAGGCCGAAGACCCGCTTGTCCGGCTCGCCGGAGAGCCCGGCCGAGTAGCCGTCGACCGTTACCGCGCCGTCGATGCTCGACACGAAGTTCATCCGCAGGTGGGGCCGGTCGGGCCGGCCGTAGAGCGCGGCGAGTGCGGCGTCGTCGAGCGGCCCCGCGGACGGCTCCGGCCAGAGTGCGGCAATCGGCATTCCGACGCTCACTCGCTGGCCGGACCCGTGACCGGAGGGGTCGGCCGGGGGGTACGGTGCTGGCAGTCGCACCAGTTCCGACCCCGACAGTCGTCGTGCCGCTTCGCCCGGCACGCTCGGCAGATCATGCTCGCAGCCTATGCCGAGGGAGGATGGGACAGCATGCCGCGCCAGATCTTCCAGCTGAGGATTTCCCTGACCGGGGTCCGGCCGCCGGTCTGGCGCCGGGTGCTCGTCCCGGGTGGCTTCACCCTCGACCGCGTGCACCGGGTGGTGCAGCACGCGATGGGCTGGCGGGACTGCCACCTGCACTCCTTCGACATCGATGGCCGTCAGTACGCGGAGCCGGACCCCGACGGCGAGCTGTCCGTGCACGACGAGCTGGACGTGCGGCTCGACGCGGTGGTCGGCAAGGGCAGCCGCTTCCACTACACGTACGACTTCGGCGACTGGTGGGAGCACGACCTGCTGGTCGAGGACGTCTTCACCGCCGACCCGGACGAGCGCTACCCCGCCTGCCTGGACGGTGGGCGGGCGTGTCCGCCGGAGGACGTCGGCGGCCCGACGGGCTATCAGGCGTTGCTCGTCGCGCTCGACGGTTCGGCGCACGCCGAGCACCACGTGCTCCGTGAGTGGGTGGGCGCGACCTTCGATCCGGAGGCGTTCGACGCCGGCCGGGTGGGCACCCTCCTGCGCCGCTTCTGCTGAACCGTTTCGCCCCCGGGGCCGGCGTGACCTCGCTGGTGCTGCCGGGACCTGCGGCACCGCGTACTGAAGCGTTTCGATGCAGGTCGCCGGGTTCGGTCAGCCTGAAACTACTTCACCGGTAACGATCTGGGAACGCTCCCATACGTCTATTGACACTCCCGACACCTGCCGGCAATCTGCTTGGGAGCGTTCCCAGGGACGTGACGCGGGTCACCCGCGCGCGCTCCGGAGACCGTCGCCGGACCGTCGGCGCCGGTCAGCGCAGGTACGACACCCCCCACCACACCCGACACAGCCTCACCGAGAAGAGGGGTCAGGATGAGCCTCACCACGCGGCGTTCCCGCCTGGCGGCCGTCGCCGTTGCCGCGGTCACCGCCGTCGGCGGCCTCGCGGCCTGCGGCAACGACGACGACGCACCGACCGAGGGCGGCAAGCCCGCCAAGCTGGTCGTGGACACCTTCGGCGAGTTCGGTTACGACGAGCTCGTCAAGCAGTACGAGAAGGACACCGGCATCAAGATCGAGCTGCGCAAGACCGCGCAGCTCGGGGAGTACCGGCCCAAGCTGGTCCGCTACCTGGCCACCGGCAAGGGCGCGGCCGACGTGGTCGCGCTGGAGGAGGGCATCCTCAACGAGTTCAAGGCCAACCCGCGCAACTGGGTCGACCTGGCTCCGCTGGTCGACGACCACTCCAAGGAGTACCTGCCCTGGAAGTGGGAGCTGGGCAAGGCGCCGGACGGCCGGCTGATGGGCCTGCCGACCGACGTCGGCAGCCTCGCCGTGTGCTACCGCAAGGACCTGTTCTCCGCGGCCGGCCTGCCCACCGAGCGGGACCAGGTGTCGGCGCTCTGGCCGGACTGGAACGGCTTCCTGGAGGCCGGTCGCAAGTACAAGCAGGGCAGTGGCGGCAAGGCGTTCATCGACTCGATCACCGCCGTCTCCAACGGCGTGCTGTTCCAGCAGGGCAACGAGCTGTTCTACGACAAGGAGAACAACATCATCGCGGATTCCAGCCCCGCGGTGAAGGCCGCCTGGGAGACCGCCACCTCGATGGTGGACATCTCCGCCAAGGCGAGCACGTGGTCGCCGGAGTGGTCGGCCGGCTTCAAGCAGGGCAGCTTCGCGGCCACCTTCTGCCCGTCCTGGATGCTCGGCATCGTCGCGGACAACTCCGGTGAGGCGAACAAGGGCAAGTGGGACGTGGCGGCCGTGCCGGGCGGCGCCGGCAACTGGGGCGGCTCGTGGCTGGCCGTGCCGGAGCAGAGCGCGCACCAGAAGGAGGCGGCGAAGCTCGCCGAGTTCCTGACCAGCGCCACCAGCCAGGTGGAGGCCTTCAAGGCCAAGGGCCCGCTGCCCACCAACCTGGAGGCGCTGAAGAACGAGGCCTTCCTCAGCTACACCAACGAGTACTTCAGCAACGCCCCGACCGGCAAGATCTTCGGGGAGAGCGTCAGCAAGATCGAGCCGATCCACCTGGGCCCGAAGCACCAGGCCGTGAAGGAGAACGCGTTCGAGCCGGCGCTGCGGTCGTTCGAGAACGGGCAGGCCAGCAAGGAGAAGGCCTGGGAGCAGTTCGTCAAGGACGCCCAGACCCAGGGTGCCTTCTGAGTGAATTCCCTTCCGGTGGCGTTCGGGGACTACCCGGACGCCACCGGTCGGTCCCCCTACGCGTAGCACCCTGCGCGAGGGCCCCCGGGCCTCGCCGGAAAAGGAATACCCATGAGCGAGCGTCAGCGAGCGAATCGTCACAACAGTGCCCTGCTGCCTGACGGCGGCACGGAGCGAAGTGGAGTGCCGTCATGAGCCTGTCGGCCACGACGGCGCCGCCGTCGCCACCAGCATCGCCACCCCCCGCGACGCACCGGCGCCGCCGGGGTTATCTCCTCAACCGCCTGGATCTCAGGTTCTCGCCGTACCTCTACATCGCGCCGTTCTTCCTGATCTTCGGCTCCTTCGGGCTCTACCCGATGCTGCGCACCGCCTGGATGTCGCTGCACGACTGGGACATGATCGGCGACCACTCGTTCATCGGGATCGACAACTACACCCGGTTGTTCACCGACGAATACTTCTGGAACGCCCTGGTCAACACGTTCGGCATGTTCGCCCTGTCGACCATCCCGCAGCTGCTGCTGGCGCTCTTCCTGGCGAACCTGCTCAACCGCACCATCCTGCGCGCCAAGACCTTCTTCCGGATGGCGATCTTCGTGCCGAACGTGGTCTCGGTGGCCGCCGTGGCGATCGTGTTCGGCATGCTGTTCCAGCGGGAGTACGGCCTGTTCAACTGGCTGCTCAGCTTCGTCGGCGTGGACCAGGTCGACTGGGACGGGCAGACCTGGAGCTCCTGGACGGCGATCGCCACCATGGTCAACTGGCGCTGGACCGGCTACAACACCCTGATCCTGCTCGCCGGCATGCAGGCCATCCCCCGGGACCTGTACGAGGCCGCCGCGATCGACGGGGCCGGGCAGTGGCGGCAGTTCTGGCAGATCACCCTGCCGATGCTCAAGCCCACCTTCATCTTCGTGGTCATCCTCTCCACGATCGGCGGCATGCAGCTGTTCACCGAGCCGCTGCTGTTCGGCAACGGCAGCATCATCGGCGGTGACCAGCGACAGTTCCAGACGCTGGCCATGTACATGTACGAGATGGGCATCGTGAATCTCAACAGCGCCGGCTACGGGGCCGCCGTCGCCTGGGCGATCTTCATGATCATCGTGCTGGTGTCGCTGGTCAACTTCGTACTCGTCCGCCGCACGGCCAAGTGAGGAGAGACCGATGCTCTCGGCTTCCCAGCGCCTGTGGCGCACCAGCCCCCTGACCTACCTGGCGCTCGTCCTGGCGGCCCTGCTGTCGATCTACCCCTTCTACTACATGGTGGTGATCGGCACCCGCAGTCTGGACTCGATCAACGACGTGCCACCGCCGTTGACCCCCGGCGGTTCCTTCGGCGACAACTTCGGTCGGGTGCTCGACAACGACGCGGCCAACTTCCTGACCGGCATGATGAACTCGATCATCGTCTCGTCGGTGGTCACCGTCTCGGTGGTGCTCACCGGCTCGCTTGCCGGGTTCGCCTTCGCGAAGCTGCGGTTCCGGGGCCGCAACGTCCTGCTGCTGTCGATCATCGTGACGATGATGATCCCGACCCAGATGGGCCTCATCCCGCTCTGGGGCATGATGCAGTCGCTCAAGTGGTACGACACCCTCTACGCCGTCACCGTGCCGTTCCTGGTCAGCGCCTTCGGCGTGTTCATGATGCGGCAGTACGCCAGCCAGGCCATCTCCGACGAGCTGATCGAGGCCGGGCGGGTCGACGGCGCCAGCACCTTCCGGATCTACTGGAACATCGTGCTGCCCGCGCTGCGTCCGGCCGCGGCCGTGCTCGGCCTGCTCACCTTCATGGAGACCTGGAACTCGTTCCTCTGGCCGTACGCGGTGCTCACCCCGGAGAACCCGACCCTGCAGGTCTCGCTCTCCTTCCTCTCGTACGCCTACTACACCGACTACTCCCAGGTGTTCGCCGCCACCGCGGTCGGCACCCTGCCACTGGTGGTCGTGTTCATCCTGTTCGGCCGCCAGATCATCGGCGGGATCATGGAAGGTGCCGTCAAGTCGTGAGCAACCCCGCGAGTCCACCCGCCGGCGGCGTCCTCGCCGAGCGCCCGCCGCTGGCCTTCCCGCCCGGCTTCCTCTGGGGCGCCGCCACGGCGGCGTACCAGATCGAGGGCGCGGCGAACGAGGGCGGCCGGACGCCGTCGATCTGGGACACCTTCAGTCACACCCCCGGACGGGTCGTCGCCGGGCACACCGGCGACGTGGCGTGCGACCACTACCACCGGCTCGACTCGGACGTGGCCCTGATGGCCGAGCTGGGGCTGAAGTCGTACCGGTTCTCGGTCTCCTGGCCGCGGGTGCAGCCCGGCGGCACCGGTCCCGCGAACTCCGAAGGCCTCGACTTCTACCGCCGGCTGGTGGACAAGCTGCTGGCGCACGGCATCGAGCCGTGGCTGACGCTCTACCACTGGGACCTGCCGCAGCCGCTGGAGGACGCGGGCGGCTGGCCGGCGCGGGACACCGCCGCCCGGTTCGCCGAGTACACCGCCCTGGTCGCCGACGCGCTCGGGGACCGGGTGCGGTACTGGACCACCCTCAACGAGCCGTGGTGCTCGGCGTTCCTCGGCTACGGGTCCGGCGCGCACGCGCCCGGCCGCTCCGACCCGGCCGACGCCGTGCGGGCCGGGCACCACCTGATGCTCGGCCACGGGCTCGCCGTGCAGGCGTTGCGGACGGCCCGGCCGGACGCCGAGGTGGGCGTGACGGTCAACCTCTACCCGGTCACGCCGGCCAGCGGCTCGCCCGGTGACGCCGACGCCGCCCGGCGCATCGACGCGCTGGCGAACCGGTTCTTCCTCGACCCGCTGCTGCGCGGGTCGTACCCGGCGGACCTGATGGCCGACCTCGCGGCGGTCACCGACTTCGGGCACGTCCGCGACGGGGACCTGGCCACCATGGCCGCCCCGCTGGACCTGGTCGGCGTCAACTACTACAGCAGGCACGTGGTGGCCGCACCCGTCACCGGCGAGCAGCCGGAGGCGTACTGGCGGGCGCCGTCCTGCTGGCCGGGCAGCGAGGACGTCCGCTTCGTCACCCGGGGCGTCCCGGTGACGGACATGGACTGGGAGATCGACGCTCCCGGCCTGGTCGAGACGCTGCGGCGGGTGCACGAGGAGTACACCGACCTGCCGCTGTACGTCACCGAGAACGGGTCCGCCTTCGTCGACGCCGTCATCGACGGCCAGGTCGACGACCCGGACCGGCTCGCGTACTTCGACGCGCACCTGCGCGCCGCCCACGAGGCGATCAGCGCGGGGGTGCCCCTGCGAGGCTACTTCGCCTGGTCACTGATGGATAATTTCGAGTGGGCCTGGGGCTACACCAAGCGGTTCGGGATGATCTACGTCGACTACGACAGTCAGGCCCGCATCCCCAAGTCCAGCGCCAGGTGGTACGCCGAGGTCATCCGACGTAACGGTCTGGCCGCACAATAGGCTCGGGCCAGCCAACCGGGCGGTCCCGGTGCCACCTCGGTGGCGGCACCGGGACCTCCCGACGTCGGAGGAGCAGACGATGACAACGCAGCGCACCCGGTCGCTCGGGCGCCCGACCCTCGACGCGGTCGCCGCGCGCGCCGGCGTCGGACGCGGCACGGTCTCCCGCGTCGTCAACGGCTCGCCGCAGGTCAGCCCGGAGGCCCGGGCCGCGGTGCAGCAGGCGATCGCCGAGCTCGGGTACGTGCCGAACCGGGCCGCCCGGGCCCTGGTCACCCAGCGGACCGACTCGGTGGCCCTGGTGGTGTCCGAGTCGGGCGACCGGGTCTTCACCGAGCCGTTCTTCGCCGGCATCGTCCGGGGTGTCAGCTCCGGGCTGCTGGAGACCCCGCTGCAACTGTGGCTGGCCATGGTCCAGTCGCCGATCGAACGGGAGCGGGTCGAGCACCACCTGACCAACCAGCACGTCGACGGCGTCCTGCTGCTGTCCCTGCACGACGCCGACCCGCTGCCCACGCTGCTCGAGGAGCGCGGCCTGCCGACCGTGCTCGGCGGCCGGCCGGCGCGGATGCTGCAACCCGGTGCCCAGCCCGCCTGCTTCGTCGACGTGGACAACGTCGGTGGCGCCCGGCAGGCGGTCGAGCACCTCGTCGGGCGGGGGCGGCGGCGGATCGCCACCATCGCCGGCCCGCAGGACATGGGCGCCGGTCTGGGCCGGCTGTCCGGCTACAAGGAGGCGGTCTCGGCCGCGCTGGGCGGGGTCAACCCGGACCTGATCGCGTACGGGGACTTCAGCGAGGGCAGCGGGGCCGCCGCGATGCGCCGGCTGCTGGAGGTCTGCCCCGACCTGGACGCCGTGTTCGTGGCGTCCGACCTGATGGCGTTCGGCGCGCTGCGTACGCTCCGGGAGTCCGACCGGCGGGTGCCGGAGGACGTCGCGGTGATCGGTTTCGACGACGCCCCGATCGCCCGGCAGGCCGACCCGCCGCTCACCACGGTCTTCCAGCCGGTCGAGGAGATGGGCCGGCAGATGGCCCGGCTGCTGGTGTCCCGCATCCGGGGCGAGGACCCGGGCACCCCCCACCTCCTCCTGGACACCCAGTTGATCGAACGCGCCAGCACCTGACCCGTTCTACCGGGTCCAGCGGCGGAGTTCGCGTTTCGCCAGGCTGGCCTTGTGGACCTCGTCGGGGCCGTCGGCCAGGCGCAGCGTGCGGGCCTGGGACCACAGGGCCGCGAGCGGGGTGTCCTGGCTGACGCCGGCGCCGCCGTACGCCTGGATGGCCTTGTCGATCACCCACTCGGCCATCGCCGGCGTGGCGATCTTGATGGCCTGGATCTCGGTGTGCGCGCCCTTGTTGCCGACCGTGTCCATCAGCCAGGCGGTCTTGAGCACCAGCAGCCGGGCCTGCTCGATCCGGACCCGCGACTCGGCGATCCACTCCCGCACGACGCCCTGCTCGGCGAGCGGCCGGCCGAACGCCACCCGGTCGAGGGCACGGCGGCACAGCAGCTCCAGCGCCCGCTCGGCCATGCCGATCAGGCGCATGCAGTGGTGGATCCGGCCGGGGCCGAGTCGGGCCTGGGCGATGGCGAAACCGGCGCCCTCGGCACCGACCAGGTTCTCCGCCGGCACCCGTACGTCGACGAAGTCGATCTCGGCGTGCCCGCCGTGCGAGCCGTCGCTGTAGCCGAAGACGTGCATGCCCCGGCGGACCGTCACGCCGGGCGTGTCCCGGGGGACCAGGATCATGCTCTGCTGCCGGTGACGGTCGGCCGACGGGTCGGTCTTGCCCATCACGATGAAGATCTCGCAGGCGGGATCCATCGCTCCGGACGACCACCACTTCCGGCCGTTGATCACGTACTCGTCGCCGTCCCGGGTGATCCGGGTGGCGATGTTCGTCGCGTCGGAGGAGGCCACGTCCGGCTCGGTCATGCAGAACGCCGACCGGATCTCGCCTTCGAGCAGCGGACGCAGCCACCGCTCCCGCTGCGCCTCGGTGCCGAACTCGGCGAGCAGCTCCATGTTGCCCGTGTCCGGCGCGGCGCAGTTCAGGGCCTCCGGGGCCAGGTGCGGGCTGCGGCCGGTCAGCTCGGCCAGCGGAGCGTACTGGAGGTTGGTCAGCCCGGCGCCGTAGCGCGCGTCGGGCAGGAAGAGGTTCCACAGGCCGCGCTTGCGGGCCTCGGCCTTCAGCTCGGCCAGCACCGGCGGCCGGGACCACGGGTCGCGGGCCGCCGCGACCTGCTCGGCGTGCACCGGCTCGGCCGGGTGGACGTGCCGCTCCAGGAAGTCGGTGAGCTCGGCCCGCAGCTGCTCGGTGCGCTCGTCGTACGCGAAGTGCATCTACCTCTCCTCCACCGCGGTGAGCCCGTGCGCCACCAGTGGTGCCACCATGTCGCCGATCCGGTCGAAACCCTCACCGAGGGTCTGCCCCTGGGTGTGCCGGTAGTGGATGCCCTCGCAGATCACCGCGAGCTTGAAGCATCCGAGTGCCACGTGCCAGTGCAGCGGGCCGACGTCGACGTCGCTGCGGCCGGCGTACCGGTCGATGAGTTCCGCGCCGCTCGGGAAACCGGCGCGCGGGCCCAGCCCGTCGGCGACCGGGTTGCCCTCGGCGGCGTCGCTGCCACCCAGCACGTCCCAGTACGTGAGCAGGAGGCCGAGGTCGGCCAGGGGATCGCCGAGGGTGGCCATCTCCCAGTCGAGCACCGCGCGGACGGCGACCGGGTCGACGGTGGCGAGCAGGTTGTCCAGCCGGTAGTCGCCGTGCACGATCCGGCCGGCGTTGGCGCCCTCGGGGACGGTGGCGGCGAGCCGGTCGCGCAGCTCGTCGATGCCGGGCAGCGGCCGGCTGCGGGAGCGGTCCAGCTGCCCGGACCAGCGACGGACCTGCCGGGCGAGGTAACCCTCCGGGCGGCCGAAGTCCCCGAGCCCGACCGCCGCCGGGTCGACGGTGTGCAGCGCGGCGAGAGTGTCCATCATCGCCATCGCCAGCCCGCGCCGCTGCTCATCGGTGAGCGGGTCGGTCTGGGTGCGGGTGCGGTACACCTCGCCGCCGACGCGTTCCATCAGGTAGAACGGCGCCCCGATGACGTCCGGGTCGTCGCACAGCAGCAGCGCCGCCGGCACCGGCACGTCGGTGGGGGCGAGCGACGAGATGACCCGGAACTCGCGGCCCATGTCGTGCGCCGTGGCCAGCACGTGGCCGAGCGGCGGCCGGCGCAGCACCACCTCGCGGTCTCCGACGCGCAGCAAATAGGTGAGGTTCGACTTGCCGCCGGCGATCAGCCGGGCGCGCAGCTCGCCGCCGGCGAGGTCGGGCCGGCGGGTCGACAGGTACGCGGAGAGTCGGCCCAGGTCCAGCCCGCGTGGGGAGTCGGTCGGGGCTGGGGCGTCGAGGGCCGGCTCGGTCATCCGATTAGTTGATGGCAGCTCAGCTTTGTTGTCAAGGTCGGATTTAGCTCTCGGGATATCCAGCCGCAACAGGGGCGAAACGGTCGTGGACCAGGCTGTACCCAGCCTGCCGGCGCACCGCGCCGGCCACGCCGGAGCGGAGGTACGCGATGTTGCTGCGAGTTCGGGTCACCCTGCCGGACCGTCCGGGCACACTCGGCCAGGTCGCGCGCACGCTGGGCGTCTCCGGGGCGGACATCGTGCAGGTCGTGGTGCTGGAGCGGCTCGGCGGCCGGGCGGTCGACGACTTCACCGTCGTCTGGCCGGGGGCGGCCCGGGTCGAGCGGCTCATGGCGGGTCTGGCGGCCATCCCCGGCGTCCGGGTCGACGGGGTGTGGCGGGCGATCGGCGCGCCCACCACCACCGGTCAGGACGCGGAGCTGCTGGCCCAGGTCGCGGCGAACCCGACCGACGGGTTGGCGATCCTCGTCGACGCCGTGCCCGGGCTGCTCGCCGCCGACTGGGCCGTCGCGGCGGTGGTGCCGGTCGACTGGGCATCCCGGGCCGGCGCCGGCAGCGAGGCGACCATCGGGCACGCGAGCTGGCGGGCCCCCGTACCCCTGCGGTTGCCGGACGTGACGCCGCTGCGCGCCCGGGCGATGACCGTGCCCGGCGGTGGCCACTTCGCGGTCGCGCCGTTCGGGCGGGCGGGCCTCGTGCTGGTCGTCGCCCGGGAGGACAGCGAGCCGCTGTCCGCGGCCGCGTTCCACTCCACCGAGGTGGACCGGCTCGCGCAGCTGGTCCGCGCCAGCGCCGTGATCCTCGGTGACCGGCTCGACCTGGTGGGCGCGCCGCCGGTGGCCGGTTGACGGCGACTGTGGCGCAGACCGCAGCGGCGAATCCCGACCCGTCACCCCGAGGCAACCGGGCCGCAACAGCGGGCGGCGAGGGTCGTACCGGGGAAGGGAGAGAACCATGACGCTGTGGCGGATCCGGGCCACCGTGGACGACCGGCCGGGTTACCTGTCGGTGCTCACGGCGAGCCTGGCCCTACGTGGGGTCAACATCCTCACTGTGCAGGTGCACACCACGGAGCGGGGCGCAGTCGACGACTTCCTCGTCGACGCCCCGGACACACTCGACGAGGCCGACCTCGTCGCCGCCGTCGAACGGGGGCGGGGCCGAGACTGCTGGGTGGCGCGCAGCGAGGCGCGTGGGCTGGCCGACCAGCCCACCCGCGTACTCGGTCTCGCCACCGGTCTGGTGCGGGATCCGGATCTGACGGGGGAGGCGCTGCGCACCCTGCTCGGCGCCGACTCGGTCACCTGGCGGCCGAAGCCGGCCGGCTCCCGCGCCGGGATCACGACGACCAGCATGGTGCTGGCCGATCCGGGTGGCGGCTCGTACGACCTGCGGCGGGCCGCCCCCGGGTTCACCCCAGCCGAGTACGCGCGGGCCCAGGCCCTGGTCGAGCTGGGGGCCACCGCCGCGCGCCGGGCCGCCGAGCAGGTCACCCTGGTCCTGCCCGACGGCTCCGAGCTGGGCGTACGCCCGGCGACCGGCGACGACCTGCCGGGCGTCGTCGAGCTGCACGAGCGGTGCTCGGCGCGCACCCGGCACCGCCGTTACCTGGGCGGGGCGACGACGCCGCCGCCGGCCCGGCTGCGCCGGCTGCTCGAACCGGCCCGGGGGGTCACCCTGCTCGCCACGACCACCGGCTCGGGCGGGGCGGCCGAGCCGGTAGTGGCGATGGCCAACCTGCTCGCCGAGGGTGAGATGGCGGAGGTGGCGCTGCTGGTGTGCGACGACTGGCAGCGCCGTGGGCTCGGGTCGGCGTTGCTGCGCCGGCTGGTCCGGCACGCCGAGCAGGCCGGGTACGCCGCGCTGGTCCTGCACACGCAGGCCGAGAACACGCCGATGCTACGTACCGCCCGCCGGCTGAGCCGGCCGTCGGCGATGGACCGGGACGGCTCGCTGCTCACCGTCACGGTGCCGTTGAGCGGCGAGCGGGCGCGGGTGTAGCGGCTGTTAAGAGGGGCCCCTTCCGATACCGGAGGCGTTAAGAAGGGGCCCTTCCTTTCAGGTGGTCGGGTAGCTGTTGTAGTCGGGGAAGTTGCCGTACAGGCGGGCGTCGCCGCCGACGGTGACCGCCTGCACCAGCAGGTCGCCGCCGACGAAGGCCCCCTTCCAGGAGGCGCCCCGGCCGCCGAACGGCTCGTCCCGGTCGCCCCGCGAGCGCGGCTTGTTGATCCCGACCTTGAACGCCTGGAGGTCGACGGCGAGCTTGCCGGCGAGTTCCTCGTCGTCGCAGGCGAGCGAGGCGACCAGGGCGCCGTTGGAGGCGTTCATCGCGGCGAGCAGCTCGTCGGTGGTGTCGACCACCACGATCGTGTCGACCGGGCCGAACGGCTCGGCGTGCATCAGCCGGGACCGTCCGGGCGGGGCGAGCAGCACCGACGGCGCCACGTACGCCGAGGTGTCCTGCCCGTCGAGGAACGGCGCGCCGTCGAGCCGGCCCCGGTACAGGGGGACGGCGCCGCCGCGGACCGCCTCCTCGACCTTGCGGTGCAGTTCGTCGGCCTTGGCGGCGCTGATCAGCGGGCCGAAGTCCAGCTCGGGCAGCGGGTCGCCGGCCGCCCAGGTGTCGTCGACCGCGAGCGGGTGTCCGAACCGGACGGACCGTACGACCGGCAGGTACATGTCGAGGAACGCGTCCACCAGGTCCCGCTGGACGACGAAGCGCGGGTACGCGGTGCAGCGCTGCTTGCCGTACTCGAAGCCCTTCTTCAGGTGCCCGGCGAGCAGGTCCCACTGGGAGAAGTCCCAGATGCCCCAGGCGTTGAGGCCCTCCTGCTCGATGAAGTGCCGCTTGTCGGTGTCCAGCAGGGCGGCGGCGACCTTGCCGCCGTTGGAGCGCCCGCCGACGAACGCCACCGCGCCGATCTCCGGCGCGCGGACCAGCACCTCGGACAGCTCCTCACCGCTGCCGGAGAGCAGCGTGGCGGGCAGGCCGGCGCGGCGCATCAGGGCGTGCGCCACGGTGAGGCAGACCGCGCCGCCCTGGGACGGGGTCTTGGCGATCACCGCGTTGCCGGCGAGCAGCTGCACCAGTTCCGCGTGGACGAGGACGCTCATCGGGTAGTTCCACGACGCGATGTTGCTGACCGGACCGGGAAGCGGCTCCCGCCCGTCGGCGAGCATCCGGTCGATCTCGTCGACGTACCACCGGACGCCGTCGAGCGCCCGGTCGACGTCGGCGCAGGCCAGCCGCCACGGCTTGCCGATCTCCCAGACCAGCAGGAGGGCGAGCAGGTCGCGGTGCGCGGTGAGGGCGGCCAGGGCGTCGGTGACCCGGGCCTTGCGGTCGGCGAGGGGGGTCCCGGCCCAGTCCCGGTGCGCGGCGGCGGCGTGCGCGACCGCGGCGCGGGCGCTCGCCGCGTCGAGCCGGGGCAGGTTGACCAGGACGGTGTTGTCGATCGGCGTGCGTACCGGGGCGGGCGAGCCGACCGCACGCCAGTCGCCCTCGATCAGGTTGCGCAGCGTCGTGGCGCCGGCGACGTCGGGGCCGAAGGCCTCCGGGGCGGCGGCCACCGCCCGGGCGAGTACGTCGGACCAGGCGGTTCCGTCGGCGAGTCGTAGAGCCATCGCGTTCTCCTCAGGGTTGTCCGGGGGAGCGGCGGCGTCGATGGCACCGCTGGTGTCGCGTACTGTCGCCCGGCGAAATCCGGGGCGGCAACAGTACGTTCGTATGTCAGGACGCCAGGTCCGCTCCGCGCCGGCTTGCCGTCGCGCCGCACGCCGCCGTCCACCGGCCTGACCTGGGCGTACGCCGATAAGGCATCGGAAGCTATCGATGATGTGATGAATCTCCGGGCGTCGTCGACCGGGTTACCGGTCAGTACGACCGGGCCGGCCGGCCGGATCGACGTCCACCTGTGATCTTCGCCTCCGGCGCTCGACGTGGGCTTGAGAAACGACGACCGGCCGCCGGTGTTCCGGCGGCCGGTCGGGTGGTGCCTCGGGTCAGCTGGTGAAGGTGACGGTGTCGCGGCGCCGCCGCAGCACGGTGAGTGCCACGCCGCCGCCGATCAGCGCGAGGCCGGTCAGCGCGATGCTGGTGCCGGCGACGCCGGTGATCGGCAGGTTGCCGTCGCTCTCACCGCCACCGCCGCCACCGGTGCCCGGGGTCGGCGTGCCGGACTCACCCGGGTCGGACGGGCTCTCCGACCCGCCCGGGTTGCCGGGCGTCGTCGGGACCGGGGTGGTGGGGGTTGGCGTCTCCGGGGTGGTGTCGCCGGCGCAGGTGTGGCTCAGGACGAACTTGTCGGCCGTGCCGGTGATGCTGGCCGTACCGTCCAGAAGCGTCCACCCCGCCGGGGTGAACACGTAGGCGTGGATGACCTGGCCGCCTGCCGAGTAGAACGCGTCCGGGTAGGCGTCGCCCGCGTCCGGCACGGTGACGACGACGTCGTCGGCACCGTCGTTGAAGGTGAGTTCCAGCGTCTCGAAGTCGCCCGACTCCTTGCCGCCCGGCAGGACGAAGTGCCAGCCGTCGTAACCGTCGGGCAGGTTGTCGAACCGCTCGTCGCCGCACTCCTGCTGGAAGCCGGCCGCGGTCGCGCCCTCGTGGGCGGAGTGCAGCGGGACGGTGCTCGACGCCCAGGCGGGCGTGGCGAGGATGAGGCAGGCCGCGGCGGCGGCACCGGGAACGGCCGCGCGCGCCACGCGCCGACGCTGGGGCATGAGGATTCCTCCGGGACTGAGTCGAAAGTCAAGGCATGGTCCCGTTGTCGTAACCGTCGGCGACATCAGGTGATCGGCTCGACCTCGGCTGACCTGCTGGTTCAATCTGATGCGCCGGGCAGATTCGTCACGCTCCGCAGGCGTGTCGATGTAACGGGATCCCTTCGTCCGGCGCTGCGCCGCTTCCGCGGCCCGCTGCTCTTCACAACCGGGTGACGGGGAGATTACATTGTCGAACATCCATGGGAGCGCTCCCGGACCATGGTCTCCACCCCACCACCAGCGCTGGCGGCCGGGGGCCCGCCGACGGTCGTGCCCCCGGTCGCCGGCTCCGCCACCCGACAGGAGCACCTCATGCCGTACCCCAGCCGTCGCCGGCGGGGCGACCAGCCCTGGCCCCGACGCCTGCTCGCCGCGGCCGCCGCGCTCGCCACCGGGCTCACCCTCGGGGTCGCCGCGCCCGCGGCGCAGCCGCCGGCCGCCTCCGCCGCGCCCGCCTTCAACTACGCCGAGGCGTTGCAGAAGTCCCTCTTCTTCTACGAGGCCCAGGTCTCCGGCCGGAAGCCGGCCTGGAACCGGGTCTCCTGGCGCGGCGACTCGGCGCTCACCGACGGCGCCGACGCCGGGCTCGACCTCACCGGCGGCTGGTACGACGCCGGCGACCACGTCAAGTTCGGCTTCCCGATGGCGTTCACCGCCACCATGCTGGCGTGGGGCGCGGTCGAGTACCGGGACGGGTACGTCGCCTCCGGCCAGATGCCGCACCTGCTCAACAACCTGCGCTGGGTGAACGACTACTTCGTCAAGGCCCACCCCGCCCCGAACGTCCTGTACGGACAGGTCGGCAACGGCGACGACGACCACAAGTGGTGGGGACCGGCCGAGGTGATGCCGATGGCGCGGCCCGCGTACCGGATCGATGCGAGCTGCGGCGGCGCGGACCTGGCGGGGGAGACGGCGGCCGCGATGGCCGCGTCGTCGATGGTCTTCCGGCCGACCGACGCCGCGTACGCGGACAGGTTGCTGACCCACGCGCGGCAGCTCTACACGTTCGCCGACACCGTGCGGAAGGCCTACCACGAGTGCATCACCGACGCGACGAGCTTCTACCGGTCCTGGAGCGGCTGGCAGGACGAGCTGGTCTGGGGCGCCATCTGGCTCTACCGGGCCACCGGTGACGCCGCGTACCTCGCCAAGGCGGAGAGCGAGTACGACCGCCTCGGCACCGAGAACCAGTCCACCACGCGGTCCTACAAGTGGACGATCGCGTGGGACAACAAGCAGTTCGGCGCCTACGTGCTGCTGGCCCGGCTGACCGGAAAGCAGAAGTACGTCGACGACGCCAACCGGTGGCTCGACTACTGGACGGTGGGCGTGAACGGCCAGCGGGTGCCGTACTCACCGGGCGGCATGGCCGTCCTCGACTCGTGGGGCGCGCTGCGCTACGCCGCGAACACCAGCTTCGCCGCGCTGCTGTACGCCGACCACGTCACCGACGCCACCCGCAAGGCCCGCTACCACGACTTCGCGGTTCGCCAGATCAACTACGCGCTCGGCGACAACCCGCGCAACTCCAGCTACGTGATCGGCTTCGGGAACAACTCACCGAAGAACCCGCACCACCGCACCGCGCACGGCTCCTGGTGGGACAGCCAGACCGTGCCGGAGGAGACCCGGCACGTGCTCTACGGCGCCCTGGTCGGCGGGCCGTCCTCGCCCAACGACGCGTACACCGACAGCCGCGGCGACTACGTCATGAACGAGGTGGCCACCGACTACAACGCCGGCTTCACCTCCGCACTGGCCGCTCTCGTCGCGAAGTACGGTGGCACGCCGCTGGCCGGCTTCCCGCGGGCGGAGACCCCGGACCGGGACGAGCTGACCGTGGAGACCACGGTGATGCAGGCCGAGCCGCGCGCCACCGGGCTCAAGGTGATCGTCTACAACCGGTCGGCGTTCCCGGCCCGCGCGCTCACCGACGGGCGCTTCCGCTACTACTTCCGCGCCGACGGACCGGGCCCGGTGCAGGTCACCCCCGGCTACACCCAGGGCTGCCCGGCACCGTCCACCGCCCGCCAGGTCTCCGGCGACCTCTGGTACGTCGAGGTCGACTGCACCGGGCACACCATCGCCCCGGCCGGGCAGTCGCAGCACCGCATGGAGGTGCAGTTCAAGGTCGGCGTGCCGGAGGGCGGCACCTGGGACCCGACCGACGACCCGTCGTACACGACGGCGGCCGGGCCGAACCCGAACGTGCCGCTCTACTCCGGCGGGCAGCGGGTCTGGGGCGTCGAGCCGGCCCCGCCCACGCCGGACACCGTGGCACCGACCGCGCCGGGCACGCCGACCGCCTCGGCGGTCACCGCCACCGGGCTGACCCTGAGCTGGGCGGCGTCGACCGACAACGTCGGCGTCACCGGGTACGACGTCTACCGCGAGGCCGGGGCCACCGACGTCCTCGTCGGCTCGCCCGCCACGACCAGCCTCGCCGTGACCGGGCTGACCGCCGCCACGTCGTACTCCTTCTACGTGGTGGCCAGGGACGCGGCCGGCAACCGGTCCGCGGCCTCGCCGCCGGTCACCGTGACCACCGCCGACCCGTCGACCCCGGACACCACCCCGCCGACCGCGCCCGGCACGCCCACCGCGTCGGCGGTCACCGCCACCGGGCTGACCCTGAGCTGGGCGGCGTCGACCGACAACGTCGGCGTCACCGGGTACCGGGTCTACCGGCGCAACGGCGGCAGCGACCTGCTGGTCGGCTCGCCCAGCACGACGACGCTCGCGGTGACCGGGCTGGCCGCCGCCACGACGTACACCTTCCACGTCGTCGCGGTCGACGCGGCCGGCAACGCCTCCGCGGCGTCCGCGCCGGTCACCGTCACCACCGCGGACCCGCCGGTGGCCGGCGCCTGCCGCATCGGGTACGCCACAAACGACTGGAGCACCGGTTTCACGGCGAGCATCACGATCACCAACACCGGCACGGCCACGATCAACGGGTGGACGCTGGCGTTCTCCTTCCCGCTGGCCGCGCAGCAGGTCGGGCAGGGCTGGTCGGCGACGTACCGCCAGACCGGGACGGCCGTGACCGCCACCAACCTCTCCTACAACGGGGTGCTGGCTCCCGGGGCGTCGACGAGCATCGGCTTCAACGGCACCCACGGCGGCCAGAACCCGAAGCCCACGGCGTTCACCCTGAACGGTGTGGCCTGCACGGTGACCTGACCGCCGCGTCCAGGGTCCGCGCAACTTCGGGGTAACCCACAACTTCGGGGAAGTTGTCGCCTCCGCGCGAGCCGAGGCAGCAACATCCCCGAAGTTGTGCGGATCTTGGCCGACTGACCGGCCCTCGGGCACCGTCAGTCGGCCAGTTCGTCGGCGAGCAGGTCCATCAGAAGCCCGTCGTGCCAGCGGCCGTCCGCGCCGCGCTCGTACCGGCGCAGCACGCCGACCGGCCGGAACCCCACCTTCGCGTACGCGCGGATCGCCGCCGTGTTCGCCGCCGCCGGGTCGATCGTGAAGCGGTGGTGGCCGTGCGCGTCGATCAGGTGCCGGACCAGGATGCGGATGGCGTCCCCGCCGAGCCCGGCGCCGCGTACCGCCGGGTCGAGGAAGATGTCCATGCTCGCGTGGCGGTAGTCCGGATCCTCCTCGGCGTACCACTGGATGGCGCCGACGACGCGGCCGTCGTGCTCGACCGCGTACACCGACAGGTCGTCGTCGGCGAGGTCGGCGCGCACCGCGGCGGCGAGGTCGTCACCACCGCGCCACCAGCGCCGCACCTCCGGACGGGCGCGGATCTCGGCGAGGGCGGGCACGTCCGCGGCCGTGGCCGGCCGCAGCGTCACCGTCCGCCCGCGCAGCACCATGTCAGGCCCGCGTCTCGCCGTGCTCGACGCAGACCGCCGACCAGCCGACCGGCAGCACCTGCACCTTCATCCGCCGCCGGCAGTGCGCGCAGTACCGGGGCGGCTCCAGCTCGCGGGCCGTCCGGCAGGCCGGGTGCTCACCCGCGGGCTCGCCGCAGCGGTCGCACCAGGTGCCCGGCCCCGCGTCGCTCGTCGTCACCGGAGCGCTCACAGCGTCGCGGAGAGCGCCTTGACCGGCATCTTCAGGTCGTCGAGCAGCTCCAGGTCGGCGGTGGCCGGCCGGCCCAGCGTCGTCAGGTAGTTGCCGACGATCACCGCGTTGATGCCGCCGAGCAGACCGTCGCGGGTGCCCAGGTCGCCCAGGGTGATCTCGCGGCCGCCCGCGTACCGCAGGATCGTGCGCGGCATGGCGAGCCGGAACGCGGCGATGGCCCGCAGCGCGTCCTTGCCCTCGACCACCGGCCGGTCGCCGAGGGGGGTGCCGGGGCGGGGGTTGAGGAAGTTGAGCGGGACCTCGTGCGGGTCCAGCTCGGCGAGCTGAGCGGCGAACTCGGCCCGCTGCTCGACGCTCTCACCGAGGCCCAGGATGCCGCCGCAGCAGACCTCCATCCCCGACTCGCGGACCATCCGCAGCGTCTCCCAACGCTCCTCCCAGGAGTGGGTGGTGACGACGTTCGGGAAGTACGACTTGCAGGTTTCCAGGTTGTGGTTGTAGCGGTGCACGCCCATGTCGACCAGCTCGTCGACCTGCTCCTGAGTGAGCATTCCGAGTGACGCCGCCACCTGGATGTCGACCTCGGCCTTGATCGCGGCGACACCCTCGCGCATCTGCTTCATCAGGCGGGCGTCCGGACCGCGTACGGCGGCCACGATGCAGAACTCCGTCGCGCCGGTCTCAGCGGTCTGCTTCGCGGCCTCCACCAGCGACGGAATGTCCAGCCACACCGAGCGCACCGGCGAGGTGAACAGGCCGGACTGCGAGCAGAAGTGGCAGTCCTCCGGGCATCCGCCGGTCTTCAGCGAGACGATCCCCTCGACCTCGACCTCGGGGCCGCACCAGCGCATCCGCACCTCGTGCGCGAGCTGGAGGGCGGCGGGCAGGTGCTCGTCGGGCAGGTTCAGCACGGCGAGGACACCGGCCTCGTCGAGGCCGACGCCGTTCTCCAGCACCTGGGTACGGGCCTGGTCGAGGATCTCTGGCATGGCCCGTACCCTACAAGGCCGCTCCGGTGCCCGGAAACGGCCGCACGGCGGCTCCCACCGGGGCTCCAGCGCGCGTCGAGCGTGTGGGCCGCGCCACGCCGGGGCGGTCGTGGCCGGGTGGTACGTTCCCCCCGGCGGAGGCGCCCGGTGGGCGGGCACCACGGAGGGGAGCGGCGGTGGCGGACTGGCTGGCGGCACTGGACCGCCGTGCCGAGCTGCGCGCCAAGGCGGGCCTCACCCGCACCCTCCGTCCCCGTGCGGCCGGCGACGCCGTGGTCGACCTGGCGGGCAACGACTACCTCGGCCTGTCGACGCACCCCGAGGTCACGAGGGCGGCCACCGCCGCGCTGCAGGCGTACGGGCTGGGGGCCACCGGGTCCCGCCTGGTGCGCGGCTCGACCGAAGCCCACCACGCCCTGGAGACCGACCTGGCCGGCTGGCTGGGCACCGACCGGGCCCTGGTCTTCTCCTCCGGCTACCTGGCCAACGTCGGCGCCGTCCGGGGGCTCGTGCAGCCGCGGACGCTGCTCGTCTCCGACGCGCACAACCACGCCTCGCTGATCGACGGCTGCCGGATCTCCGGGGCGGAGGTGGTGGTGACGCCGCACGCCGACGTGGCCGCCGTCCGCGCCGCGCTTGCCGCCGCGCCCGGCCGCCCGGCGGTGGTGGTCACCGAGTCGGTGTTCTCCGTCGACGGGGATCTCGCCCCGCTTGCCGAGTTGCACGCGACCGCCCGGGCGCACGGCGCGCTGCTCCTGGTCGACGACGCACACGGGCTCGGCGTGACCGGGCCGGGCGGCGCCGGGGCGGTGGCCGCCGCCGGCCTGGCCGGCGAGCCGGACGTGGTGGTCACCGCCACCCTGTCCAAGGCCCTGGGCGGGGCCGGTGGCGTGGTCGCCGGTCCGGCGGAGTTCATCCGGCACCTGGTCGAGACCGGCCGGACCTTCATCTTCGACACCGCGCCGCCGCCCGCGGTGGTGGCCGGTGTGCGCGCCGCCGTCGCGCTCGCCCGGACGGGCGAGGGCCTGCGGGCGGAACTGGCCGGGCGGGTCGCCCTCGCCGTCGACCGGCTGCGCGCCGCCGGGTTGACCGTGTCCGCACCCGACGGCGCCGTCGTGTCGGTAACCGCGCCGGGCCCGGAGGCGGCCACCGCGTGGGCGGCCGACTGCCGGGACCGGGGGGTCGCGGTCGGCTGCTTCCGCCCGCCCTCGACGCCGGACAGCCGGTCGCGCCTCCGGTTGACCGTCAACGCCGGGGTGCCGCGGGCGGCATTCGAGGAGGCTCTGGAGGTCATCGTGGAGTGCTCGCCGTGAGCGAGCCGTGGCGGGGGCCGGTGCTGGTGACCGGCACCGACACCGAGGTCGGCAAGACGGTGGTGACCGCGGCGATCACCGCCGCCGCCCAGGCCGCCGGGTTGCGGGTCGCGGTGGTGAAGCCGGGCCAGACGGGTACGGCCACCGGCGACCCGGGGGACGTCGACACGGTCACCCGGCTCGCCGCGCCGCTCACCGGCCGGACCCTGGCGAGCTTCCCGGAGCCGCTGGCCCCGCTGGCGGCGGCGCGGGTGGCCGACCTGCCGCCACTGGAGCTGTACGCGGCTGTCGACGCCGTCCGCGAGGAGATCGACAAGCACGACCTGGTGCTCGTCGAGGGGGCCGGCGGGCTGCTCGTACCGATGGGGTTGCGGCCCTCCGGCGAGCCGTGGACGGTGGCCGACCTCGCGGTCTCCCTGGGTTGCCCGGCCGTGGTGGTGGCGCGGGCGGGGCTCGGCACGCTCAACCACACCGCGCTGACGCTGGAGGCGCTGGAGCGCCGGGCGGTCCCGGCCGGCGTGGTGATCGGCGCCTGGCCGGCCGAGCCGGAACTGGTCCACTGGGCGAACCTCACCGACCTGGTGCCGCACCTGCTCGGCGCGCTGCCGGCCGGCGCCGGCGCGATCGACCCCGGCGTCTTCCGCCGCTCCGCTCCCGGTTGGCTCACCCCGGCGCTCTACGGCGTGCTTGACGACTGGCGCGCCTGGGCCGAGGAGATCTGACACCCGACTCCCGTCGGGTGCGGGGCCGGGGCGGAAGCCGCCGAGTCAGCCCCGCCGGACGACGAAGGCGTCCGGCATCCGGAAGGTGAGATTGTCCGGGCACCATGGCGGGCGTACCACGGTCACACCGTCCAGCAGCGGGGTGACCTGCTCCACCACGACCGCCGCCTCCATCCGGGCCAACTGGTCGCCGACGCAGCGGTGGGCACCCGCCCCGAAGGCGAGGTGCCGACGCGACCCCCGCTGCCCGGGCCGGAACTCGCCGGGTGCCTCGACCGTCGCCGGGTCGCGTCCGGCCCGGGCCAGCCACAGCACGACGCTGGTGCCCGCCGCCACCGCCGTCCCGCCCAGCGTGGTGTCCACGGCGGCGACCCGCCGCCAGGTCACGATCGGCGGCTCCAGCCGCAGCCCCTCCTCGACCACGTCGGTGACCGCCACCGTGCCGGCGAGCAGGCCGGCGCGTACCGCCGGCTCGCCGGCCAGCCGGTGCAGCAGCAGGGTGAGGAACTGCGAGGTGGTCTCCTGGCCGGCCACCAGGAGGAAGAACAGCGCGCCGACGACCACGTCAGGCGGGTGCCCGGCGGTCCGCAGCGCCCCGGCCAGGCCGCCCCCGGTGGCGGCGAACTCCCGCAGCACCCGGTGGAACCGGCCCACCTCGTCGGCGAGAGCGAGCTGGCGGTCGGCGTCCAGCGGGGCCCAGAACAGCTCCAGCGCGGCGCGGGCGAACGCCTTGACCGCGCCGACCGGCGCGTCCGGCAGCTCGACCAGGCGGGCCAGCACCAGCAACGGCAGGTCGGCGGCGAGGTCGGCGTGCAGGTCGGCCGGAGCGCCGCCGTCGAGCCGGGCACGGATCGCGGTCACCCGGTCCCGGACCAGCGCGGTCAGCCAGGATCGCTGAGCGGCCACCCGGGCCGGGTGCAGGGCCTCGGCGACGAGCGCCCGGATGCCGGGGTGGCTGGCGCCGCCGTTGTTGGCGAGCGTCGGGGGAAGGCGGAAACGGTGACCGGCGAGCACCCGCAGGGCGGCCACCGGAACCGGGGTGACGGCGTCGAGGGCGTTGTCCGGACGGTACGTCGCCGGATCGGTGAGCACCTGCCGGACCAGCGCGTGGCGGGTCACCACCAGGTGCTCGACGCCCACGTGGTCGGCGACGCGGGCCACGTCCGGCCAGCGGGCCCCGGCCGGCTCCGCCCAGCTCCGGAACAGCACGGCGACACGCTAACGGGCCGCCCCCGGCAGCCCGGCGCGTAGCCGCCACACCGTGGTGCGCTTCACCCGTACGCTCTCCAGCGTCTCCGGCACCGGCACGTCGTAGCTGGCCAGCTCGTCGAAGCGGTCGTGGGGCAGGAAGGCGCGGCCGGGGTCGCCGACCAGGACGGTGGCGCCCGCCCGGGCGGCTCGCAGCAGGAAGCGGAGCACCCGCCGCGCCATCGCCTCGCTGTAGAAGACGTCCCCGGCGAGCACGACCTCGGCGCCGCCCGCGTCGCCGTCGAGGATGTCGCCCAGCTCGGCGTCGAGGCGTACCCCGTTGGCCTCGGCGTTGAGCGCGACGGCCGCGACGGCCAGCGGATCCACCTCGACCGCGCGGACGGCGGCCGCTCCGGCGCGGGCCGCGGCGATCGCCACCAGGCCGGAGCCGGCGGCGAGGTCGAGCACCCGCCGCCCGGCGACCAGGTCGGGGTGATCGGTGACGTACCGGGCGAGTGCCTGCCCGCCGGCCCAGGCGAACGCCCAGAACGGGGGTGGCTGGGCGCTGCGGAACTCGCCCTCGGTCAGCTCCCAGAGCCCGACCGCGTCGTCGGCCTGGTGCAGCCGCACCTCGGGGACGAAGGCGACCGGCGCCAGGCGCGCGTGCAGCCGGACGAAGGCGGTGGCGAGCTCGGACACCGCTGGATTCTCCCGCAGCGGCCCGCGCGGCGTGTCGCCGGGATGGCGTGACCGGTTCACTACACGGAGTGAAAGCACTGCCCTGGTTCGGCGATCCGTGCGAACACGCCCGTCTATCGGGTGCCGGCGAACGCTCCTAGCGTCTGTCGTGGAGGCGACCGACGGGAGGCGGAAAAGGTGACGCTGTGGCGGTACGCGTTGCGGGCCGGAGTGGTGCTGGCCTGCCTGACCGGGGTGGCCCTGGCGGCGCCGGCCGCGTCGGCGGCCAACCGCACCGAGCTGAGCGGCCTGCCCGACCAGTTCCGGGCCGGTGGGCAGGTGGCGACGGTCTCCGCCGTGGTCCGGCGGGACCGGGGCGGCTGTGTGAAGGTCCGCTGGTCGATGGTGCTGCGGGTGTCCGGGCTCCGGCTCGACCAGGTGCGGGTGGACCGGATCGAGGAAACCGGATCGTTCCCGCTGGAGGTACGCACCGAGGGTGACGTGGCGCGGCTGACCGACCGTCAGCTCGATCCCGGCACACTCTGCCCGGACCGGACGGTGACCGCCCGTTACCGGGTGGCGTTCGCCGAGGACGTCACCCGCGGTGAGGTCACGCTGGCGGCGGAGGCGTACGACCCGAACCTTCGACTGCTGGCGCGGCAGGCGGCCACCCGTGCGGTCGTCGGGAGGGGCGGGAACGCGCGGCCGAGCGAGTCCCCGGAGGCGTCCGAGTCCCCGGCCGAGCCCACCGAGCCGGCGGCGGAGGAGACCGCGGAGGAGGTTCCCGCCGGCGAGGACGTGGCGGAGGTGCCGCCGGCCGCCGACGCGGGGCGTCCCGTCGCGCGCTCCGGCGGCTTCGGTGCGGTGCAGGCCGCCTTCCTGCTGGGTGGGCTGCTGCTCTCGCTCGGTCTCGGCCTGCTGCTGCGCCTGCGGCACCTGACCCGGACCGCGCCGGAGCCCGACCCCCGACCACGCCGCCCCCGCTGGTAAGGAAGGGCCCCCTCTTAACGCCTGCGGTAGTGGAAGGGTCCCCTGTTAACACCCAGCGACCCCCTACGGCGCCCAGAGCGGGTCCCGGCCGAAGGCGGCGAGCAACTGGTCCTGCGCGTCGGCCCCGCGCGGCGCCTCGACGTCCGCCCGGACGAGCCGGTCGCGCTGGTAGTCGCCGATCCGCCCGCGGAACCACCGGGCGCACTCGGTCACCGCTTCGGCGTCCAGGCGCGGGTCCGCGCCGATGGCCACCGCCAGGTCCCAACCGTGTACGAGGTGCTCGGCGAGGAGCTGGTGCAGGTACTCCTCGGCCGGCGTCGCTCCGGCGGAGAGGTCGACCGTCCGTTCCAGCGCAGACGGGCGGCTGAAGGCCAGCTCCGCCTGGGCGGCGACGTCCCGGGCGGCCTCCGCCGGGTCGTCGCCGAGCTGGTCCCCGTCGTAACGGTCACCCACCTCGGCGATGGTGCGCCCGGCCATCAAGGCCACGCTCCACCGGTCCTCGCTGACCACGTGGTTGACCAGGGTCCGGACGTCCCAGCTCGGGCAGGGGGTCGGTGCCGTCCACTGGCCCGGACCCACCTGAGCCACCCAGTCGGTGAAGTCGGCCAGGCTACGACGGTACGCATCGAGCAGCTCCATGCCCGGATTGTCCCGCCCCGGCGGCCCGGCCCGAGCCGGTTTCGCGGGCCCCGGTCGCGCTGCCGCGTTCAGTCCAGTTGCGCCGGGTCGATCCCCAGCTCCCGGGCGGTCACCAGGCGGACCCACTCGGTGAACTGCCGCCGGGAGATCACCCGGTCGTGCACCGCGAGTTGGACGGCGAGGCCGTCCATGACGGCGCTGATCCGCCACGCGGCGCCGGCCGGGTCGGCGCACTCGAAGGTGCCGTCGGCCACCCCGTCGGCGATCACCGTGGCCAGGTCCTGCCGCCAGCGCAGGTCCAGCCGGCGGGAGACCTTCTCCAGCTCCGGCGTGCGCAGCGACTCGGCCCAGCCGTCGATCCACAGCGACCAGGAGATGGGCCGGCCCGCGGGCGTGTACAGCTTCACGATCCGCCGGAGCTTGGTCAGCGGCGGGGCGGTGGAGCGCATCACCGCGTCCAGCCGGGCGAGATCCTGCTCGACGGCGTACGCGAACGCCTCGGCGAGCAGCCGGTCCTTCGTGGCGAAGTGGTAGAAGACCAGGGCCTGACTCACCCCGGCCGCCTGGGCCACGTCCGCGGTGCGGGTGTTCGCCAGACCACGCTCCACGATCACGTCACAGGCCGTGCGCAGCAGGGCATCCAGGCGGATCTCGGCCGCACGTCTCGTCACGACGGTTACCGTAGTACATCGGACCGGACACGGCCCGTTACCGGCGGCCCGGTCGCGGTACTCCGACAGTCGGAAGCCGGACAGTTGGGCCCACGCCCTCCCACCAGGCATTATTCCGGGCGACGGCGGTGCGTCCCGGGTGCGGCGGCAGCGGGGACGCGCCGGAACGACCCCGAGTTGGCAACCACTCGCCGGCTCGGCTAAAGTTCTCATCCGTCACCGGGAAAGCCGGGGGCACGCGGACGTAGCGCAGCTGGTAGCGCATCACCTTGCCAAGGTGAGGGTCGCGGGTTCGAATCCCGTCGTCCGCTCGGAGATGCCGCCACGCACGACGGGGGCAACCTCGGTGGGGTGGCCGAGAGGCGAGGCAACGGCCTGCAAAGCCGTGTACGCGGGTTCAAATCCCGTCCCCACCTCGGCACGATCGAGGGCGATTGGCGCAGTGGGAGCGCGCTTCCTTGACACGGAAGAGGTCACTGGTTCAAACCCAGTATCGCCCACCAGACGACGACGAGCCCGGCACCGCTGGTGCCGGGCTCGTCGCCGCTCCGGGCAGCCCGACCCGCCGGGCGGTCAGCCGACGGGAGATCGGGGCTCCGCGACGACAGCGGCGTCCTTGTCGCCGTCCCCGGCCCGCACCGCCTCGCTGAACCGGTCCGCCGCGCGGGCCGTCACGGGCAGCCCGACACCCCGGGCGTCCGCCTCGTCGACGGCCAGCCGCAGGTCCTTCGCCATCAGGTTCACCCGGAACTGCGGGGGCTCGTAGCTGCGGTTGCGCACCATGTCCGCGCGGAACGCCAGGGTCGGCGAGCTGAACCCGCTCGCGGTGAGGGCGGCGAGGAACCGTTCGCGGTCCAGGCCGCTGCTCTCCACGAAGGCCACCGCCTCGGCCAGCGCGGCGACCTGGTTGCCCAGGATCAGGTTGAAAGCCAGCTTCAGGGTGCTCGCGGCACCGACCGGGCCGACGTAGCGGATCTCCTGCCCGAGCGTCGCGAGGACGTCGTGGGCCTCCTCCACGCCGGAGCGGTCACCGGCGGTGAAGATCCGCAACCTACCCGCCTGGGCCATCGGCGGGTTGCCGAGTACGCAGGCCTCGATCCGGCGTACGCCGACGCGCGCCAGGCGCTCGCTGGCCTCCGCGGAGTACCCGGGCGACAGGGTGGACGTGTCCACCACAAGCGTGCCGGGGCGCAGGTAGCCAAGCATCTCCCCGAACAGCACCTGCTCGACGGCGTGCTGGTCGCTGAGGCTCAGTACGACGATCCGCGCGTTCTCCACCGCCGCGCCGCTGGTGGCGGCGACGCGCGCGCCGGCATCGGCCAGCGCGGCGGCCTTCGCCGCCGTCCGGTTGTGCACCACGAGGGGGTGGCCGGCGGCACGCAGGCAGCGCGCCATCCCGGCGCCCATGCCGCCCAGCCCGACGAAGGCGAGCTCTCGGTCGTGACTCATCCGCGGTCCTTTCAGAAGGTGGTTACGGCGAGGCTGTTCGCCGCGAAGGCGACGATCGCCAGAGCGGTCCGCAGCAGGTGCCAGCGCCGCCAGACCGGGCGGGGGTCGGTCCAGTCGACCGGGATGGCCGCCGGGTCGGTCCGGTGCACCCGCCGGTTGATCGGCACGTTGCGGAAGTGCGAGACCACCGACACCCCCAGCAGGCACACGGCGGCCACGACGATCAGCGACCGCGCCGTCGGCTCGGTGACCCGGAACGCCAACCAGAGGTCCAGCAGGGTGGTGCCGAGGACGATCAGCGGCATCGTCGGATCCCAGTTGCGACCCAGCAGGGTGTGCACCTGCACGTACCGGTCGGGGGACATCGCGGCCAGCGCCGGCACGGTGCTCAGCGCCACGGCGAAGAGCACGCCGGCCACCGTGCCGCTGCCGAGCAGCACGAGGACCTGCAGCGTCTGCGTCACGCCGCTCACCCCAGCACGGCGTCGGCGATCAGGTCCGCCTGCGCCGGTTCCGGTACGCCGGGGATCAGGATCAGCTCGTCGCAGCCGACCGCGCGGTAGTCGGCGACGAACGTCCGCAGCTGCCGGGCGTCGGTCAGGACGCTCTTCACCGCGATGTCGGCCTTCCAGCCGAGGAAGCCGTAGTAGTCCCGCAGGTAGGCGGCGGAGCGGTCGGCCGCGCCGGCGCCGAGGGCCACGTAGGCGATGGCGACCAGCCGTGGCCGGTCGGTCCGCCCCGCCGCCCGCCACGCCTCCCGGGCGCGACCGGCCAGCTCGTCGTACCCGCTTGCGGAGCTGCCACCGGCGATCCACCCGTCGCCGTACGCGGCGGCCCGCCGCATCGCCGCCGGCGAGTGGCCGCCGACCAGCAGCGGCGGGCCGCCGTCCGGGCAGCGTGGACCGGGCACCAGCGCCTCCGGCCCGCCGGCCCAGGAGCGCCGCAGTTCGGCCAGGAGCGCGTCGAGGCGGCGACCCCGCTGCTCGTACGGGGTGCCGCAGGCCTCGAAGTCGTCCGGCCGGCCACCGGCCGCCGCACCGACCACCAGCCGCCCGCCCGACAGCCGGTGCAGGCTGGCGAGCTGCTTGGCCAGCAGCGCCCGGTCGCCCCGGTACGCGGCGATGAGGATCGTGGTGGTCAACCGGATCCGGCTGGTCGCGCCGGCCGCGGCGGCCAGCGTCATGAGCGGCTCGTAGCCGTCGTACACCAGCCGGTCCAGCACCCCGAGGGAGGCGAAGCCGTGCTCCTCGGCACGGCGGGCCCAGGTGAGCAGATCCGCGCCGGCGATCCCCGGGATCATCGTCGGCAGTCCGATGCCTAGCTCCATGTCACCCTCTCGCGTCCGGCGGCAGGCGTGTCAGGGGCACCCAACACCAGCGCGCTTGTCGCTCGCTGGCGGCGCGGCGGGCCGGAGCGGCGAACGGGCCGGACCGCTCGAGCCCGGCTCGACCGGTGAGCCGCACCGGGCGGCGCGGGTCGAGCGCGCGTGGAGGACCCGCCCAGTCGGCGGTGCTGCCATGGGCCGATGCGGATCCTCTTCACCTCCTGGGCGTGGCCCACGCACCTGTACGCGATGGTGCCGCTGGCCTGGTCCTGCCGTAACGCCGGGCACGAGGTGCTGGTGGCCAGCCAGCCCGGCCTCGCCGACGTGGCCCTGCGTACCGGTCTGCCGTACGCCCCCGTCGGCCGCGACGTCGACGCCGAGGCGGCGTTCCGCGAGATCGTCGCCACGCCGCCCGGCGCCAACGGCGGCGGGCCGCGGGTCCTGAAGCTCTTCGCCGAGATCGCCGACGCGATGCTGGACGACCTGGTCGACCTGGCTCGGAGCTGGCGGGCCGACCTGCTGGTGTTCGAGCCGAGCGCCTTCGCCGGTCCGGTCGCCGCCGCGGCGGCGGGCGTGCCGGCGGTGCGGCACCTGTTCGGCACCGACCTGCTCGGCGGCCGGGCCGCGCAGTTCCTGCCGGCCGTGCTCGAGCCCCTCGCCGCCCGGCACGGGCTGACCGGCGTGGACCCGTTCGGCGTGGCCACGGTGGACCCGTACCCGGCCGGCCTCCAGCTCGCGCAGGTCGGCTCGCGGCGGCTGCCGGTCGGCCAGGTGCCGTTCAACGGGCCGGGCGTCGCGCCGTCGCTGCCGGAGCCCGGCGGGCGCCCCCGGGTCTGCGTCACCTGGGGTACGACGATGGGCCGCCTCGGCCCGGACTACTTCCTCGCCGGCACGGTGGCGCGGGCGCTCGCCGAGCTGGAATTGGAGGTCGTGGTCGCGGTGAGCCCCGAGCAGCGCGCCCTGCTCGGGCCGCTGCCCGACGGGGTGCACGTGGTGGTCGGCTCGCCGCTGCAGCTGGTGCTGCCCGGCTGCGCGGCCGTCGTCGCCCAGGGTGGCGCCGCGTCGCTGCTCACCGCCGTGTCGTACGGGCTGCCCCAGGTGCTCGTGCCCCGGTTGCCCGACCACACCCGGCACGCCGCCCGGCTCGCCGAGACCGGGGCCGGCCTCGTGGTGCCCGCCCGGGACGCCGATCCCGCCGAGGTGGTCGGCGCGCTGCGGCGGGTGCTGGCCGAGCCCGGGTTCCGGGAGGCGGCCGACCGGCTGCGCCGGGAGCTGGCCGCCCAGCCGTCGCACACCGAGGTGGTGGCGGAGCTGGAGCGGTTGGTGGTCGCCGCGCCCCGCTGACGGGGGCGGTCGACCACGGTGCGAGCGGTGGTGGATCCCGCCCGGTGACTCTCGGCGGGCGTCCGGACCGGGACATGCGACGACGAGTACGAGACGTACGGGAGTGACCGAATGAATTCCACGCCACAGTTCGAACACGAGTCCTTCGCCCGCCGGCACCGGGGCGGCATGCTGCTGGAACGGCACGGCATCGACCTGTATCCCCACCCGTTCCTCGGGTTCACGCTCGCCCCCGGCCTGCGGTCGGACATGCTGAACACCGACGACGCGGGGTTCCGGCTCTCCGACTCCCCGTTCGGCACCGTGGACTCGGCGAGCTGGCTCGCCGACGGCGGCGGTGGAATCCTGCTCGGCAACTCGGTGGCCCTCGCGCTCGCCGCGTCCTCGGACTCGACCACGGTGGCGTCCCACCTGGCCGGACTGACCGGCGTGCGGCAGCTCAACCTGGGTCTCTGCGCGGCCGTGTCGCTCCAGGAACTGGTGGCCGCGGTGCCCTTCCTGGAGAAGGCGTCCACCGTGGTCATCATCGGGGGCGGCCCGGACTTCGTGAACCTGGTCGGCTCGCTGACCCCGGACAACCTCTACGGCACGGTGTCGTACGAGCGCACCTTCGACGACCTGACCCAGGTCCCGCTGTTCGACCTGGCGGTGCTCGCCGCCGGCAAGTCGGTGCCGGACCTGGACGCGGTCCGCCGTCCCCGCACCACCACGCCGGCCTGGGACCTCGCCCAGGTCCGCGACCGGATGGCGGTGGCGGCGGCGCGTCGGCTGCGGGACCTGCGGGTGCTCGCCCGCGCCGTGCCCGAGGGCACCCGGGTGCTGTTCTGCCTCCAGCCCCTGGCCTCCACCCGGACGCGTGACGTCACCCCCGAGGAGCGGGCCCGCTACGACTTCTCCGCACCCGTCTTCGGCATCCTGCACAGCGCGATCGAGGAGAACTGGAAGGCGTACGCGGAACTGCTCGCCGCCGGCTGCGCCGAGCTGGGGGTGTCCTTCCTGGACCTGGCGGCCGACCGCTTCGTCGGCGACTCGTTCGCCGACACCGTGCACCTCACCGACGCCGGGAACCGGCAGGCGGCGGAGCTGATCCAGGCGGCGCTGGACGGCGGCAGCGGCACCGGCGGGGCGCCGTCCCCGCGGCTCGCGGCCGAACCGGCGCCCGCGGTCGCGGCCGCCCCGGCGGCGGAGGCCGCGCTGGCCGGGGCGGACGACCGCACCACGCAGCTCGCGGCCGTCGTGACGGAGATCCTCGAACTGGAGCCCGGACAGCTCACGCCCGACGGCGACTTCATCAACGACTACGGCGCCGACTCGATGTTGGTGATCGACATCCTGGCCCGGATCGAGGTGGACATGGGGGTCCGTATCCCCGACGCCGACATCCCGAGGATGACGAGCCTGGCGGCGGTGGTGGCGCTGGTCGAGGAGAACGCCGGTGAGACGGAAGCGGTCGCCTGAGCCAGGGCGGCCCGCGGGCGGCGCCGGACCGACCGGCCCGTCCGCGCCGGCACCCGGCCGCGTGGGCCTCGCCGGGGAGTGGTCCGCGGCCCGGGCCGCGGCGCTCCGCTCGCTGCTGACCGTCGTCGACGACCCCCGCTCGCCGGTCGACTGGCTGCTCGTCGCCGTCGGCAGCGGGCCGCCACCGCCCGTCGCCCTGCGCCGGCCGGCGCAGCCGTGCCCGCCACGGGTGGCCGTCGTCGACCCGGACGGCCGGTGGCCGGCGGGGGCGGACCGCGACGTCTACCTCGCCGGCGACGTCGGACCGGGCGAGCTGGTCGCGGCGTTGCGACTGGCCGGGACCAGGTTCACCATCCGTCGACTGGCGACGCCGGCACGGATGGCCCACCCGGCCGGCGCGACCGACGCCGAGACCGGGCCTGCGTACGTCGGTGGGGTGCCGGGGCGGGTCGGTCCTAACGCGCGAGGGCTGCCGGCCGGGCTGACCGGCCGGGAGGTCGAGCTGCTCCGGGCGCTCTGCGCCGGCCTGGGCAACGACCAGATCGCTCGGCGGCTGCACATCTCCCGCAGCACTGTGGAGTTCCACCTGACCCGCATCTTCCGCAAGCTGGACGTGTCCAGCCGCGCCGAAGCGATCGTCCGAGCCCTCGGCCACGACCCCACCCTGGCCGCCGGCCGGTCCTGACCCCCCGCCCATCCTCGCGTGCCGCGTGCCGCGCCGACAAGATCGAGTGTGATCCTGCGGTCGGCGGCGCCGGCGCACGGGCCGGGTGTGGCGCGTGCCCGGCACCGGCCGAACAGCGCCGGTCACCCGACCGCGGCGGGTGCCCGGGAGCCGGGGGCCAGGACGGCGCAGGCGACCTGGCCGTCGGGGTCGATGGACGTGACGAGGGTGACGCCGGCCGGGGGCTCCGTGCCGGCCTCGACGATCGCCGCGGCGACGGCGAACGCCGCCGAGGCGCCGTAGGTGTCGCCGATCCGGGCGGCCGGGTCCAGCACCGGTACGCCGGGCGCGACGTCGGCGAGGACCGCCGCCTCGTCGTCGGCGTACCGCCCGGGCGCGGCGGCACCCCGGACCACGGTGGCGACGTCGTCGGCGGCGACCCCGGCCTGGCGCAGCGCCCGGGTCACCGCGCCGCGCAGCGCCGCCCGCCCGTCGGCCGGCTCGGCGAAGAAGCCGGCGGTCAGCGCCAGCGGAGTGGCCAGCACCCGCCGGCCGGCCCGCTCGGCGGTCGCCGCGGCCTCCAGCAGGAACACGCAGCAGCCCTCGCCGGCGAGTGCGGGAGCCCGGTCGGCGGCCGCCTCCAGCCGTAGCCGCCGCGGGCTGAGCGCCTCGAACGCGCCGGCCAGCACGGCGTCCGCCCGGCCGGCCGCGACCAGCCGGCGGGCACAGCCGAGTGCGGTGAGCCCGGTCGCCCGGCCGGACGTCACGGTGACGTTCGGGCCACGCAGGTCGAAACGGATCGCGGCCTGGCTGCTGGTGTAGTTCATGATGCCGGGCGGCATCAGGTTGTGGTCGATGAAGTGCGGCTTCGCCCCGGCCAGCGAGCCGCCGGAGACCGCCAGGTACGAGTCGAGGCTGGCCAGCGCGCTGCCGAGCACCACGCCACGGCGGGCGGCGGGCACGTCGGCCAGGTCGTACGCGGCCAGCAGGGCACCGACCGTGCCGACGGCCAGGGCGGACGAGCGCTCCTTGAGCCGGACCCGGCGGTTGGGGGTGAAGTCGTCGCCGGTGAGTTCGGGCAGCCGGGCGACCGGCGGGTCCTCGGGGGACGTGACGACGGGTCGAGCGGCGCGCCACCCGGTGGCGAACGGCGCGGTCCCGAGACCGTACGGCGAGACGACGGCCAGGCCGGAGATGACCACGTTCATGCGTCGGCTCCTGTCAGCGGGGGGTGCGGTCCGGGGCCGCGCAGGATCAGGGTCGCGTTGTTGCCGCCGAAGCCGAGCGAGTTGACAAGCGCGGTGCGGACCGCTGCCGGCCGGGACACGTTGGGTACGCAGTCGACCTGGCAGTCCGGGTCGGGCTCGCGGAAGTTCACGGTGGGCGGCAGGAACCGGTGCTGCATGGCGAGCAGCGCGGCGATGGCGGTGTGCGCGCCGACGGCGCCCATCGTGTGGCCGATCATCGACTTGACCCCGACCACCGGCGGCGGGGGACGGTCGCCGAAGACGTCCCGGATGGCACCGACCTCCATTGGGTCGCTGGCCCGCGTGCCGGTCGCGTGGGCGAAGATCACGTCCAGTTCGGCCGCGTCGATTCCGGCGTCGGCCAGCGCCCCGGCCATGCACTCGGCGACCCGTTCCCGCACCGGGGCGGTGGGGTGTTCGGCGTCGCAGTTGAGGTGCAGGCCGAGCACCTCGGCGAGGACCGGGGCGCCGCGCCGCCGGGCGTGGTCGAGGCTCTCCAGGACCAGCATGGCCGCGCCCTCGCCCCACATCGTGCCGTCGCGCTCCCGGTCGAACGGCCGGCACCGCTCGTGGGCCATCGCGCCCATCCGGACGAACCCGGCGAACGCCATCCGGTTCACCGAGTCGGCGCCGCCGCAGATCGCGTACTCGGCGTCGCCGGCGCGGATCGCGTCCACCCCGTAGCTGATCGCGTAGTTGCCGGCCGCGCAGGCGGTGGGGATGGTCAGGGTCTCCACGTCGCGCAGGTCGAGCTCGGCCGCGGCGGCCGTGGCGAGACGTCCGGGCTGGAGCAACCGGGCGAGGTCCCCGGGGGGCACGGCGTCCGGCTCGCGCAGCTCGGCCTCGGCGAGCGCGTCGAGGTCGAGCGACTGCCCGCAGGTGGTGCCGACCGCGATGAGGCCGGCCTCGTCGCGGACGGCGGCGGGGTCGAGATCCGCGTCGCGCACGGCCATCCGGGCCGCCGCCGCGGCGAGGGCCGCCACCTGGCCGGTGCCCTTGGCGTCGAGGCGTTCCAGCACCGACGCCGGGTCGAAATCGGTGACCTCGCAGGCGTGGTCGTGCGGGAAACCGGTGACGTCCCATTTGCTTATCGGTTTCGCCCCGCACCGCCCCTGCCGCAGGCCGGCGAGGAATTCCGTCCGCCCGGACCCGATGCTGGAGATGACTCCGAAACCGGTGACGACGACCCGGCCCGCCGGATCGTCGCTCCTATTCTTCCCGTTCGCGTGGAGAACTCGGGGACTCGTCAACGCGGCCTCCGGAATGGGTGTGGACACCGGCCCCATTGTCGGCAACGCGGGCTCCGGCGACCACTGGGTGAATCCCTAGTAGCGGGTCGCCGTACCGGTCTTCACCAGGCATGTCGCGGGACGTGCGCGCGGCGCTGTCGAGCGGCTGTCGAGGGCGGCGCGGGCGCGTTCCCGGTCGCCGACGGCCCGGTCGAGGCGTCGAGCAGGGTTCGACCGGCCCTGCCGGCGAATGCCGCATCATCGGCGGCAACGAGTGAGAGGTGATTGGTGTGCATCGAACGCTGATCGTTGCCCGGATGGCCCCTGAAAAAGCGGACGACGTGGCCAAGATATTCGCCAGCTCGGACTCCACCGATCTGCCGCGGATGATCGGCGTCACGCGCCGTACGCTCTTCCGTTTCCACGACCTCTACTTCCATCTCGTGGAGGCCGACGAGGACATCTCGCCCCGGCTGTACCAGGCCCGGAGCCACCCGCTCTACGGGCAGATCAACGAGCAGCTGTCCCACCACATCCGGCCGTACGACCCGAACTGGCGCGAGCCGAAGGACGCCATGGCCGAACCGTTCTACGTCTGGGAGGCCCCCGGTGAGTGAACTCGCGCAGACCCCGACCCGGCCGCTGCGGGTCTCCGCCAACGACGTGCCGGCGAACCGGCGGCGGGGCGGGGACATCCGGGTCGTGCTGAGCCCGAAGACGGTGGGCTCCACCTCCGGCTTCATGGGCACCCTGACCCTCGCCCCCGGCGAGTACGTGACCGAGCACTACCACCCGTACTCGGAGGAGTTCCTGCTGGTCGTGAGTGGTCGGCTCACCGCCCGGGTGGAGGACGCCGGCGAGGTCGACCTGGTTCCCGGCGAGGGCCTGCTGGTGCCGATCGGCAAGCGTCACCGGGTGTGGAACGCCGGCGCCGAGGAGGTGCGGGCGGTGTTCCACCTGAGCCCGCTGGCCCCGCGGCCTGAGCTAGGGCACGTCGACACCGAGGAACTGCCCGCCGCCTCCGGCGGCGCCCCGGTCCCGGACGTGGGGGGCCCGCGCCGATGACCGGACACCGTCGGGTGGTGGTGACGGGCATCGGCGTGGTGGCGCCGGGAGGCATCGGGACCAAGGCCTACTGGGACCTGCTCACCGCCGGGCGTACCGCCACCCGTCCCATCACCCTCTTCGACGCGTCGCACTTCCGGTCGCGGATCGCCGCCGAGTGCGACTTCGACCCGGCCGCCCAGGGGCTGAGCCCCCAGGAGATCCGCCGGATGGACCGGGCGGCGCAGTTCGCCGTGGTCTCCGCCCGCGAGGCGTGGGCCGACAGCGGTCTGGAGGACGCCGGCGTGCCGCCGGAGCGGACCGGTGTGAGCATCGGCAGCGCGGTCGGCTGCACCACCGGGCTGGAGGAGGAGTACCTGGTCCTCAGCGACGGGGGCCGGCGCTGGCTGGTGGATCCGGCGTACGTGGTGCCGCAGCTGTACGGGTACATGGTGCCGAGCACGATGGCCACCGAGGTGGCCTGGACGGTCGGCGCCGAGGGCCCGGTGTCGCTGATCTCGACCGGCTGCACGGCCGGGCTGGACGCGGTGGGCAACGGCGCCAGTCTCATCTGGTCCGGTCGCGCCGACGTCGTGGTCGCGGGCGCGACCGACGCGCCGCTGTCGCCGATCACCGCGGCCTGCTTCGACGCGATCAAGGCCACGTCGCCGGACAACGACGACGCGGCCCACGCATCCCGCCCGTTCGACGCGAAGCGGCGCGGATTCGTCCTCGGGGAGGGGTCGGCGGTACTGATCCTGGAGGAGCGCGAGGCCGCGCGCCGCCGGGGCGCCCACGTGTACGCGGAGATCGCCGGGTACGCGAGCCGCAGCAACGCGTACCACATGACCGGGCTGAAGCCCGACGGCCGGGAGATGGCCGAGGCGATCCGGCAGGCCCTGGCGGCGGCCCGGCTGGACCCGTCGGACATCGACTACATAAACGCGCACGGTTCGGGCACCCGGCAGAACGACCGGCACGAGACCGCCGCGTTCAAGCGGGCGCTGGGCGACCGGGCGTACCGGGTGCCGGTCAGCTCGATCAAGTCGATGGTCGGGCACTCGCTCGGCGCGATCGGCTCGATCGAGGTCGCGGCCTGCGCGCTGGCGCTGGAGCAGCAGGTCGTGCCGCCGACGGCCAACCTGCACAACCCGGACCCGGAGTGCGACCTGGACTACGTGCCGATCACCGCGCGGGAGCACCGCATGCGCGGCGTGCTCAGCGTCGGCAGCGGCTTCGGCGGCTTCCAGACCGCGATGGTCATCACCAAGGACCGCGGGGAGGATCCCCGATGAGTCGGACCGCCGTGGTGACCGGGATCGGTGTCACCGCCCCGAACGGGCTGGGCACCGAGGCGTACTGGGCGGCGACGCTGGCCGGCCGCAGCGGCATCGACCGGATCAGCCGCTTCGACCCGACCGGCTACCCGGTGCGGCTCGCCGGTGAGGTCCGCGACTTCGACGCCGCCGCGCACGTGCCGAGCCGGCTCATCCCGCAGACCGACAACTGGACCCACCTCGGCCTCACCGCCGCGGCGTGGGCCCTCGACGACGCCGGCGCCGACCCGGCGGTGTTCCCCGAGTACGAGATGGCCGTCGTCACCGCCAGCTCGTCGGGGGGCACCGAGTTCGGGCAGCGGGAGATCGAGCGGCTCTGGACGAAGGGGCCGTCCTGGGTCGGTGCGTACCAGTCGATCGCCTGGTTCTACGCGGCCACCACCGGGCAGATCTCTATCCGGCACGGGATGCGCGGGCCGTGCGGCGTGGTGTGCACCGAGCAGGCCGGGGCGCTGGACGCCGCCGGTCAGGCCCGGGCGCTCGTCCAGCAGGGGACCAGGCTGGTCGTCACCGGTGGCACCGACGCGTCGCTGTGCCCGTACGGGCTGACCGCGCAGCTCAGCAAGGGCACGCTCAGCGGCGGCGACGATCCGGAGCGGGCGTACCTGCCGTTCGACGTCGACGCCGTCGGCCACGTGCCGGGCGAGGGCGGGGCCATGCTGATCGTCGAGGACGCCGCCGACGCGCGGGCCCGCCGGGCACCCCAGGTGTACGGCGTGATCGCCGGGCAGGCGGCCACCTTCGACCCGCGGCCCGGTTCCGGACGGGAACCCAACCTGCGCCGGGCGATCGAACTGGCGCTGGCCGACGCGGGTGTCGCACCGGGCGACGTGGACGTGGTGATCGCCGACGCGGCCGGGGTGCCGGACGCCGACCGGGCGGAGGCGGCGGCGATCACCGCCGTGTTCGGTCCGGGTGGGGTGCCGGTGACCGCGCCGAAGACGATGACCGGCCGGCTCTACGCCGGTGGCGCCGCGCTGGACCTGGTGTGCGCCCTGCTCGCGCTCCGGGACCAGGTGATCCCACCGACCGTCGGGGTGCGGCGGCTGGCGCCGGGGTGCGATCTGGACCTGGTGCGGGACGTGCCCCGGGAGGCGCGGCTGCGCACGGCGCTTGTCGTCGCCCGCGGCCACGGCGGCTTCAACGCCGCCGCGGTGGTGACCGCGGCGGGCTGACCGGACCGGCCGGCCGGGTGGACCGGGCCGGTGTCGAGTGAGGAGAGACAGCACCATGGCAGGACACACGGACAACGCGATCGTGATCGACGCGCCGATGGACGTGGTGTGGGACATGACAAACGACGTGGCGTCGTGGCCGCAGCTGTTCAGCGAGTACGCCGCCGCGGAGATCCTCGAACGGGACGGCGACAGCGTCACCTTCCGGCTCACCATGCATCCGGACGAGGACGGCACGGTGTGGAGCTGGGTGTCGAAGCGCACCGTCGACCGGGAGCGCCGGGAGGTCCGGGCCCACCGGATCGAGACCGGCCCGTTCGAGTACATGCACATCCACTGGACGTACGCCGAGGTCGACGGCGGGGTGCGGATGCGTTGGGTGCAGGACTTCCACATGAAGCCACAGGCGCCGGTCGACGACGACGCGATGACCGCGCACCTCAACCGCAACACGGTGATCCAGATGAACCGGATCAAGGGGCTTGTCGAGGCCGCGGCGGCCGCGCGTGGCCCGGCGGCCCGGGCGAGCTGAGCGACGAGCCCAGGAGGAGCAGATGTACGACGAAGAGGTCCCGGTACTGATCGTGGGCGCCGGGCCGGTGGGCCTGTCCACCGCGGTCTTCCTCGGCCGGCACGGCGTGCCCACCCTGGTGGTGGAGAAGCGGCCCAACACGTCCCGGCTGCCCCGCGCCCCGGGCCTGCAGGCGCGCACCATGGAGCTGTTCCGCGCCGCCGGCATCGGCCCGGAGATCCGGGCCCTGGAGATCGGTGACTCGCACCGGTACTTCGAGGGCGGGATCCTGCGGGTCAACACGTACTCCGACATCGCGAACGCCCAGGTGCTGGAAGCGCCGTCGCTGGACGGCCCGGAGATCAGCCCGGAGCGGGTGATGGGCTGCGGCCAGGACCGCTACGAGGTGGTGCTGGCGGCCAAGGCCGAGGAGTTCGGCGCGAAGATCCGCTTCGGCGCCCGGCTGACCGCGATCGACCAGGACGCCGACGGGGTGACCGCGACGGTCACCGACGTCGACGGCGCCGAGCGGACGATCCGCGCCCGCTACCTGGTGGGCGCGGACGGTGCCGGCAGCTCGGTACGGGGCCTGCTCGGCGTCGGCCGCTCCGGACGTGGCTCGGTGTTCCACGCGCTGAGCATCTACTTCCGCGCTCCGGAGCTGGAGCGGATCCTCGCCGACCGGCCGTTCATCCTCTGCTACGCCACGGTGGGCGGGACGATGACGGGGCTCTCCCGGCTGCACGGCTGCGACCCGTGGCTGGCGGCGCCGGTGTACCACCCGGAGCGGGGTGAGTCGCCGGAGGACTTCACCGACGAGCGCTGCGTGGCGATCGTCCGGGAGGCCGCCGGCCGGCCGGACATGGCGGTCGAGGTGGTGGCGAAGGTGCCGTGGGAGGGCTCGCAACTGGTCGCCGACACCTTCCGGGTCGGCCGTGTCTTCCTGGCCGGGGACGCCGCGCACGTGCACCCGCCGGCCGGCGGGTTCGGCGCCAACACCGGCATCCACGACGCGCACAACCTGGCCTGGAAGCTGGCGGCCGCGCTGCACGGCTGGGGCAGCTCCGCGCTGCTGGACACCTACCACCGGGAGCGGCACGCGGTCGGTTCGGCGATGGCCGAGCAGGCCATGGTCCGCAACCGGATCCGGCACGGGCACAGCGAGGGCCGACCCGAGAAGGAGATGGTCGACGACATCATCATCACGCTGGGCTACCGGTACCGGTCCGCGGCGGTGCTCGCCGACGACGACCGGCCGGTGCTTACCGCGCCGTTGACGCTGGCCGGCGAGCCGGGCACCCGCGCCCCGCACGTCTGGCTGCGCGACGGCAGCCGGGAACTGTCCACGATCGACCTGTTCTGGGACTCGTTCGTGCTGCTCAGTGGCGCGGAGGACGACGGCTGGCACGAGGCGGCGACCCGCCTGGCGGCGCGTACCCCGGTTCCGCTGCGGTCGGTGCGGGTCGGTCCGGGTGGCGACGTCACCACGGCCGGCGGCGACTGGGCGGCCGCGTTCGGCGTCTCGCCGCGCGGGGCGGTGCTGGTACGGCCGGACGCCTTCGTGGCCTGGCGCAGCGTCGAGGGCTCGGGCGAGCCGGAGAAGGTGCTGACCGACGTGCTCGCCGAGGTGGCCGGCGCGGAGCGGCTGAGCCCGGCGGCGACGTGACGGCCGGGCCGGCGATCCGAGCCCGGACCCGGGACGAACTGGCGGCGCTGGTGGCGCCGCTGGTGGAGCGGGTGACCGCCCACCCGTTCTGGGCCGGGCTGCGCGACGGGACGCTCCCGCCGGAGTCGCTGTGGTGGTTCGCCGAGCAGGACGCCCGGTACGTCGTGCCGGCGTACGCCCGGGCGCTCGCCCGGTGCGCGGCCGGCGCCGAGCGGCTGGAGCACGCCGGCCTGCTGGCCGGGGCGGCGCAGGCCACCGTGGGCTCGCTGCCCCGGCTGGACCGGGAACTGGGCCGGCTGGCGGAGACGCTCGGCCGGCCTCCCGGCCCGGGCCCGGCCGGCCCGGCCCCGGCGGTGCACGCGTACACGTCGGTCATGCTCGCGGCGCCGGTGGCGTCGTTCGCGGCGGGCGTCGGCGCGCTGCTGCCGATGAGCTGGTTCCACCTGCTCGTCTCCGAGGACCTGCGGCGGCGCGCCGACCGCTCGTCCCGGTACGCGCGGTGGGTGGAGCAGTACCTGGCGTACGACGGGTTCGCCGACTACGTGGCCGCCTGGCTGGCGATGGTCGACGAGGTCGTCGAGGCGGACGGTGACGGCAATCGGACTCCGCTCGTCGAGTGGTTCTTGACTGGTGCTCGCTGTGAGTTGAATTTCGCGGACGCAGCGTGGCGGCGGCAGGGGTGGACGGTGTAGTGGCGGTTGGGGGGAATCCCACCGTCGAGCCCACATCGAGACGGGAACTCCACCATGGACCGGCTACCGCCCGTCCGCACCGGCGCACCGTCCCCGCAGGTCAGGGGCGCGTGGCCGGGGCTGAGCCACTGGGAGTTCCGTCATGACAGATACCCCTGGTCGTCCTCCAACACGTCTGGCCCGCGCACGTCGAATCGGAGGTCGGATACTCATGGTCGCCCTGAGCGCGAGCCTGGCGGCGGCGGTCACCCCCGCCGCCCCGGCGAACGCCGTCTCCTGGCAGGCCCGGACGTACCACGTCGACTGCGTCGCGGGCAACGACTCGGCGGACGGCACGAAGCCGGCCACCGCCTGGCGCTCGCTGGCGCGGGTCAACCAGGCCACCTTCGGGCCCGGCGACAGGATCGTCTTCAAGCGCGGCACCACCTGCAACGGGGTGCTGGAACCCAAGGGGTCGGGCACGCCCTCGGCGCCGGTCACCATCGGGGCGTACGGCACCGGTGCCCGGCCGAAGATCGTCGCGCCGGGCACCCGGGCGGCGGTGCTCCTGCGCAACGTGCAGGGCTACGAGATCCGGGACCTGGAGGTGACCAACCCGGGCCCGGCCGACGGGACCGCCCGGGTCGGCATCTACGTGCTGCTGGAGGACTTCGGCACCGGCAAGCACTACGTGGTGGAGAACGTCCACGTCCACGACGTGCCGGGCTGTGACTGCCTGAACCCGGACCTGGAGAACAGCGGCGGCATCCTCTTCGAGGCGGCCGGCGACACGGTGCCCACCGGCTTCGACCGGATCCGGGTGACCGACAGCACCGTGAGCGGCGTCGACAACGTCGGCATCGGGACGCTCTCCAGCTGGTCCAAGCGCGACCTGTTCCCCGGCGGGCGCAACCACTTCGTGCCGATGACGAACGTCAAGTTCCTCCGCAACACCCTGTCCGACCTGGGTGGCGACGGCATCCTGGTGATGAACGGCATCGACTCGCGGACCGCCCGCAACAGGATCGACGGCTTCGGCCTGCGGGCCGCCCAGTCGCACGCGGCGATCCTCGCCTACAACTCCGACCGCGCGGTGATGGAGCACAACCACATCACCGGCGGCGCCGCCTTCCCGCCGTCGTTCTCGCTCACCGTCGACGCCGGCACCCAGGACCTGCTCTACCAGTACAACTACAGCTACGACAACAACGGGCCGTTCATCCTGTTCTGCGCGTCCGAGGGCTCGCACGCCGACGGTGCGGTCATCCGCTACAACATCAGTGACAACGACAAGGACGTGAACCTCGAGGGCTTCATCATTCCGGTGGTCGCGGCGGGCTGCGACAACGCGATCACCAACTCGAAGTTCTACAACAACACGATCTACGCGCCCAACGCGGAGAACCTGGCCGGGGCGTTCCCGCACACGTCGATCGCCTTCACCAACAACATCTTCTCCGGCAAGGCGAGCGGCGCCCGGATCGACGACCCGGTGGGCGTCTACGACCACAACCTGTACCACAACATCACGGCCGTCGCGGCGAACACCACGAACGCGGTGACCGGCGACCCGCTGTTCCGCAACCCGACCGTCGACCGGCCGGCCGGCCTCCGGCTCACCTGCGGCTCACCGGCCCTCGACGCCGGCGTCGCCGTGCCGGACAACGGCGGCCGCGACTTCTACGGCAACACGGTCACCGGAGCCACGCCGAACATCGGCGCCTACGAGGGCCCCTGCCTGTAACCGTTCCCTTCGCGGACAGCCTTACCGCGCCCCCGGCGCGGTAAGGCTGTCCCTGTTGTCGGCGGTGGCGCCCGGTGACCCGGACCTCAAGGGGAGGACGACATGACCCAGGCCACCGCGCCGCTCGGCATGATCTCGGCGGCGGATCTCGAACGGTTCCTCTTCCAGGTCGGGCTGTTGCTGCTCGCCGCGCTGCTCCTCGGCCGGCTCGCCCAACGGGTCGGGCTCTCCGCGGTCGCCGGCGAGCTCTGCGCCGGCATCCTGCTCGGGCCCAGCGTGGTCGGCCACCTGCCCGGCGTCGGCGACTGGCTGTTGCCGCAGTCGGCCACCCAGATCAACCTGCTCGACGCGGTCGGCCAGGTCGGCGTACTGCTGCTGGTCGGGCTCACCGGAATCCACCTGGACCTGGACCTGGTCCGCCGTCGCGGGCTCACCGCCGCCCGGATCAGCGCCGCCGGTGTCCTCCTGCCGGTCGCCCTCGGCGTGCTCACCGGCCTCGCCCTGCCCGGCTCGCTGATCCCCGACGGGGTGGACGAGATCACCTTCGCTCTCTTCCTCGCCGTGGCGATGGGGGTCAGCGCCATCCCGGTGATCGCCAAGACCCTGACCGAGCTGCGGCTGGTGCACCGCAATGTCGGCCAGCTCATCCTCTGCGCGGTCACCGTCGACGACATCGTCGGGTGGATGCTGCTCTCCGTCGTCTCGGCGATGGCGACCACCGGCGTGCGGGCCGGTGGCATCGCGTTCTCGGTGGCCGCCCTGGCCGCCGTTCTCCTGCTGGCCCTGCTGGTCCGTCCACTGGTCCGCCGTACGCTGCGCACCGCCGCCCGCGCCGACGGCGACGACGGCGCGGCGGTGACCGTGACCACCGTTGTCGTCCTGGTGGTGCTCGCCGCCGCCGCGACGCACGCGCTGCACCTGGAGGCCGTTTTCGGCGCGCTCGTGTGCGGCATCGTGATCGGCAGCTCCGGCGCCCTCGACCGGTCCCGGTTGCGGCCGCTGCGCACCGTCGTCATGGCCGTCCTCGCGCCGCTCTTCTTCGCCATCGCCGGCCTGCGGATGGACCTCACCGTGCTGGCCCGGCCACCGGTGCTGCTCTCCGCGCTGGCCGTGCTGGCCGTCGCGGTCACCGGCAAGTTCGTCGGCGCCTACGTCGGCGCGCGGATGAGCCGGCTCGGCCACTGGGAGTCCCTGGCCCTGGGCGCCGGCATGAACGCCCGCGGCGTCATCGAGATCATCATCGCGATGGTCGGGCTGCGCCTCGGGGTGCTCGGCGTCGAGGCGTACACGATCCTGGTGCTGGTGGCGGTGAGCACCTCGATGATGGCGCCGCCGGTGCTGCGCCTCAGCATGCGGCGGGTCGAGCAGACCGCCGAGGAGCGGCTGCGCGCCCAGGAGCACGACATCCCGCTGCGCGGCCCCGACGTCGCGGCGTGAGGTCACGCCTCGACCCGCGATCGACCCGTCACCCATCGGCGATCATCATGCTCTCGGTATGCGCGAATCAACCCAGATTCTTGTCATCGGTGGCGGCCCGGCGGGCTCCACCACGGCCGGCCTGCTGGCCCGGGAGGGCTTTCAGGTCACTCTGCTGGAGCGGGACCGCTTCCCTCGGTACCACATCGGGGAGTCGATCCTGCCGTCCTGTCGCCCGATCTTCGAGAAGCTGGGCGTCTGGGAAAAGATCGAGGCGCACGGATTCCAGCCGAAGGGCGGGGCGTACTTCGTCTGGGGCCCGGAGGAGTGGGAGGTGCGCTTCACCGACCAGGGCTCCGACAACACGAACGCGTTTCAGGTGATCCGCAGCGAGTTCGACAAGATCCTGCTCGACCACGCCCGGGAGTCCGGTGTGGAGGTCATCGAGGGGATCACCGTCCGCGACGTCGAGTTCGACGGCGACCGGGCGGTCGCGGTCCGCTGGCAGGAGACGAAGAACCCGGGCACCGGCGGCCGGATCGCCTTCGACCAGCTGGTCGACGCGTCCGGCCGCGGCGGTGTGCTGGCCACCCGTCACTTCCAGAGCCGCCGCTTCCACGACGTGTTCCGCAACGTCGCCGCCTGGTCGTACTGGCGGGGCGCGAAGCCGCTGCGCAAGGGACCGGAGGGGGCGATCGCCGTCTGCTCGGTGCCGAACGGCTGGTTCTGGGCGATCCCGCTGCACGACGGCACGCTCAGCGTCGGCCTGGTCACCGGGCGGGACCTGTTCAACGACAGCCGGCAGCGGCTCGGCAGCATCCAGGCCGTCTACGACGAGGCGATGGCGCAGTGCCCGACCGTGCTGGAGATGCTCGACGGCGCCGAGCAGGTCGCCGACATGAAGGTCGAACAGGACTACTCGTACGTCTCGGAGCGGTTCGCCGGGCCGGGTTACCTGCTCTCCGGCGACGCGGCCTGCTTCCTGGACCCGCTGCTCTCCACCGGCGTGCACCTGGCCACCTACAGCGGCATGCTGGCCGCGGCCAGCATCTCCAGCCGGCTGCGCGGCGAGGTCGGCGAGGACGAGGCCGGGCGGTTCTACCAGACCGTCTACCGGCACGCCTACGAGCGGATGCTGGTGCTGGTGTCGGTCTTCTACGAGAGCTATCGCGGCAAGGACTACCACTTCTACAACGCGCAGCGGCTCACCAACGACGAGCGGGACCGGCTGCACCTGCAGGCGGCGTTCGACCGGATCATCACCGGCATCGCCGACCTCAACGACGCGGAGAACGCGTACAAGGTGGTCCAGGCGCACCTGCACGGCGACACCAGCGGCGACCCGAACCCGCTGAACAACCTCAACCGGGTGCACGAGATGAAGCAGGCGCCGTTCCACCCCGACAACGCGGTCGAGGGGCTCTACCTGGCGCTCGAACCGCGGCTCGAGCTGCGCCGCCGGTAGCCGGACGCGATGTCGCCCCACCTCCCGGGAGGTGGGGCGACATCGGTGTGCGGGCCCGATCAGCTGTCGGCGGCCTGGCGGAGCCGGCGCAGCAGCCCCTTCGGGTCCGCCAGCGGCGGCAACGCCGCCAGGACCCCGGACACGCCGACCTCCTCCAGCCGGCGCAGGTGCTCGCCCACCTCGGCGACGGTGCCGGTCAACCCGGTCAGCTCCAGGGCCAGGTCGACCAGGCCCAACTCCTCCAGCAGCCGCGCGTTCTTACCGCCGACCGTGTGGTCCCACACGTCGTAGCGCCGCTCCATCTCCTCCACCGCGGGCAGCAACTCGGGCGGGACGGTCGAGCGCATGTGCGGCGACTTCAACCGCAGCGCCACGTCGGAGGCGAGCGCCGCGCCGATGTCGGCGTTCGCCTCCGCCCGGCTGCCCCGCACCGACATGAAGCTGAAGCCCCACACCTGGAGCGCGTCCGGATCGCGACCGGCGGCCTCGGCGGCCGCCCGGATCCGGGCGACCTTGCCGGCCACCCGCTCGGTGGACATGCCGACCGTGGTCACCACCCCGTCGGCCAGCTCGCCGGCGAGCCGCAGGCTCTTCGGGTAGTCGGCGGCGACCAGCACCGGCACGTCCCGCACCCGCTCCAGCGGTTCGGTGTCGAACCCGTCGACCCGGGCCGAGCCGCCGCGCAGCACGGCCCGGACGGCGGTCACATAGTCACGCAACTCGTGCGGCGTGGCGACCGGGGACCGGCCGACGACCCGCCGGACGCTGCCGCCGTTGCCGATCGCGAGCATCGTCCGGCCGCCGGTCACCTCGTGCAGCGTCGAGATCGCGGTGGCGGTCGCCGCCGGGTGCCGGAAGAACGGGGTCGTCACCATCGGCGTGAGCGTCGCCCGTCGCGTCTCGTACGCCGCGACGGTGAGCGACACGTACATCTCGTAGGCGCGGGCCGGCGTGTCGCCGACCCCGATGACGTCGTATCCGAGGTCATCGGCCAGTCGGACGACGCTCCGGAACTCCGCGAGGTCGTCCGCCCATTCAATGATCGCTCCGAGTTTCAGGGGGCATCCCTCCGCCGGTACGGCTGGCACGGCCGGTGCGCAGCTCACGGACATTCGGCGCTGGCGCGCGACCTCCATCGGACACGACCGGCCTCGAGGAGGTGTCGAGCGCGGCCGTACCCCGGACGGCGGTCACCGCCCGCCCACATCCCCGGCAGCGGTCCCCACCTCCGGTCGACCGCGACTCGACCGGCGCTCCGGCGCGGCCGACCACAGTGGCTGCCACCACCGCCCGAAGCCGGTGGTGCGGCCGGGCGCCCGAACGCTCGGCAGGAAACCCGACCGGTGAATCCCAGGGAGTCCGCAATGGATATCGGAGTCTGCCTGCCGACGACCATCCCCGGCGCGCAGGGGCGGCAGCTTATCGAGTTCGCCCGCCGTGCCGAGCGACTCGGCTTCCACAGCCTGACCGTCGCCGACCGCGTCGTCTACGACAACTACGACGGCATCGTCTCGCTCGCCGCCGCGGCGGCCGTGACCGAGCGGATCAAGCTGGTGACCGGCATCCTGCTGGCCGCGTACCGGCCCAGCGTGGTGGAGCTGGCCAAGCAGCTCGCCAGCCTCGACCGGCTCTCCGAGGGCCGGCTGATCCTCGGTGTGTCCGCCGGGATGCGGGAGGACGACTACGCCGCCACCGGCACCGACTTCCACACCCGGGGCCGCCGGCTCGACGCGATGCTCGAGGAGCTGCGCCAGGTGTGGCAGGGCGCCGGGCCGACGCCCGGGGTCGGGCCGCGACCGACAAACGGCGACATCCCGATCTGGGTCGGCGGGCACTCGCCGGCCGGACTGCGCCGGGCGGCCCGCTACGGCATCGGCTGGATCTCCCCGGGCGGCCCGCCGCACAAGTACCCGGAGCTGGTCACGAAGGTCAAGGAGCTGTGGGCCGAGGAGAAGCGGGAGGGTGAGCCCCGGATGGGCGCCAACCTCTACGTGTCGCTCGGGCCGGACGGCCAGCGGCTCGCCCTGGAGCACATGCACAGCTACTACGCCTACATGGGGCAGCTCGTCGAGCACCTCGCGAAGGGCGCCATCACCGACGAGGGCAAGCTCCGCGACGTGGTCGACGGGTACGCGGCCAACGGCTGCGACGAGCTGCTGATCCTGTCCTGCACGGCCGATCCGGACCACCTCGACCGGATCGCCGCCGTGGTCCTGGGCTGACGGCGCGGAGATGGGAAACCAGAACGGCCGGCGGATGCGGGTGCTCGTCGTCGGCGGTGGCATCGGCGGGCTCTGCCTCGCCCAGGGGCTCCGCCAAGCGGACGTCGCCGACGTGACGGTCTACGAGCGGGACGCGTCCGCCGAGGGCCGCATGCAGGGGTACCGGCTGCGGATCAGCCCCGAGGGTGAGACGGCCCTGCGGGAGTGCCTGCCGCGGCGGGCGCAGGACCTGCTCACCGCCACCGCCAACGACCGGCACCAGCTCGGCCTGGTCGCCTTCGACGAGCGGCTCAACCCGCTGCCCGCGCCGACCTTCGACGACCCGCGCGGCGACGCGCCGGACAAGATCGACGCGGTCGACCGGGCGACCCTGCGTCGCGTGCTGCTCGCCGGCATCGGGGACGCGGTGCGCTTCGGCAAGCGGTTCGTCCGCTACGAGCAGGTCGACGGTGAGGTGGTGGCCCACTTCGCCGACGGCGACCACGCGGTCGGGGACGTGCTGGTGGCCGCCGACGGGGCGCACTCCGCGGTCCGCGCGCAGTTGCGGCCCGACGACACCACGCGGGATCTCGGCGTACGGGCGATCCTGTCCCGTACGCCCCGGGCGGCGGCGATCGACGCGGGCCTGCCGGAGTCGCTACGGGACCGGTTCGTCAACGTCACCGCCGCCGACGGGCTGCGGCTGGCCCTGATGCCGATGGTGTTCCGGACGCCGCCGGCCCGGGCGGCCGAGCAGTTCTGGCCGGGGCTGGACCTGGGCGGGTCGGACGACTACTACATGTCCGTCTTCAGCGTCCACAAGGACCTGCTCGGGCTGTCCGACGAGGCGTTCTTCGCGCTCACCGGCGAGCAACTGTGCCGGCTGGTGCTGGACCGTACCGTCGACTGGCACCCGGACCTGCGCGGCGTCTTCGCCCACGCGCAGGCCGCGGAGACCTACCCGCTCGCCCTGCGGGCGGCGGTGCCGGTGCGGGCGTGGCAGCCCGGCCCGGTGATCCCCCTCGGCGACGCGGTGCACCTGATGCCGCCGACCGGGGGAGTGGGCGCGAACACCGCCCTGCGCGACGCGAGCGCGTTGTGCCGGGCGTTGACGGCCGTCGCCCGGGGCGAGTCGCCCCTGGCCGAGGCGGTGGCCGGTTACCAGGCCGAGATGGTGCGGTACGCCACCGAGGCGATCGACATGTCCCTCAAGATCGCCCGGTGGTCCATGAAGAAGATCGACGTCGGCGTTCGAGCGTAAAGGCGGGCGGTTTCAGTGACCACGACAGCGACAGACACCAGCCGGCCGGCCGGCATCCTGCGGCTGGCCAACTCCTTCTGCGACGCCAAGGCGCTGCTGACGGCGGTGGAGCTCGGCCTCTTCACCACGCTGCGGGAGGGACCGGCCACCGTCGAGGAGATCCGGGACAAGCTGGGCCTGCACGGGCGCGGCCTGTCCGACTGGCTCGACCTGCTTGTCGAGCTGCGCCTGCTGGAGCAGGCGGACGGCCGCTACCGCAACGGCCCGGGGGCGGACCGTTTCCTGGTGCGCGGTGAGCAGTCCTACATCGGCGGCTTCATCGAGCGGTCCAACCGCAACCTGTACCCGGCGTGGGGCCGCCTGGCCGACGCGCTGCGTACCGGCAAGCCGCAGTCGGGCAGCAGCTTCGAGGCGGTCGTGGAGAACCCGCAGATCTTGAAGCAGTTCATCCACTCGATGGACGCGCTGACCCGGGTCCTCGGGCCGCAGCTCATCGAGGCGTTCGGCGAGTGGTCCGACCACGGCTCGGTGCTCGACGTGGGCGGTTGCCGGGGCAGCCTGGCCGCGCAGATCGTCACCGCACACCCGAACCTCGCCGGGCACGTCTTCGACCTGCCCCAGATGGAGCCGTTCTTCACCGAGCAGGCCGCCGAGCAGGGCCTCACCGACCGGCTGACCTTCCACGGGGGCAGCTTCTTCGAGCAGCCGCTGCCGACGGCCGACATCGTGGTGATGGGGCACGTGCTGCACGACTGGGACCGGGACCAGCGCCGGTTCCTCGTGCAGAAGGCGTACGAGGCGGTCAACCCGGGTGGCGTCCTGCTGGTGTACGACCGGATGCTCGACCGCCCGTCCAGCCGGGTGGAGAACCTGGTGATCAGCCTGGACATGCTGCTGGTCACCGACGGTGGCTCGGAGTACACCGTCGCCGAGCTCCGTGAGCACGCCGAGGCGGCCGGCTTCGTCAAGGTCGAGGACCGCCTGCTCGGCGACGACGACACCCTGCTGGTAGCCCGCAAACCCGCCTGACCCGTCTCCCGCGGGGCCGGGGTACGCCTGACGGCGTACCCCGGTCTCACCCTGCCCACCCCCCACCCCCACCCCCCCACCCCGTCGATCATGGACTTGTGGTGGGAACAGAGCGGGGCAAAAAGGGCACAAGCCCCACCCCAACTCCATGATCGACGGGGTGAGGGTGGGGTGGGGGGGACGGGGGAGGGGCGGGTTAGGGGGTGCGGTGGCAGATGACGAGGGTTTCGTTGTCGTCCAAGGGGTGCTGGTGGATCTTGGTGAAGCCGGCGGCCCTGGCGTAGCCGGCCAGCTCACCGACCGGGTACTCGGAACCCTCCTCGGTGACCAGCGCCATGATGAGGCTGGCCACCAGGTTGTCCACGCGGGGCGCCGCGTCGTCGAGCATCCGGTCGTGCACCAGCAGGACCCCGCCCGGCTTGACCGCCTGGTACGCCGCCCAGACCAGCTCCTCCCGCTGCCACGGCCGCCAGTTGTGCAGGATGTGGCCGAACACCACCACGTCGGCCGGCGGCAGGGCGTCGGCGAAGAAGTTGCCCGCGTGGAAACGCACCCGGTCGGCGGTGCCGAGCTCCGACATGTGCTCGGCGAAGACCGGGCGGAGCTGCGGCAGGTCGAAGACGTGCCCGGCCAGATGCGGGTTCGCCAGGACCAGTTGCCCCACCAGGCTGCCCCGGCAGCCGCCCACGTCGAGCACCGACCCGTACGCCGACCAGTCGATCGCAGCCAGCAGCCGCGGGATCAGCGGGCGCAGCACACCGTCCATCATGTGCGCGTACCGCCGGAGCGCGGCCGGGTCGGCGAGCATGCCGGCGAAGTCCTCCGCCGGCGTACGCGGCCGGCCGGTGCGCAGCGTCTCGGTCAGCCCGTTCCACACCGGGTACAGGTTGGCCTTGGCGCCACGCAGGAAACCGGTCACGTCCTCCGGCCCGCGGCCGGTGAGGAACCGGTCGACGTCGTCGGCGTTGCGGTAGCGCCCGTCCTCGTGGTGCAGCAGGTCGAGCGCCACCAGCAGGTTGAGGAAGTCGGGCAGCCCGCGCCCGTGCAGCCCCAGCCGGTCGCGGATCTCCGCGGCGGTGGCGGGGCCGTCCCGCAGCGTACGGAACAGGTCCAGCTCGACGGCCGTCAGCAGCGCCTGCGACTCGCAGAAGGCGTTGCCGAGGCGGAGCAGGCGCGCGGGCGATGCGGTGACCGTACCCGTCATCGGGCGGCTCCCTTCGGGGCGCGGACGGAGGACGCCCCGATGGTGCCGGCCCGGCTTGGAACGCCGCTCGACGCGCGGCTGTACCGGCTCTCGAGCGCCCTGCCGGACGATCGGGCGCGCGTGGCGGGCTCCGCCGCCGCGACGGACCCGACACGGCGATCGGTGGGCATCATGCGTGTGTATGCGACAAAGGAGACCTGCGCGGTGGCCAGCCTCTGCGTCTACCAGGCGCCGGAGGTCTTCGACCAGGACGAGGAGGGGCAGGTCGAGGTGCTCGACCCGGAGCCTCCCGCGGAGCTTCACGAGGATGTGCGGATCGCGGTACGCGGCTGCCCCACCCGATCCATTCGCGTCGAGTAACCTGGGCCGCACGTAGCGTACGGGCCGCGGCGTGCCCGACCGGTGGTGAGCCGGTGGGAGTGCCGCGGTCCGCGCCCGTCCGGCCCTGTCCCCGGCCCCTCGGCCGCCTCACGATGGAGACACCGTTGCTGGCGAGTTCCCCGCAGGACACCCCCGCCCAGGCGATCCCACCGGCCGAGCGCGCCGGCCGCCGCCGGTCCACCCGCCGCCGCATCCTGAAGGCGGGGCTGATCGGCGTGCCGGCAGTCCTGGCCGTGGGCGGTGCCGGCTTCGGCATCTGGTACGCGGTCACCGACGTCGACACCGTCGGCGAGGTCGACTTCACCAACCCGCTCGCCATCCCACCGCTGCTCACCGGCCGGCAGGAGGGCGGGCGGCGGGTGTTCGACCTGGCCGCCGGCACCGGTGAACGGCAGTGGCGCTCCGGCCGGGCGACCACCACGTGGGGGTTCGACAACGGGCACCTCGGGCCGACGCTGCGGGCGGCGAAGGGCGAGACGGTGCTCGTCAACGTCCGCAACGATCTGCCCGAGACCACCACCGTCCACTGGCACGGCATGCACCTGCCGGCGGCCATGGACGGCGGGCCGCACCAGCCGATCCGCTCCGGCGCCACGTGGTCGCCAACCTGGCGGATCGACCAGCCGGCCGCCACGCTCTGGTACCACCCGCACCCGCACGGGCGCACCGCCCACCACGTCTACCGGGGGATGGCCGGGCTGTTCATCGTGGACGACCCGGCGGCGTCGGCGGCGCGGCTGCCCAACCGGTACGGCGTCGATGACGTCCCGGTCATCGTGCAGGACGTCAACCTCGACGGCGACAACCAGCTCGACGAGGGCTACTCGCGGATCGCCGACGTCGGAATCCTCGGCGACACGCTTGTGGTCAACGGCACCGTCGGGCCGTACCACGAGGTGACCACCGAGCGGGTGCGGCTGCGGCTGGTGAACGCCTCCCCGGCCCGGTCGTACAACTTCGGGCTCTCCGACGACCGGCCGTTCGCACTTGTCGGCACCGACGGCGGCCTGCTGCCCGCCCCGCACGCCACCGAGCGGGTCCAGCTCTCCCCGGGCGAACGCGCCGAGATCGTGGTCACCGTGCGCCCGGGGGAGCGGCTCGTGCTGCGCAGCTACCCGCCGGCGCTCGGGCTGGACCCGCTGAACAGCCGGATCACCGGTGGCGACGACCGGTTCGACGTCCTCGAGCTGCGGGCGGCCGACCAGCTCACCCCGTCGCCCGAGCCGGCCGCCACCCTCGCCGACCCGCCCCGCCTGGGCGTGGAAGCGGCGGCACCGGTGGCCCGCCGCTTCGAACTGGCCGGCACCAGCCAGATCAATGGCCTGACGATGGACATGAACCGCATCGACTTCGGCGTCACCAAGGGCACCACCGAGGTGTGGGAGGTGATCAGCCCGTTCCCGAAGCCGCACAACTTCCACGTGCACGGCACCCAGTTCCAGGTGCTCTCGGTCGCCGGCGCGGCGCCGCCGCCGGAGCTGGCCGGCTGGAAGGACACCGTCTACACCACGCCAGAGGTGCCGATGCGGCTGGCGGTGCGGTTCAGCGAGTACGCCGACCGGAACGTCCCCTTCATGTACCACTGCCACCTGCTGCTGCACGAGGACAAGGGCATGATGGGCCAGTTCGTGGTCACCGAGCCCGGCCAGACCCCCGGCACCCCACCGCACACCGATCACGACTGAGCCGCGTACGAGGCCGGCGGCTCAGGGTCTGATCCTGCCTTCGAGTTGCAGGCCGAGGGCCACGGCCTGTTCCATGTGCAGCGGGGCGTCCGGCTGGGCCGGTGCGGTACCGGCGCCGCCGGACTCGTTCGAGACGACCAGGTGCAGCCGCCGGTCTCCGGGCAGGCGGATGTCCACCAGGTGGCGGACGGTCCCGGCCCGCACGTGCGTGACGACCTTCATCGTCGCGCCGCTCGGTGCCTCGGTCTCGTCACACATCCACTGACCTTTCGGGGTGCCGAGGCAGGACCAGTCGAAACCGCCCCGCTGCGGGTCGGCGTGCCGGCCGTCCGTAGCGATGATCATCGCCTCCAGGTGGCCCGTGCGGTCGTCGTTGAGCAGCCCCGACCCGGCCCGGACGAACACCGCGCCGTCCCGGCCGAGGTCGAAGTCGTAGCGCGGGCGTCGGTCCTCCCGGGCGTCGCCACCGGGGAGCCACCGCGCTTCCGGGACCTCCGTCCGGAGCGCCTCGTGCAGCTCCTCGGCAAGCCGTCGCGCGGTGACCTCAGCCGAGGCCTCGCTGTCGAAGGCGACCTCGAACCGGGTGTCGGCGGCCGACGGTGTGCCGGCGACCCGCGGTGGAGGCGACGAGCCCGGGGTGCTCCGAGCGAGCATGGTCACCCCGCCGGCCACCGCCAGCACCAGCACCGCCCCGAGCCAACGGGTCGCCGCGCCGTTCCCCTTTCCCGGGCTGGAACCCGCACCACCAGAACCGACCACGTCTCTCCTACTCGATGACCCCACACCCCGATGACGGTCCAGGGCGTGGGGCGGTTGCATCCGATGCCGATCCTGTCGCGCTCCGGCGCGCCCGTCCCCCGATTCGCCGGCGCGCCCCTCCGTCGAGTCGCCGTCGAGGTCGCCTGGAACGGTGCCCGGCAGGCTCACGCGTAGTCGGACGCGAGGCGAGGGGTGATGCGCATGTGCGGCATCGTCGGCTGGGTGGACTTCGGGCGTGACCTGACAGGGGAGCGCTCGACCGTGCGGGCGATGACGGACACCCTGGCCAACCGTGGGGTGGACGACTCCGGGGTCTGGATCCGCGGGCACGCCGCTCTCGGGCACACCCGTACCGCCATCATCGACGTGGCCGGCGGCGCGCAGCCGCTCTCCGTCGAGCAGGACGGCCGGGTCGTCGCCACGATCGTCTACAACGGCGAGGTCTACAACTTCAAGCAGCTCCGCACCGAGCTGCGGTCCCGGGGGCACGAGTTCCGCACCCGCAGCGACACCGAGGTGATCCTGCGGGCGTACCTGGAGTGGGGCGTGGAGTGCGCCGCCCGGCTGGAGGGCATCTTCGCCTTCGCGATCTGGGACCTGCGCCGCCAGGAGCTGGTGCTGGTGCGGGACCGGCTGGGCGTCAAGCCGCTCTTCTACGCCCGCCGCCCGGAGGGCGTCCTGTTCGGCTCGGAGCCGAAGGCGCTGCTGGCCAACCCCCTCGTGCGGCCGGTGGTGGGCCTCGACAACCTCCAGGAGCTGTTCGCGACCGCCAAGCGGCCCGGCATGTCGGTCTTCCGGGACCTGCGCGCGGTGCTGCCCGGCACCACGCTGACGATCAGCCGCGCCGGGATGGCGCAGCGGCGGTACTGGGCCCTGGCGGCCCGGCCGCACACCGACGACCTGGACGGCACGGTCGGCCACATCCGGGAACTGCTGCACGACATCGTGCTGCGTGAGCTGGAGTCGGAGGTGCCGCTCTGCACGGCCCTCTCCGGCGGGGTCGACTCCAGCGCCGTGTCGGCGATCGCCGCGTACTGGCGCTGGAAGCTCGACGGCGAGCGGATCCGCACCTTCGTCACCACGTTCGACGACTACGCGACGCGGTTCCAGCCCGACGACGTCCGCTTCGCCCCGGACGAGGTGTTCGCCGACGAGGTCGCCCGGCACCTGAGAGCCGACCACGTCCGGATCCAGCTCAGCACCCGGGACCTGATGGACCGGGCGGCCCGGGACGCCGTCCTGCACGCGCAGGACATGCCCACCACGCTCGGCGACATGGACACGTCCAACTACCTGACCGCGCGCCGGATCAAGCAGCACTCGACGGTCGCGCTGAGCGGGGAGGTCGCCGACGAGATCTTCGGCGGCTACAGCTGGATGTACGACCAGCAGCTCCTCGCAGCCGACATGTTCCCCTGGGTGGCCAAGGAGTACCTGATGCCCGGGTCGCCGCGCGGTCAGGGCCGCGGCCTGTTCGACCCGGGCTTCATGGCGAAGCTGGACCTGGGCACCTACTACCGGGACCAGTACCGGACGGCGCTCGCCGCGGCGCCGTACACCGGCGACGAGGACGACACCGAGCGGCTGATGCGTGGGGTCACCCACGTCACCCTCACCTGGTGGCTGCCGATGCTGCTCGACCGCGACGACCGGCTCGCCATGGCCAACGCGCTCGAACTGCGGGTGCCCTACGGCGACCACCGCCTGGTCGAGTACCTCTACAACACCCCGTGGCGGCTCAAGACCTTCGACGGCCGGGAGAAGAGCCTGCTCCGTGCGGCCGCCCGCGACCTGGTGCCCCGGTCGGTGCTCGACCGCGCCAAGAGCCCGTGGCCGGTCACCCAGGATCCGGCGTACGCCGAGATGCTCCGCGGCGAGCTGGCGGCGCTGGTGGACGACAGCTCCGCGCCGTCGCTGCCACTGCTCGACCTTCCCGCGGTCCGGGCCACCCTGGACCAGCCCTCGGAGATCGCCCACCAGTGGGTGAGCCGGATGAACATCGAGATGGTGCTGCAGTTCGACGCGTGGCTGCGGCGGTACGACGTGCAGCTCGCGATCTGACCCGAGGGAGTTTCCATGGACTTTCCCGACGTGCTGCGCCGCCGCCAGATGGTGCGCAGCTACACCGACCGGCCCGTCTCCGACGAGGCCCTCGACCGGATCGTCGGGGCGGTGCGGCGGGCCCCGAGCGCCGGCTTCAGCCAGGGGTACCGGCTGGTCGTCGTGACCGACCCGGGCCTGCGGCAGAAGGCCGCGGACATCGCCGAGGCCCGCTACGTCGAGCTGGGCTTCCCCCGCTGGATCGCGTCCGCCCCGGTGCACATCTACGTCGCCACCCGGGAGGCTTCCTACCACGAGCGGTACGGCGGCGAGGAGGTCCGGCCGGGCTGGTCGGAGATCCCCTGGCCGGTGCCGTTCTGGTGGTTCGACTGCGGAGCGCTGTTCATGCTGCTCCAGCTCGCGGCCATCAACGAGGGACTGGGCACCGGGTTCGTCAGCTCCGTCTACACCGACGAGCTGAGCGCGCTCGCCGACGTGGTGGACCTGCCGGCCGACGTGGCCCTCACCGGGATCATCACCGTGGGGCACGAGGACCGCGGCAAGCGGATGCCGGTACCGCCGAACGCGGCGCGCCGCAAGCCGCTCGACGACGTCGTGCAGTGGCGCCGGTGAACGCGCGTACGCCGAAGACGGGAGGTCCGATGGGCCAGCGCGTCCTCGTTCTCGGTGGTGGCATCGCCGGCACGGCCGCCGCGATCGCGCTCGCCCGGCGCGGGCACCCGGTCACCGTGGTGGAGCGCGACCCGCCCCCGGCCGACCCCACCGCGGACCCGTTCCTGCACTGGCCGCGCCGGGGAGTGCCGCAGTTCCGGTTGCCGCACGGCTTCTCCGCCCGGGCCCGCAACCTGCTGCTCCGGCACGCCCCGGACGTCCTGGCCCGGCTGCGGGCGAGCGGCGTCGAGGAGATGAACCTGTTCAAGCGCCTCATCCCGGAGGACCGGTGGGTGCCGGCCGACGACTCGTTCACAAACGTGTGGGCCCGGCGGGCGGTCTTCGAGCTGGCGCTGCGGCTGACCGCCGAGGAGGAGCCGGGCGTCGAGTTCCGCTGCCCGGCGGTGGTGAACGGGCTGCGCTTCGACTGGACGAGCGTCGGGCCCCGGGTCACCTCGGTCCGGCTGGCCGACGGCGACCTGCTCACCGCGGACGTCGTGCTGGACTGTCTCGGCCAGCGGTCGCCGGTCTCCCGCTGGCTGGCCGCCGAGGGCGTCCGGGTGCCGACCGAGGTGCAGGACTGCGAGACGGTCTACTACAGCCGTTACTTCCGTTTCACCGACGGCTGCGAGCTGCCCCGGACCTCGGTGGCCACGCTGCGCGGTGAGTTCGCCGACGGCTGGTTCATCGGCTTCCCCGGCGACCACGACACGTACGCCTTCTCCTTCGAGTGCCACCCGGACAACCGCAACGCCCGCGCGCTGCGGCACACCTCGATCTGGGAGGCGGTGGCCCGGGGCATTCCGGCGCTGGCGCCCTGGGTCGACCCGGCCAACGGCACTCCGCTCGAAGGCGTCCAGGTCATGGCGGGCAACCGCAGCCTGCGCCGGCGGTACGTGGTCGACGGCCGGCCAGTCGTCCTCGGCCTGCTGTCGGCCGGCGACTCGCTGTGCGCGAGCAATCCCGCGTACGGGTGGGGTTCGGCGATGGCGCTGACGTACGCGTTCGCCGCCGCCGAGGCGGTGTCGGTGGGCGCCGGCGACCCGGTGGCGACGGCGCTGGCGTACGACGCGGCCACGGCCCGGGAGGCGGACGCGGTGTACCGGGAGTCCGCGGCGATGGACCGGGCCCGCATCTACCGGATCACCGGCCAGCCGGTGCCGGACGAGGACCGGGCGGAGATGGCCCGCCAGGACCTCATCTCGGCGGCGCTGTCCAACGGCGTGCTGCACGACCTCGAACTGGGCCGCGCCTTCAACCGCCGCGTGAACCTGGTCGGCCCGGCCGACGCCGTCCTGGCCGGCACCGACCTCCTCCACCACGCCAACCGCCTCACCGCCACGCGGTAAGGAAGGGCCCCCTCTTAACGCCTGCGGTAGAGGAAGGGCCCCTTGTTAACAGGAGACGGAACGGCCCCCGGCAGCGCCGGGGGCCGTTTTCGACGGGCGACCGCGGGGTCAGTTGGGGCGCTGGTAGCGCGACGGGGGCGCCATGCCGGCGTCGATCGGCAGGTCGACCCCGGTGACGCTGCGGATCCGGCCCGAGGCGAACAGCACGACCAGCGCCGCGATCTCCTCCGGCTCGATCATCTCGCCGGTGGCCAGTCCGGCCATCTTCGGAACCATCGCCAGGAATTCGTCAGGCGTCATCCCGGCCTTCTCGGCGATGTGCGGGTTGGTCCACAGCCGGGTCTTCACCGGCCCGGGCGAGATCGTGTTGACCCGTACGCCCTGCGGGGCGAACTCGGCCGACAGCGCCTTGCCGAGGTTGGCGACGGCGGACTTGGCGGCCGAGTAGTGCGCGAGCCGGGGGTCGGCCATGGTGCCGTTCATCGAGCCGATGTTGACGATGGCGCCCTTGCGCTCGACGAGACTCGGCAGCGCCGCCCGGGTCGCCCGGACGGTCGTGAGGACGTTCAGCTCGAACGTCTGGCGCCAGACGTCGTCGCTGATGTCCAGGAAGCCGGGGGCGAGCATGACGCCGCCGCCGACGTTGTTGACCAGGATGTCGATGCCGCCGAACTCGGTGAGCGCCCGCTCCACCAGCAGCCGCGGCCCCTCCTCGGTGACCAGGTCCACGGTCAGGGTGTGCGGCGTGGCCTCCTTCAGCTCGGGGCTCACGGTACGCGCGCCGCCGTACACGTCGGCGCCCGCGGCGGCCAGCGCCCGCACCACGGCGAGCCCGATACCGGCGCCGGCCCCGGTGACCACGGCCTTCTTGCCGGACAGGTCGATCTGCATGCTCGGTCTCCTGTTGGTCGAAGGGCCCCGTTCGCGTCGAGGGCCCGGCTCGGTGGGGGCCCCGCTGGTCGAGGAGCCCGCTCGGTCTCAGGTCCGTCTGGCTGAAGGCCGCCCGGTGATCCGCGATCCGCCGTCAGAGCGGGCCGCGTCGCTCGGTGAGGAACTGCCCGGTGGGTCCGTCCGCGGGCAGGGTGGCCACGTCCGCGATGAACCGGGCCGGCACCTCCGGCGGGGTGGTCATGTGCGGCATCATCCGGGTCCGGACCCGCCCCGGGTTGACCGCGTTGACCAGCACGCCGGTGCCGGCGGTCTGGCCGGCGACCAGGGTGGTGAGCCCGTTCAGGGCGCTCTTGGACAGCGAGTAGCCCGGTGCGCCCGGGAAGAGGGCACCACCGAACTCGGCGGTGGTGCCGCTGGACACCACCACGACCCGGCCCCAGCCCCGCTCGACCATGCCGGGTACGAACGTCTGGAGCACCCGCCAGGTGCCCAGCAGGTTGACCCGCAGCGTCTCCTCGGCCGCCTCGAGCGGCGCGGTGAGCGGGTCGGTGCCGCCGTCGAGCAGCACGCCGGCGTTGCAGACCAGGATGTCGACCGGCCCGACCTCGGCGGCGGCCTTGCCGACGCTGTCGGGGTCGGTCACGTCGAGCTGCTGCCCGCGTACGCCGGGACCCAGCTCGGCCGCCGTGCCGGCGGCGGCCGTGGCGTCGCGGGCGGTCACCGTGAGCGCCAACCCGCGGGCGTGCAGCTCGGCGGCGACCGCCCGGCCGATTCCGCGGTTGGCGCCGGTGACCAGCGCGTGGCGGTTCACCAGGTCACCGGGACCTCGCTGAAGCCCTCCATGAAGCCGCCGAGGGCGCGGGGCAGCCGGGCGGCCGGCACGGCCAGCCGGATGTCCGGGAAGCGGCGCAGCAGCGTCTCCGTGGCGACCTGGAGCTCCATCCGGGCCAGGGCGGCGCCGACGCAGTAGTGGATGCCCGCGCCGAAGGTCATGTGGTGGTTCTCGGGGCGGCGGATGTCCACGGTGAACGGGTCGGTGAAGACCGTCTCGTCCATGTTGGCGGACTCCTCGGACAGCAGCACGCTGGAGCCCTTCTTCAGGATCGTGCCGTCGGACAGCTCGATGTCCTCAAGCGCGTACCGCAGCGTGCCGATCGAGGAGCCCATGATCTGCGTACGCAGCAGCTCCTCCACCGCCGACGGGACCAGCGACCAGTCCGCCCGGATCTCCTTGACCAGGTCCTGCCGGTGCAGCAGGACGGCGGTGCCGGTGCCGATCTGGCTGGCGGTGGTCACGTAGCCGGCGATCAGCAGGCTGCGGGTCCAGTGGTGCAGCTCGTACTCGGACAGCCGGTTGTCGTCCTCGTCGCGGACCTTGATGAGGCTTGTGATGAGGTCGTCCTCACCGGGGTTGGCCCGCTTGAACTCGATCAGTTCGACCAGGTACTGCCACAGCTCGTTGCGGCACCGCTCCACCTCGTCCGGGGGCAGCTTGGTGACCGACAGGAAGCCGTCGACAAGTGACCGGAACCGGTTGCGGTCCTCCGGCGGGATGCCGAGCAGCTTGCAGATCACCAGGATCGGCAGCGGGAAGGCGAGCGCCTCGTTCAGGTCCGTCGGCTTCGGGCCGGCGGCCATCGCGTCCAGGAGTTCGTCGGTGACCTGCTGGGCGTACGGGCGGAGCAGTTCGATCCGGCGGGCGGTGAACGCCCGGGTGACAAGCCCCCGCATCCGCGTGTGGTGGGGCGGGTCGCCGTCGATCTTCGGGTCGACGAACAGCTCGTTGTCGGCGGCGATGCGGGCCACGTCGGGGCGGGCGACGTTCTTGCTCAGCCGGGGGTCGGCGAAGAGGCTGCGTACGTCCGCGTAGCGGGTCACCATCACCGCGGTGTCCCCGCTGGGCAGGCGGACCTCGACGAGGGCCTGCTCCCGCAGGCCGCGCAGCGCCTCCGGGACCTCCATCGGCGGGGTCCACGGGAAGGGGTAGGGGACCGGGGTCTGGGCAGTCATCTCGTGCCCTCTCTCGTTGACTCCTCGAACGGCGGCCGCCGGTCCCGACCGTCCGGAAGGGACGCTGTGCAGGACTCGGCGAATGCCCATTCGTAACGGATGCTGATGGAGAACTGCTCGACGAGCGTGGCCCGCTCCCGGGCCGTACCGTTCTTGCCGATGTCGTCGGCCATGTCGAGGAAGGCCCGCACCGCGTACCGGTAGGACTCGCCGGGGTGGTAGGCCTCCACCCAGGGCCGGTAGCGCGAGGCGGGCGCGGTGTCGCGCAGCAGCCGGTCGGAGACCTCGGCGTTGAACCACACCATCGGCAGCAGGGCGCCCACCCCGGCCGCAAAGGACGCCGCGGTGGCGGCGGTGAGGAACGCGGTGTGCGCCTGCGTCACCGGGTCCATCGGCGGGTCGCCGAGGGTCTCCGGCAGGCCGGTCGTCGTGGCGAGGGCGGCACTGTTGGCGCGCAGCCGGTCGCGTGCCTCCAGCGTCCCGGCCACCGACCGGCCGAGCAGCAGGGCGTGCGCGTCGTCGGCGGCCGCCGCGGCGCAGCGGGCCAACGCCCGGGCGTACGTCGGGAGCAGGAACCCGGTGTCCTGGGCGAGGAAGTGGGCCAGCGCCGCCGGCGGCAGCGATCCGTCCCGGATCCCCGACCAGAAGGGGTGGTCCTGCACCGCGCGCAGCACCGGATCCCGGATCTCCCGCAGTTCTTCGTGCAGCAGCATCGGCCGTCCTCAGGTCCAGGCGGGATGGTCGCGGCGGACGCTATCGGGGGCGGCTTGACCCCGGCTGGAGCACGCGGCCGCCGGCTGGCCGGCGTCGCGGCGAGCCGGCGTCGAGCCCGGCGGCGGAAATTGGCCCTTTGGCACGGCCGTGCCGGTCAGCGACGTCGTGAGGGGTACGCCATGGATCTCGGCCTGACGGACAAGCGGGTGCTGGTGACCGGGGCGACCCGGGGCATCGGCCGGGCCACCGCCCGGGCCTTCGCCGACGAGGGCGCCCGGGTCGCCGTCACCTACCACACCTCCGAGGCGGCCGCCGAGCAGGTGGTCAAGGAGTTGGGCGGCGAGGAGCGGGCGCTGGCGGTGCCCTACGACCTCGCCGACCCGGCCTCGGTACGGGCGGCGGTGCGGCGGGTGGAGGAGCGCTGGGGCGGGGTCGACGTCCTGGTCGCCAACGCCCAGACCTGGGTGTGGATCAACCCGGAGGACCTGCCGCCGTACCAGGACCTGCCGCTGGAGGAGTGGCTGGACCGGTTCCGGGAGAACGTGGAGGGCCACCTCTGGACGGTGCGGGAGGTGCTCGGCGGGATGCGCCGGCGCGGGTGGGGGCGCGTGGTCCTGCTCTCCTCGGTCACCGCCCTGCACGGCAACCCGGGGTCGGAGGTCTACGGCGCGGCGAAGGCAGCGCTGCACGGCTTCGTCCGGGGGCTGATGTGGACCCGCGACGGTGTGCTGGCCAACGTGGTCGCTCCCGGCGGGACGCTCACCGAGAGCCTGGACAACGTCGATCCGGAGCTGGTGGCGCAGGCTGCCCGGGACACTCCGAGCGGTCGTCTCAGCACGGCGGAGGATGTGGCGCGGCTGGTGGTGTTCCTCGGCTCGGCGGCCAACGGCAACGTCAACGGCGAGGTTGTCCGGACCGCCGGCGGGCGGTGACCTGTTCCGCGCCACCGGCGGTCCGGACGATCACCGCCGGTGGCCCGTGCCGGGCGTGCCGCCACCGGAGGCGGGCGGGCCCGGGCCCGGCGGGACGGCCGGGTGGGGTACGGGACGGGCGGGTGGCCGGGGCCGTACCGGCGGGACGGCCGGTAGGTGGTGAGCCGCACCCGGAAACCACCGCCGCCCCTGGCGGATCTGCCTCCGGCACCCGTCGGTGGACTCAGACGTTCGATCCGAGCCGTGGCTCGATGAACTCGTGGTTGAGGCGTTCCCGCGCGTACAGGCGGATCAGCCGGTGCAACTGGTAGCGGACCACGCCCTCGTCCGCCCGCGCGTCCAGGAGGTTGCAGGCGACCAGGCGGCTGAGCTGCGTCTCGACGGCGTCGGCGGCGCTGCCGAGCAGGTTGGCCGCGGTGGCGGCCGTGAAGTGCGGCGGCGGGAGCAGGCTGAGCAGGCGCAGGGCGCTGCGGTCGTGCGGCTCCAACCGGTAGTAGGTCTGGTCGTAGTTGGTGCGTACGTCGAACTCGGCGAACCGTAGCTGGTCCAGCGCCGCCGGCCCCGATTCGATGAGTGTGGCCATCTTCCGCAGCGACCAGGTCGGCGCCGCGGCCAGCCGGGCGCCGACGCAGCGCAGCGCGAGTGGCAGGTGGCCGCAGCGGTCGGCGATCCGCTCGGCCTCCTCGGGTTCGGCGTCCACCCGCGGGGCGCCGATCATGGCGCGCAGCAGCGCCACGGCCTCGCCGGTCGTCACGACGTCGAGCTTGGTGACCTGGACGCCGGGGAGGACCTGCAGGCCCCACCGGCTGGTCACCAGGACCGCGCTCTCCGGCGTGGCGGGCACGAGCGGCGCGATCTGCGACGCGCTGGCCGCGTCGTCGAGGACCACCAGGAGCCGGCGGCCGTTGGTCCAGGTGCGGTAGAGACTGCTGCGCTCCTCGACGGTCGGCGGGATCTGCTGTTCCGGTACGCCCAGCGCCCGCAGGAAGCCGGCGAGGACGTCCAGCTGGGAGGTCGGGTTGCGGGACGATCCCCGCAGGTCGGCGAAGAGCTGTCCGTGCGGGTACCGGGCCCGCTCCAGGTGCCCCACATGCAGCGCCAGGGTCGTCTTGCCGACGCCGGTCATGCCGCAGATCGAGATGGCGGCGGGCGCGGTGCCGTGCTCCTGGCCGGCCGCCAGGACGGCTCTGACCCGCCGCACCACCTCCTCCCGGCCGATGAAGTCGGGTACGTCCGGTGGCAGTTGCGCGGGTGGTGCCGTGCGGGCCGGGGTCCGCTCGGTGGACGCGGCGGGCCGGGGTGCCGGCCGGCTCTCCGCCGGCTCGGCGTTGAGCAGGGACCGGTGCAGCCGCTGGACGGCCGGGGACGGTTCCAGCCCGAGCTCGTCGATGAGCAGTTCGCGGAGGCGCCGGTAGACCTCGAAGGCCTCGTACCGGCGGCCGGACCGGTCCAGCGCGGTCATCAGGTTGGCGTGGAACCGTTCGTGCAGCGGGTAACTGCGGACCAGTTCCTTCAGTTCGCTGATCAGCTCCTCGTACCGACCGAGTTGCATGTCGGCCTCGATTCGCATGCCGAGCACCCGCAGCTTGTTCTCTTCGAGGCGGGTCATGTGGGCGGAGAGGATCTCGCCGGCGTTGACGCCGAGCAGGGCCGGTGCCCGCCAGAGCGCGAGCGCCTCGGTGAGCAGTTCGCTGGCGCGTTGGGCGTCACCGCGCTCCCGTTCGAGGCGGCCCTGCTGAGCCAGCCGCTCGAAGTGGCACACGTCGATGTCGTCGTCGTTGACGTCGAGCAGGTAGCCACAGGACTGCGTGTGCAGCCGCGCCATGCCGGTCGGGTCCAGCACGTCCTTGCGCAGCTTGTAGATGTAGGTCTGCAGGGTTGTCATCGCGCTGTCCGGGGGATTGTCCCCCCATAATTCGTCGACGAATTCACTGACCTGCACGACCTGGTTACGGCGCACCAGAAGAAAAGCCAAGACTTGGCGAACCTTCGGTGCGCTCGGGGTGATATCCCGGTCCTCGTGAGTTACGGACAATGGGCCAAGAATGCGGAACACCATTAGCTCCCCCAGGAAATGGTGCGGGAGTTGACGCCTCTCCGAACGGTGGGACATCGACGGGCAATTGCGGTGGTGGATCAACCCCCCGACACCTCGTCCAGCCGTTTGGCGGCATGATCGACATGCTCCGTGGCGCAACTGCTACAGACTGTAAGTTGCGACCCCAGCACGGTCAAGGTTTCGTGGGTCAACTGTCCGACGTTTCCGGCGGGTAGGTTCCGTGCTAATCGCGCGCGCTCGCCGGCGGGGCGACAATGCGGGTTGTGCAGGGCCGACGGAATCGCATGTGTAGGCATGCAATCTATTGTCACCCGGCACTTCTGGACAAAAACCGGCGTCGATACCGTCCCTTTTGCGCCCCTGATGAATATCGCGCGGACCCCACCATTTTCGGCCCCCCGGCCGGCGTCCGGCCACAGTCGAGTAGGCCTCGAGTTCGCGCCGGCTGGGAGGGGTCGCACCCAGCCCGGCTTCAGTCGCGCCCCAGCGGGGCGGGGTGTGCTGTGCCAGCGGCCCGCAGCGGGTCGCCGCCACGTCGTGGCGCGCGAGGGAGGGGTGGCCCGCATGTCCGACCAGCCGACACGGCCCGCGTCCGACGAGGCCGGACCGGCGGGTGCCGCACCCGCCGGGACGCACCGGGTCCGGGTCCTGGTCTACGCCGCCGCGCCCACCGGCGAGCCCGACGCGGTGGCGGCCGCGTACCACCGGATCAGCCGTGACCTCGCCGGGACCCCGGGACTGCTGCGCAACGAGCTGCTCCGCGCGGCCGACGACGACCGCGCGTTCGTCGTGATGAGCGAGTGGGCGAGCCTGGAGGCGTTCCGTGCCTGGGAGGCCGGGGCCGCACACCGGGACACCACCGCGCCCCTGCGCGACTACCAGCGGGTTCCCGCGCCGCGCCCGTTCGGCGTCTACCAGGTCACCGCCACGTACTGATCCGGTGGGCGCGCGGGATCGCCCACCGGATCAGTAGCCGGTGCCGCGCGCGGTCCGCACGGACCGCGCGCCTCCGCGTCAGCCGGTCCGACCCAGCACCGTACGCAGCGCCTCGCGCAGCGCGGCCGCGGGATCGACGGGGTCCCGCGAACACCAGGCCACGTACCCGTCCGGGCGCAGCAACGTCGCTCCGGCTGTGTCGTACCGGGCCGCGAAGACACCCTCCACGTCGACCAGGTCCGCGCCGGCCGCCGCCGGCCCGATCCGGTACGCCCGCAGCGGCACCGACAGCTCCCGCGCCACGAGCGAGCCGACCCCGTCCCAGCGGACCGCGCCGTCCCCGGTCAGCAGCACGAACGCGTCGTGGCAGAGGTCGTGCACCGAGATGCGCTCCCCGCCCCGGTCCAGCCACAGGTGCGGGGCCCGCAGGCCCGGCTCGGCGCGGGTCGCCAGCTCCCGCCCGTACACCGGGTCGGGCCTCGCGCCGACGGTCGCCGTCGACCGGTACCGCTGGCCCAGCGTGCAGAGCACGTCGTCGACGTCCTCGGTGCCCGGGTCCTCGCCGAACCGGGCCCGCTGCCGGGCGACCGTGATGTCCGCCAGGGCGAGTGCCGCCGGCCGGCGCTCCGCCTCGTACGTGTCGAGCAGGCCCTCGCCGGCCCACCCGCCGAGCACGGCGGCCAGCTTCCACGCCAGGTTGTGGGCGTCCTGCACCGCGGCGTTGGCGCCCATCGCCCCGGCCGGTGGCCAGACGTGGGCGGTGTCGCCGACGAGGAACACTCGTCCCGCCCGGAACCGGTCGGCCACCCCGACCGCCTCCTCCCACGCGGCGACGTCGAGGACCTCGACCGGCCGGTCGGTCCCGAGGAACGACCGGGCCAGCTCCCGGCAGCGCTCCGGGGTGAACGACGACGCCGGCGTACGGGCCGGGTCGAAGCTCACGCTCATCGCCCACTGGTCCGGGACCGACGTGGTCAGGAACGACCCCAGCCCGATCTCGTCGTTCACCACGATCCAGAACATCGCCCGCTGGCGGACGATCCCGGTGAGGTCGGCCCGGACGAGGAACGTCACCCAGTGCTGCGTGACGCCCGGCCCGGCGCGGCCGATCCCGACCGCCTCCCGCGTGCGGCCCCGGAAGCCGTCGGCGGCGACCAGGTAGCGGCACCGGACGGTACGGCGCTCCCCGGTCGCGACGTCCTCCACGACCGCGGTCACACCGTCGTCGTCGGCCGTCACCGAGCGGCACCGGGTGCCGAACCGGATGTCCGCCCCGCGGGCGCGCGCCGCGTCCACCAGGATCGGCTCGACGCTGCGCTGGTCGGCCATGACGAACTCGGCCGGGGTCAGCTCCGGCAGCGGTTTGCGGGTGTCGTCGGCCAGCAGCCACGTCCACTCCCCGCTGAGCGTCTCGCAGCGGACCACCCCCGCCTCGTCGTCGAACGGGCGGCCCGCCCGCCGGATCGGGTCCTCGACACCGAGCGGCCGGTACAGCTCCATCGTGCGCTGGTTGATCCCCCGCGCCCGGCCCTGCACCGAGATGCCCGGGTGCCGGTCCACCAGCACCGACGCCACCCCGTGATGGGCGAGGAACAGCGACGACGCCAGGCCGGCATAGCCACCGCCGACCACCAGGACGGGGGTCGTCTCGTCGTACGTGTCGGCGGCGGGCTCCCGCCGCGCCGTCCGGTCACTCGGCATCCGCGTCCTTCCTCTCCGGCGGCCGCCGGCCGCCCGTACGCCGGACCAGCCCGGAGGGGGCCGGGCCCGGACAGCAGGATCAGGGCAGGGCCTCGAGAGCCGGTGGACTGGATCGGGCCCGCCGGCCCGGCCGCGGTTCAGTCCGCTTCCAACACGCGTTGAGGCCGCGCCGGCACGCTGCCGGAGTGACCGTTCCGACCCTGTCCCCACCCGCGCCGGAGTGGGTCAGCTGCGGCACCTGCCGGGGCCTGACCTACGGTCCGCGCTTCGACCGGGACCTGCGGGTGTGCCCCGGCTGTGGCCATCACAGCCGGCTCACCGCCGGTCAACGTATCGAGCAGCTGCTGGATCCGGGATCCGTCCAGCCGCTGGACCAACCGGAGGTGAGCGAGGACCCGCTCGGCTTCGTGGACTCCCACCCGTACCCGGACCGGCTGCGTGCCGCACGCGGAGCCACCGGTCTGGGCGAGGCGGTCACCTGCGTGACGGGAACCCTGATGGGGCACCCGCTGGTCGCCGCCGTGATGGACTTCCGGTTCCTGGGCGGCAGCCTTGGCGTCGGGGTCGGCGCGGCCATCACGGCCGCCGCCGAGACCGCCCGCGAGACCCGCCGTCCCCTGCTGCTGGTCACCGCCTCCGGCGGGGCCCGCATGCAGGAGGGCGCGCTCGCCCTCATGCAGATGGCGAAGACCAGCCAGGCGATGGCCGAGCTGGACGAGGCCGGGATCCTGACGATCTGTCTGGTGACCGACCCGACGTACGGCGGGGTGGCGGCGTCCTTCGCGACGCTCGGCGACGTGGTCATCGCCGAGCCCGGCGCCCGCATCGGCTTCGCCGGCCGGCGGGTGATCGAGCAGACGATCGGCCACGAGCTGCCGGAGGGCTTCCAGACCGCCGAGTTCCTGCTGGCCCGGGGCCTGCTCGACGCGGTGGTCGCCCGGTCGGCGCTGCGCCCGACCCTCGCGCGGCTGCTGGCCGCCGCCGCACCGGGCGCGCCGGCGGCCCCGGCCCCGAGCCGGGTACGCCTCGTCCGGGACCCCGCCGAGTTGCCGGTCCGGGCGGCCGCCGACGTGGTGACGGCGGCGCGGCACCCGCAGCGTCCCACCACTCTCGACTACATCGCCCAGGCCTTCGACGACTTCCTGGAGCTGCGCGGCGACCGGGGAGCGGGCGACTGCCCCGCGACCGTCGGCGGGATCGGGCGGCTGGCCGGCCGGCCGGTGGTCGTGATCGGCAGCCAGAAGGGCCGGGACACGGCCGAGCGGATCCAGCGCAACTTCGGCATGGCGCTGCCGGAGGGCTACCGCAAGGCCGCCCGGCTCATGCGCCTCGCGGCCAAGCTGGGCCTGCCGGTCGTCACTCTGGTGGACACACCGGGCGCCCATCCGGGCGTGGACGCCGAGGAGCGCGGCCAGGCGTGGGCGATCGCGGAGACGATCCGCCTGATGTCCGGGCTGCCGGTACCGATCGTCGCCGTGGTCACCGGGGAGGGCGGCAGCGGCGGGGCGCTGGCGCTGGCCGTCGCCGACCGCGTCCTCGCCTGCGCGGGCGCCATGTACTCGGTGATCAGCCCGGAGGGGTGTGCCGCGATCCTCTGGAAGGATCCGGCGGCCGCGCCCCGGGCCGCGGCGGCGTTGCAGATCGGCGCGCGCGACCTGCTGCGCCACGGCATCGTCGACGCGGTGGTGCCCGAGCCGCCCGACGGCGCGCACGAGGACCCGGTCACCGCGGCGGACCTGCTCCGGGCCGCGCTGATCGAGTCCCTTCAGGAGATCGCCGCCGTCGCGGCGACCGATCTGGTGGCTGGCCGCCGGCGACGGTTCCGGCGGTTCGGCACCGAGGAGTCGACATGGGCATGACCAACGAGACGACCGACCCGACCGCCCACGGCATCGACGAGCTGTGCCGGCAGGCGACGCAGCTCGCGCGTACCGCACCGGCACCGCTGCGCAGCGTCCGGGTACAGGCCGGTGAGCTGCTGGTGGCGCTGGAGTGGCCGGAGAACCCGGCGGCGGCCGCCCCGCCGGCCGCCGGGGTGGTCACGGCGGCGGCGCCGGCCGAGCCGGCGGAGGCGCCTCCGCCGGACGGCACGTTCGCCATCACCGCGCCGCTGGTCGGCACCTTCTACCGGGCCCCGTCGCCGGGCGCGCCGCCCTTCGTGGAGGTGGGCCAGGACGTGGCGGCGGGGCAGCAGGTGGCGATCGTCGAGGCCATGAAGCTGATGAACCCGGTGGAGGCCGACCGCCCGGGCCGGGTCGTCGAGGTGAGCGTGACCGACGGCACCGCGGTCGAGTACGGCGAGGTGCTCTTCGTTCTGGCGCCGCCCGAGGCGGCCGCGCCGTGACGCGGACCAGGAGGTAAGACACGTGTTCTCCACCGTGCTGATCGCGAACCGGGGCGAGATCGCCCTTCGGGTCGCGCGTACCTGCCGGGAGATGGGCATCCGGACCATCGCGGTCTGCTCCGACAGCGACCGCGACTCCGCCGTGGCCCGGTACGCGGACAAGTGCGTCCGCATCGGACCGTCCGCGGCCCGGCTCAGCTACCTGAATCCCGCCGCCATCGTCACCGCCGCCCTGCAGAACGGCGCCGAGGCGGTGCACCCGGGCTACGGGTTCCTCTCCGAGGACCCGGACTTCGCGGAGATCTGCGAGGCCAACGGGCTGACGTTCATCGGTCCACCGGCCGCGCTGCTGCGCCGCCTCGGGGACAAGGCGCAGGCCCGCGAGATCGCCCGCGCGGCCGGCCTGCCGGTGCTTCCCGGCAGTTCCCGCTCGCTCGCCTCGCTTGAGGAGGCGCGCGAGGTGGCCGCGCTCATCGGCTATCCGGTGATCATCAAGGCGACGGCGGGCGGCGGCGGCCGGGGGATGACCGTCGTCCGTGACCCGCGCGAGTTCGGCCGCTCCTGGGCGCGGCTGCGCGCGGTCGCCCAGGCCACCTTCAACGATCCGCGCCTCTACCTGGAGAAGTTCCTGGAGAACGCCCGGCACGTGGAGGTGCAGGTCCTCGGCGACGGCGCGGGCGACGTCATCCACCTGGGGGAGCGGGACTGCTCGGTGCAGCGGCGCCGCCAGAAGCTCGTCGAGGAGACGCCCGCGCCCGGCCTGCCCGGCGAACTGGCCGAACGGATCCGTGCCGCGGCGGTGTACGCGGCACGGGAGGTGAACTACGCCGGCGCCGGCACGTACGAGTTCCTCGTCGGCGACGACGGCGACTTCGTCTTCATGGAGGTCAACTGCCGGATCCAGGTGGAGCACCCGGTCACCGAGCAGGTGACCGGCATCGACCTGGTCCGCGAGCAGTTGCGCGTCGCCGCCGGGTACGGGCTGTCGGTCACCCAGGAGGACGTGCGCCCGCGGGGGGTGGCCATCGAGGTCCGGGTCAACGCCGAGGACCCGGAGCGGGGCTTCCTGCCGACGCCGGGTGTGCTCGACGAGTTCCTGCCGCCGAGCGGTCCGTTCGTGCGCGTGGACACGCACGGCTTCCCGGGCTTCCGGGTCACCGCCGACTACGACCCGCTGCTCGCCAAGGTCACCGTCTGGGCGCCGGACCGGCGTCAGGCCATCGAGCGGGTCGACCGGGCGCTTGCCGAGTTCCGGGTGGCCGGCCGGGGCGTGCACACCACCCGGGACTTCCTGCGCCGCGTGGTGGCGCACCCCGTCTTCCGGGCCGCCAAGCACACCACCGGCCTGGTCGACGAGATGGCCGTGGAGGACGCCGAGCGGCTGCGCCCGGCCGGCTGACACGAGGCGACGAGGGCCCCGTCCGTGGCGGACGGGGCCCTCGTCGTGGAGCCGGCGGGCGGCGGACCGGGATCCGGTCCGCCGCCCGGTGCTCAGTTCGGTCGCGGGGGTACGTACTCCTCGCGGGACAGCTGCGAGATGCACCGCATGGTGGCGTTGCGGAAGTACGTCTGGAAGCCCTCGGTCGTCTTCGTGTCCCGCTGCTCGGCGAGGTACGGGGCGAGCTTGCTCTCCAGCGTGTGCACGCCCTGCTGCGTGGCCATGTGCCGGCCGATGGCGGCGAAGTCGCCCTGGTAGTGGATGACCCGGACCATCAGGTCGTCCCGGATGAACACCGCGGTGCCGAGCAGCTCGCCCACCTCGGTGCCGTCCTCGTCGCGGAGCACCGGCGAGTCCACCCGCCGGAAGTTCGCGAAGATCTCCGCGATCTCCTCCTCGTGACCGGGCTTCACCCGGTAGGTGATGGCGGCGTAGGGCATCAGATTCCTCCGTCCACGTGCAGGATGCTCCCGCTGACGTAGCGGGACTCGTCGCCGACGAGGAAGAGCACCGGCCCCGCCACCTCGTCGGGCTCACCCAGCCGGCGCAGCGCGGTCATCGCCTTGATGAGCTCCGCTACCGGCGGCGGGGGACCGCCCCCCGGCTCGGTGACGATGACCCCCGGGGCCACCGTGTTGATCCGGATCCCGCGGTCGCCGACCTCCCGGGCCAGCGAGCGGGTCAGCCCGACCAGGGCCGACTTCGACGCCGCGTAGTGCGCGCTGTGCGGGCGGCCCCGCAGTGCCGCCGACGCGCCGACCAGGACGACCGAGCCGCCGTCGGCGAGCAGCGGCAGCGCCGCCTTCGTCACCAGGAAGGCGGCGGTCAGGTTGATGTCGACGACCCGGGTCCACTCCTGCGGGGTCAGCTCCGCCAGGGAGGCCCGGCCGTCGACGCCGGCGTTGTTCACCACGGCGTCCAGGCCGCCGAGCGCCTCCCGGCAGACCTCCAGCAGGCGGGCCACGTCCTGCTCGTCGGTGACGTCGGCCTGGACGACGCGGTGACCGGCGCCCTCCTTCTCCAACTCCCTGGCGAAAAGCTCGGCGTGCTCCCGGTCGTGGCCGTGGCACACCACCAGGCGGGCGCCGGCCCGCGCGGCGGCCAGCGCGGTGGTCCGGCCGATGCCGCGCGTGCCGCCGGTGATCAGGATCCGTTTCGCGGCGAGCGAACCCACGTCGGTGCCTCCCTTCGTCGTGCCGGGGCGGGGCGGGCGGTCGGGACCCGGGTCACCGGGCGGCCGCCGCGCCGGTCATCCCGTACACCACGCGCATGGTCGTCATCGACCCGCCGGAGCGGTACGGGTGCAGCTTGGTGCGGTGTTCCACGTGCGCATCGCTGTGCTCGAACTCGCGGAAGCGCGGCTCGTCGACCCAGTCGCTGACCACGTAGTAGACCGACTCCTCCTCGGTGCTGCGGGACAGCCAGTGCCCGAGGTTCGCGGGGTGCTGGACGATGGTGCTACCGACGCGGTGCCAGGTCTGCTCGAACTCCCGCTCCATGCCGGGGTGGATGTTCATGCGCAGCATGACGCGGAAGACCTCGGACCGGTCCTCGACGGCGGCCATCAGATCCCCCCGTCGACGTTGACGGTCTCGCCGTTGACGAAGCTCGCGCTGTCGCTGGCCAGGAACCGGACGACCGAGGCGATCTCGTCGGCCGCGCCGAGGCGGCCCAGCGGGATCAGGTTCTTGTAGCGTTCCAGCACCGCCGGCGGCGTCTCGGTCTCGGTCTGCACCGGGCCGGGCGCCACCACGTTCACACGGATGCCCTGCGGGCCCAGCTCCTTGGCCAGCGAGCGGGTGAGCCCGATGAGGCCGGACTTGGCGGCGGTGTAGTGGGCGCGCAGCGGGATGCCGACGGTGGCCACCCGCGAACCGACGTTGACCACCGACGCACCCGCGCCGAGCAGCGGCAACGCCGCCTGGATCACCCGCGCGGCGGCGGTCAGGTTGCTGTCGACGACCGACCTGAACTCGTCCAGCGGGAGCTTGGCGAACGGCACGTGACTGATCACGCCCGCGTTGTTCACCACCGCGTCGAGGCGCCCGAACCGCAGCCGGGCCTCCTCGATCAGCGCGGTGACATCGTCGTCCTTGGTGACGTCGGCCCGCACCACGTGGTGGGTGCCGGGGGTGGCCTTGAGTTCCTCGACGAGGCTGCCGACCGCCTCGCTCTCCGTCCGGTAGCAGGTCACGACGTCGGCTCCGGCGCGGGCGAAGGACAGCACGATCGCCCGCCCGATGCCCCGGCTGCCGCCGGTCACCAGCACTTTCTTCCCGGCAACGTCCACGGTGTCTCCTTCCCAGGGATTCAGGGGCCCGCACTGGCGCCGAGCAGCAGCGCCACGGTCCCCACGTTCACGACGAACGCCAGCACGGCCAGGGCCGTGCGCAGCAGGTTCCAGTTCCGCCAGCGGACCCGCGGGTCCGTGTGCGCCCAGTCGGCGGGCGGGCGCCGCGGGTCCAGCGACATGACGTACCGGTTGATCGGCACGTTCTTCACCACCGAGATCACCATCACGATCAGCAGCAGGGCGGCGGCGGCGCCGAACAGTGTCCGGGCGGTGCCGTCGTCGACGACGGCGACGAGGACCAGATCCAGGACGCAGGCCGTCGCGTTCAACGCCGGCATCAGCGGGTCGTACCGTTTCCAGAGGAACTGCACGGTCCCGACGTACGTCTGGTACGGCACCGCCAGGCTCATCGGCGCCAAGCCGATGACCGTCGACACCATGACCCCTACCGCCACCCCGTTGGCCAGCAGGGCGACCGCCACCAGCAGCGGGGTCACGTCGACCCGCCCGCGCCGGCCGGTCGCACGGTCATGGCACCACCACGTGCCGGTTGACGTAGTCGATGAGGCGGGCCGGGGTGGTCAGCTCCGTCACGTCGTCCTCGCGGACCTTCACCCCGTACTCCTGCTCGATGCGGGCGGTCAGCTCCAGCACCGCGAGCGAGTCGTACCCCAGGTCCTGGAACTCCAGTTCGCCTACGTCGCCGTCGAGGTCGACCGACTCGTCCACGCCGGCGCTCTCGCGCAGCAGCCGCCGTACGTCGTCAAGGTTGATCTTCGTCACCACTGGCCCCTTCCCTGCCCGGCCGGCCCGGTCCGGGCCGGCTCCAAGGTTTTCGGCTGCACGTCGAGCCCCCGTGGAGGCCCGCTGGACGGGCGGGTCACCGCTGGCCCGCCGGGCGGGCGGCGCGCGACGCGGGCGCCGGCGGGGCCGGGCGCGGCGCGTCGTCGACGAACGGCGCGCCCAGGCGGCGGCGGAACACCATGAACAGCGCGCCCACACCGAGCGACACCACGGCGAGCGAGAGGTAGTACACCGGCCCGGAGAGCACGTCGATGAGCGCCGCCACCTGGCTGCTCAGGCCGCCGCCCAGCGCGGCGAACAGCCAGTAGACCCCGATCGCCTGGCCCAGGAAGGCCCGTGGGACGAGGTCGGCGATGGCGCTGATGCTCACCGCGGCCACCACGATCTCGCCCAGGGCGTGCAGCAGGTAGACCGAGAGCAGCCACAGCGGCGAGACCAGGTCGCCGTCGGCGGCGAACGCCGCCGCCCCGGTCATGATCAGGAAGCTGACGCCGGCCAGCAGGAGCCCGAAGGCGAACTTGTCCGGTACGGCGACGCGCGCGCCGATCCGGGTGAGCTGCCAGGCGATCAGCGGCGCGAGCAGCAGCATGAACAGCGGGGTGGCCCCCTGCAGCCAGCTCGCCGGGAAGGTGAAGCCGAAGACGGTACGGTCGGTGGAGTCCTTGGCGAACAGCGTCAGCACCGAGCCGTCCTGGCCGGCCAGCAGCCAGAAGATGGTGGCGGCCAGCATCAGCCGCAGCATCACCGACAGCCGCCAGCGGTCGTCCCCGGTCAGCTCGGGGTGGCGGCGCAGCCGCCGGTACGCGCCCCAGGGCGCGGCAATGAGCAGCAGGCCGACGATGCCGAGCGCGGCCTGCGGCGGGACCACCCCGGCGCTGAGGCCGACGACAAGCAGCAGCACGAGCGCGCCGACGACTGGGAGCAGGCGGCGCAGCAGGGTACGGCGTTCGGCCGGCGACAGCGGGCGGGACCGGTGGGCGCCGGCCGTGCCGAGGGCGCGTCGCCCGGCGGCCGTGGTGAGTACGCCGACCGCGACGACGGCGCCGATCGTGGCGAAGGCGAGCCGGAAGCTCACCCGCTCACCGATCGCACCGATCACCAGGGGCGCCAGCAGGCCGATCGCCTGGATGCCGACGAAGAACGCGGCGAGCGTCGCCTCGCGCCGCCCCGGGGTGCCGGCGAGCATGTTGACAAGTGCCTGGTGGTTGGGCTTGAACAGGCCGAAGCCGGCGGAGATGAACAGCAGCCCGAACAGGGTCAGCGGGGAGGGCGGCAGTGCGAGGGTGAAGCAGCCGACGGAGATCAGGGCCAGCCCGGCGACCATCGCGCGTTGCTGGCCCAGGACGCGGTCGGCGAGCCAGCCGCCGGGCAGCGCGAACATGAACGTGATGCCGATGAACGCGCCGAACAGGGCGGCGCCGCTGCCCGCGCTCAGGCCCAGCCCGCCCTGGTCCCGTGGCGCGACGGCGTACAGCACCAGGACGGCCTGCATGCCGTAGAAGCCGAACCGTTCCCAGAGTTCCGCGACGAAGAGGCTGCGGAACCATCCACTGGTGAACAGTCGGTCGGTCGGGTCGGTGCGGGGCGGCGCTGCGGCCGCCGCGGCGGGCGACCGGGTCGTGTCCACCATGGCAGGTCACCTCCGGCTCTAGGGCGAACGGGCCCCAGCGTCGGGCAGTCGCGTCGTGCCCGGATCGAGCGTCGCTGGACCCGGACTCGCGGGTTGCCGGTCGGTCCGGCCGCCGGTTCGAGCCGCCGTCGGCCGGGGCCACCCACACTGTTGATCACTGTGCGCATCCCGGCGACCGCGGATGGTTGACACCGAATGGTCGATCCTGGATAGTCGACATCGACCTTTGGGAGTGCTGAGTGGAGCGACGTCGTCGCGTGCCGAACCCGTTGGCACTGGCCGTTCTCGCCTGGCTGCTCCTGGAGCCGATGCACCCCTACGAGCTGGGGCGCCGGCTCCAGCAGAGCGGCAAGGACCGACACATCAAGTACACGCGGAGCTCGCTCTACATGGTGGTCGAGCAGCTCACGAGGGCGGGCTTCATCGTCGAGCGGGAGACGGTGCGCGAGGGTCAGCGGCCGGAGCGCACCGTCTACGAGATCACCGACGAGGGGCGTCACGAGTTCCACGACTGGCTGCGCGCGCTGCTGGCGCAGCCGCGGGAGGAGTACCCGCACTTCGCCGTCGCGCTGTCGCTTCTCAGCCTGCTCCCACCCGACGAGGTCGTCGAGGTGCTGCGGAAGCGACTGGCGGCGTTGGCCACCCGGATCGACGAGAGCCGTGCCGCCACCGCCGAGGCGCTCGACCGGGGCGTCGAGTGGTACTTCCTCGTGGAGGAGCGGTACGCGCTCGCGCTGATGGAGGCGGAGCGGGCGTTCGTCACGGAGCTGATCCAGTCGCTGGCCGCGCCGGGCTACGTGAACTCCTGGCGGGAGGCCATGGGCAAGCAGAGTGACGTCACCGAGACGCCACAACACCCTTGACTGACATCATGTTTGATGTCAGTGTGAAGTCACGCAACGGATCCAGTCGTTTACCGGGCCACCTGAGGCCCGGGCAGGAGACCATGGGGAGTCGCACATGACAGCCGCAAAGAGGGCGCTCGTCATCGGGGGTGGCGTCGCCGGCCCGGTGGCCGCGATGGCGCTGCGCAAGGCCGGCATCGTGGCAACGGTCTACGAGGCGTACCCCTCGGCGGCCGACGGCATCGGTGTCACCCTGACCCTGGCCCCGAACGGCGTGGCGGCGATGGGGCTGATCGGGGCCGACGACGCCGTCCAGTCGATCGGCCTGCCGATGCCCCGGATGGTGGTCAGCGACGGCTACGGGGTGCGGATCGGCGAGTTCCCGCCACTCTCGGTCCAGCCGACCATGCTCGGGCTGTGGCGCGACGAGCTGTCCCAGGTGCTGCACGAGCGGGCCGAGGCGCAGGGCGTGCCCATCGAGTACGGCAAGCGCCTGGTGGACGCCGAGGAGACCGCCGACGGCATCGTCGCCCGCTTCGAGGACGGCACCACCGCGACCGGCGACGTCCTGATCGGTTGCGACGGCGTGCGCTCGCGAGTGCGTACGTTGATCGACCCCAACGCGCCGAAGCCCGAGGTGATGCCGCTGCTCAACTTCGGTGCGGCCGCCGACTACGCGGTGCCGGACGCCGACCCGGACGCGATGTACTTCGTCTTCGGCAAGAAGGCCTTCTTCGGGTACTGGGTGCAGCCCGACGGCCGGACCGCGTGGTTTGCGAACGTGCCGGACAGCCGTCACATGACGTACGCCAAGGCCAACGAGATCTCGGCGGGCCAGTGGATGCGCGAGCTGCGCGCCACCTTCGCCGACGACGTGCCGGCCCGCCAGGTCGTCGAGCACACCGACCCGGACACGCTTGTCGCGATCGGGTCGATCGAGAGCATGCCGTCGGTGCCGCACTGGCACCGCGGCCGCATGGTGCTGGTCGGGGACGCGGTCCACGCGCCGTCGCCCAGCTCCGGGCAGGGTGCCTCGATGGCGACCGAGAGCGCCATCCAGGTGGCCCGCTGCCTGCGGGACTTCGACGACCTGCCAAGCGCCTTCGCCGCCTACGAGCAGCTGCGCCGGGAGCGGGTGGAGAAGGTGATCCTGCGGGGGAAGCGCACCACCAACAGCAAGACGGTGGGTCCGTTCGCCAAGACGATGATGCGGCTCATGATGCCGCTGGCGTTGAAGACCTTCCTCAACCAGGAGCGCACGCTCGGGCCCGAGCAGCGCTACCGCATCAACTGGGACGCCCCGGTGACGTCGGAGGTGCAGGTGCCCGTCCGGGCCTGAGGGCGTAGGGACGCGCGGGGCGGCCGGCTGGCGGGGTCGGCCGCCCCGTCGCGCGTTGGCGGGCAACCTGAATGACGTCTTCATGACGTCATATATCCTTGACTGACGTCAGAGTTGACGTCATACTAGTGTCATGAACCTCGCACCGTACCTCGCCGAACTCGACGCCGCGCTCACCCGCACCGCGGCGGCCGGGAACGACGAGACCCGCCGCATCGCCGAACTGCTGGCCGCCGCACTCGAACCCGCGGCCCGGCTGGCGCTGCTCACCGCCCTGTCCGACCTCGCCGCCGAGGTCACCGAACGGCTGGCGGGGCCGGTCGTGGAGGTCCGCCTCGACGGTCGCGACGTCGCGGTCGTCGTCAGCGACCTTCCCGAGGTGGAGGAGCCCACCCCCGAGCCGCCGACGCCGGAGGCGTCGGGGGAGACCAGCCGCGTCACCCTCCGGCTGCCGGAGGAACTGAAGGTCCGGGCGGAGGAGGCGGCAGCCGCCCAGGGGGCCTCGCTCAACACCTGGCTCGTGCGGTCCGTGCAGGAGTCACTGGAGCGGCGACCCCGGGCGTCGCGCGGCTTCGTCCGCAGCCGGGTCAGCGGCTGGGTCGTCGGCTGACCCGCAGATTCCCGTCCCACCGACCACGCGGTGCACCGGCGCCGCCCCGACCGAAGGAAGGGTCCGCCATGGCTGACATCGACTCCACCGTCCGCATCGAATCGTTCAACTGCCCCGAGCCGGCCGACATCCAGGTCCACCTCAGCAGCGGCGAGGCCCTGGTCGAGCTTGTGGAGTCCGACGCCGTGACCGTCGCGGTGTCCCCGGTGTCCGGCGACAGCCCGGCCGACGTGATCGCCGACGTGCTGCGCGGCACCACGGTCCACTTCACCCGTGGCCGGCTGGTCGTGCAGCCGCCGCGGCGGCGCCTGCGTCCGGTGCCGGTGCGGGTCGTCGTCCGGGCCCGTCCGGGCTCGAAGATCCAGCTGACCGGCAGCGACGCCCGGTTCACGGTGAGCGGGCGGGCCGGCTCGCTCGAGCTCCAGTCGAGCGCCGGCGGCCTGACCGCCGACCGCGTCGACGGCAAGTGCAAGATCCGGAACGGCGACGGTTCGCTGCGCCTGGCCGAGATCGCCGGCCAGCTCGACGCCCGCATCGGGCAGGGGCACGTCGAGATCGGTCGAATCGGTGGCGGTGGTGCCCGGGTCACCAGCGGTGCCGGCACGGTGAGCATCGGCACGGTCGAGGGTGACCTGTCGCTCACCACCGGCGCGAACCGGATCGCCATCGCCGAGGCCGTGTCCGGCCGGATCCAGGTCCGCACCGGGCCGGGCTCCATCCGGGTCGGCGTCCGCCCGGGCGTCACCGCCCGCGTCGAACTGTCCAGCCGAAGCGGTACGGCCCGCAGCGACCTGCCGGTCAGTCAGACCGCGAGCGGCGGCGCGGTCCTGCGGATCGAGGCCGCCAGCACCAGCGGCGACGTCGTCGTGACCACGGCGTCCTGACGGACGGGTCCAGGACAACCAGGGGTGCCGGCCACCGGTGGCGGTGACCGGCACCCCCGGCCTCGCAACGGTCGGGTCAGAGCGGCGGCGTGACGTCGCGGCGCTCCTCAACCCGCCGGTACTCGACCGGCTCCTCGACCCGCCGGTACTCGACCGGCTCCTCGGCGGTGCTGGCCACCGAGCGCCGGCGGCCCCACACCAGCGTCGTCATGATCAGGCCGAGCACGCCGGCGGCCATCAGGATCCAGCCGACCACGTCCAGGTTGACGCCGGCGAGCGTGGCGTCCAGGGCGAAGGTGAGAATCGCGCCGAGCGCGAGCAGGAAGATGCTGGTGCCGATACCCACGACAGCCTCCTTTTGCAGGGGATGTGTGTGCTGTCGTCGATGGTCTGTACCCCGCCGCCCACCTGCGCAACCCCGCCCCGGCGGGGGCAGCCGGCCGGGCGATCTTGACCATCGGGTACAGTGGTGGGGTCGCCGGGGCCCTCTGGCGACACGCGGACGTAGCGCAGCTGGTAGCGCATCACCTTGCCAAGGTGAGGGTCGCGGGTTCGAATCCCGTCGTCCGCTCGCGATCCGCCCGCCGGCAAGCCGGTTCCGGGTGGCCCGGGGCGATTGGCGCAGTGGGAGCGCGCTTCCTTGACACGGAAGAGGTCACTGGTTCAAACCCAGTATCGCCCACCAGGATGAACGGAAGGTCCGGCGCCGTCCCCGGCACCGGACCTTCCGCCGTCCGCGTGGGCGGTCGCGGCGGTCACACCAACCCCCACCCTTTGTCGGGGGTCAGCGCACCGCCGACCGCAGGTGCGCCGCCCAGCCGGCCTCGAAGTCCGCGTACGACACCCCGAGCACGTCCCGGGTCACCTCGTCGACCGGTGCGCCCCGGTAGTGCTCGGCGACGAACCGGTAGACCTGCTGCTCGCCGTGGCGCTCCGCGATATAGCTCATCGCCGAGTGGCCGAGCCAGTAGTGGTAGCTCAACCGCCCCTCCGACTTCCAGGAGGCGTTCCCCGGCAGCCGCTGCCGGTAGTCGTACGAGCGCAGGATCTTCTTCGCCTCGCCGGTGCGGTCGCTGCGGGTGAACGGCTCCCGGCCGTGGGCGAGGTACTCGGCGAACCCCTCGACGACCCAGTTCTCCGGGCCGTCCAGCGTCGTCGCGCCCGGGCCACGCTCCAGGAGCACGTTGACGACGGCGTGGGCCACCTCGTGCCGGAAGATCTCCAGCTCCCGGTCGCCCTTCGTGAAGTGGTACTCGTCGGCCACGTCGATGACGATCCGGCTGGTGGCCACGTCCCGCCCGGCCGTGCCGTCGATCGCCCCGGCCGGCGGCACCGGGATCGCCACACCGGACTCGACCGGCGTCTCCTTCGTCGTCCGGTACAGCGAGCCCAGCTCCTTCTTCCCCTTCACCAGCGAGATGACGAAGCCGTCCGGGACCTCGGCGGCCACCCCGCCGGCGCGCCAGGCGGCGAGATCCTCCGCGGCGGCGCGCTCGGCCAGCGGCGCGTACCGCTGCGCCTCGGCCTTCAGCGACTCGTCCGCGATGACCACGGTGTGCGGGGTCTTCGCGACGTGGATGGGGCGCCCCCGGTCCCAGGGCGCGGGGTAGTAGGTGGTCATGTCGCGACCCTCATCGGCGGGCAACCCACCACCCACGTCGGTGACCCTCAGCGGGGCGTTCCCGCCGGTGCGGGTGACCGTCCAGCGGTACAGCTCCTCCACCGGTGCCCGGTCCGCGCCCTCGAACCGGTGCACGAACGACACCGTGACGTCGAAGGTGCCCTCGTCCGACGGGGTGGCGCCGAACTCCTCGTACCGGGCCTCGGCCAGCGGCAGCTGCGTGAGGTTGTGGAAGAGGGTCGTCTGGCGGGCGACCAGGTCCTCGTCACTTGGGTCGAACGGCGCGAGATACGCGGCGAGATCCCGCTCCGCCAGGGCCCGGGTGTGCCCGGCCAGCAGGGTGTCGATGTCGTCGGAGCCGGCGTCGGTGGTGGACCGGCCGAGGAGGGCCGACACGGCGACCACCGAACCGGCCACCAGGACCAGCAGCACCACGCCGACCACGCCCAACGCGATCCACAGCCCGCGCCCGGACCGGCGGGGCGGTGGCGGCGGGGTGGGCGCGTGCGCCCACGGCGGGGCAGGGGGACTCGGGACGGAGGGGTGACCCTCGGCCATGGCAGATCCTCGCTCGTGTCGAAGTCGGACCGGAGGACGGTCCACGAGCGACCGTTCCCCCGACAGGCTCGCGTCATTATTCCCGCCCGCGTGGTCACCGTCCGTCCCGGCCCGGCGACGCGACCGCCCGTCCGGCGCGTGGTTCTGCCGTCGGCAGATCCGCTGAGGGTGAACGGCGCTCCCGGCGTGCGCCGGCCGCCGGCAGAGTGAAACGCATGAGACTGCTGGTGCTGGGTGGTACGGGATTCGTGGGCGGGGCGACGGTCGGCGAGGCGGTGCGTCGCGGCTGGTCGGTGACGGTGTTCAACCGGGGCCGCCACGGCACGGTGCCGGCGGGCGTGCGCCGGCTGCGGGGCGACCGCACCGTCCCGGACGGGCTGGCCGCCCTCGCCGGTGGCGAGTGGGACCTGGCGGTCGACACCTGGGACGGCGCGCCGCGGGTCGCCCGGGCGTCGGCGCGGGTCCTCGCCGGGCGGGTGGGGCGCTACGCCTACGTCTCCAGCGGATCGGTCTACGCGGAACCGGTGGCGCCCGGGTCCGCCGAGGAGGCCCCGGTGGTCGACGCCGCGCCGGACGCCGACGACGCCGACTACGCGGCCAACAAGGCCGGCGCCGAGCGGGCCGTGCGCGAGGTGTACGGGGAGAGCGCGCTGATCGCCCGCGCCGGCCTGATCCTCGGCCCCGGTGAGGACATCGGCCGGCTGCCGTGGTGGCTGCACCGGATCGCCCGGGGCGGGGATGTGCTGGCGCCCGGTCCGGCCGACCTGCCGCTGCAGTACGTCGATGCTCGGGACCTGGCCACCTTCCTGCTCGATCCGGTGGTGCCCGGCGGCACGTACAACGTGGTCAGCCGAACCGGGCACACGACGATGGGTGAGCTGCTGGCCGCCTGTGTCGCCGCCACCGGGTCCGACGCCCGCCTGCGCTGGACCGACCCCGAGCCGATCCTGGCGGCGGGCGTGGTGCCGTGGAACGACCTGCCGATCTGGATCCCGGCCGGGCATCCGTACCGCTGGCTGCAGGAGCGCGACGTCAGCCGTGCGTACGCGGCCGGCCTGGCCTGCCGTCCGGTGGTCGACACCGTCGCCGACACCTGGGCCTGGCTGCGGTCGGTCGGCACTGTGCCGCCGCGTGCGGGGCGCCCGCAACGCGCCGCGGTCGGCCTGGACCCGGCCCGCGAAGCGGCGCTGCTGCCGGCACCGCGCTGATCCCGTCCACCTCGGGCCCGCTCAGCCCTGCGTGATCGGCAGGTCGAGCATCTCGTCGACGTTGCGGCGGGGCGTCGGCCAGCCGGGCTGGCCGAAGCCGATCCGCATCACCATCTGCGGGGTCCCGAAGCGGCCAAGCGACAACCGCAGCTGCTCGCGGGCGCTCGGCACCTCGATCGGTTGGGACAGCATCGACACCGCGAGCCCCGCGTCGGTGGCGGTGAGCAGCACCCGCTGCAACGCCTGCCCGGCGACCACCTGGTCGACGGCGGTGTTGCCGGGGGAGCCGAGCACCGCGACGAGCGGTTCGGGCTCGAAGTCCCGCCCGGGCGCCCGGTTCCGGCCGCCGAAGGACCGCGACGGCAGCAGGTCCTGCGGCTCGCTCTGCGGGCCGCCGGAGGCCACCGGCACCCCGTCGGGGGCGGGCTCGGCGCGGATCCACTCCTCCCGCTCGGCGCGGTACGACGGGTCCCGCTCCAGCACCTTGTGGGCGCTCCGGGCGATCTCGGCGAAGGCGTTCACCGCGCTCATCCCGATCAGCAGTTCCAGCCAGGCGCCCTCGGCGCGGGCCGCCTCGGCGAGCCGCCAGCGGGCGTCCGCCGGCACCGGGTCGGGCCAGAACGGGGCACGGTTGCTGAACCGGCGGGGGATGGCCGCGTACAGGGCCTGATCGGCCGGGGTGGGCCGGCGCGGCACGTCCGGGACCAGCCGGGCCACCACGTCGGGCTCGGCCGGGTACGGGCGCAGCCGCACGGTCGCCGGCACCCCGGCCACGGCCAGCGCGACCCGCAGGTTGAACAGGGCCGCCCCGCAGGCGATGCGCATCCCCCACCCGCTCGGGTCAGTTGCCGGCAGCCGCCGCGACGGGTCGCCCAGCACCTCGATCCCCCCGTCACGCAGGCGGAACCGCCACGGCTGGGTGTTGTGCAGCGAGGGCGCCCGTACGGCGTCGGCGGCGGCGGCGCGCAGCTGTTCGACGGTGTAGCCGGCGTCCATGGTGCCCTTCCCTTCCCCCTCGGCGGTCCCCAAACCGCCCGTCGGTGGTGCACCTCCACATTCCGTCACCGGCTGCCCACCACCCAGGGCCGGACGTCCCGTCCCACCAGGACCCCCCGCCCCACCCCCTCCGGCGGAACCGGGGAGCGTAGGCCCCGGGTAGGGACCTTTGGCCCGTGCGAGGTGTGGCGGGGCGAGGTAGAAACGAGGGATGATCCGCGTGTTCCTGCTCGACGACCACGAGGTCGTCCGTCGTGGCCTGGCCGACCTGCTCACCGCCAGCGGTGACATCGAGGTGGTCGGCGAGTCCGGTCTGGCCCAGGAGGCGGCGCGCCGCATCCCGGCGCTCCACCCCGACGTGGCGATCCTCGACGCGCGGCTGCCCGACGGCAACGGCATCGACGTGTGCCGCGACGTCCGGGCCGTGGACTCGTCGATCAAGGGCCTGATCCTCACCTCGTACGAGGACGACGAGGCGCTCTTCGCCGCCATCATGGCCGGCGCGGCCGGGTACGTGCTCAAGCAGATTCGCGGCACCGACCTGGTCGACGCGGTCCGGCGGGTGGCGGCCGGGCAGTCACTGCTCGACCCGGCGATCACCACCCGGGTGCTGGAGCGGATCCGCAGCGGCGTCGAGCAGCCCCGGGAGCTGAAGTCGCTGACCGAGCAGGAGCGGCGGATCCTGGAGTACGTGGCCGAGGGCCTCACGAACCGCGAGATCGCCGGCAAGATGTTCCTCGCCGAGAAGACGGTCAAGAACTACGTCTCCAGCGTGCTGGCGAAGCTCGGCCTGGAGCGCCGCACGCAGGCCGCGGTGCTCGCCACCCGGCTGCTCGGCAAGACACACTGACCCCGGCCGACCACGGCGGCCACGGGTGGCCACGCAATCAAGCTCGATCCATGAAGTAGTGGCCTCCCGCACGCCGCGAGGCCACTACTTCCGCCTCAACGCCGTTGCGTTAGGGCTGTGATCGGCGGGTCAACCCCTGCTGGATAGTGGGAACGGGACTCCTGGTAGATCAACTTGTGTCGAGCAAGAAG
>NZ_JBEORU010000007.1:0-220539 GCF_040302465.1 Micromonospora sp. NPDC126480
TTCTTGCTCGACACAAGTTGATCTACCAGGAGTCCCGTTCCCACTATCCAGCAGGGGTTGACCCGCCGATCACAGCCCTAACGCAACGGCGTTGACGCACAAGTAGTGGCCTCCACGCGAGCCGGAAACCACTACTTCGGCGATCGAGCGCGATCATGGCCGGGCGACGCGGGCGACGCGGGCGACGCCGGGCGACGCGGGCGGCGCGGGGCGGTGCGTCAGCCGTGTCGGGGCGGTGTGGTGGGATGGGAGCGATGAGCGAGGAGACGAAGGACGAGCGGCCCAGCTACGAGCAGGCCCGCGCCGAGCTGGCGTCGGTGGTCGAGCGGCTGGAGGCGGGCGGCACCACGCTGGAGGAGTCGCTGGCGCTCTGGGAGCGCGGCGAGGAGCTGGCCGGGATCTGCCAGGCGTGGCTCGACGGCGCCCGCGCCCGCCTCGACGCCGCCCGTCGGGACTCCGCCGACTCCTGACGCCGCCGGCCCGCCCACGTAACCACCGGCCCGCTCGCGTGACCGCTGGGCCACCGGAGCTGGCGGGGCGGCCGGAGCCGCCCCGCCGCCACGCTCAGTCGAACAGGTTGTAGAACTCGGCGGGCGCTTCCACCACCTGCTCCGCCGACGGCTTCTGGGCCGGAGTGGCGTTGCCGTAGTCGGCGTACGTGATCCGGATCTCCTGGGCCGCCGACTGCCCGGCCGCCGGGATCTGGACCACCAGCTCACTCAGCCGGCCCTGCGGGTCCAGCTTCGCGGTGAACGGCACCGACCGGGCCTGCGGGCCCAGCGCGGTGATCACCGCGGGGTCGAGCGAGCCGGCATCCGCCGCCTTCGACACGTCGAGCGTGCCGGCGTACGTGCCGTCGCCGGTCCGGCGTGCCTCGGTGATGCCCTGGGTGAGGACGGCGCTGCCGGCCGGGTCGACCTGGTCGAAGTCGAAGGCCAGGTTCCGGTTCCCCTGGATGCGGGTCTGGTCGAGGTGCTGGTACTTGCCGAGGTTGAGATTCTGCCGGCCGGGCACGCTGTCGGCGGCACGGCCACCCAGGTCAAGCTTCACCCAGCTGTCCGGCTTGATGTGGATGAGGTCGAGCGTCATCGACAGGTCATCGGTCGGGCGGCCGAGCGACACCTTCATCTGAGCGCTCTGGCTCGGCTCGTGGACCTGTCCCTCGGCGGTGGAGCCGCCGCCGGACATGGTGAACCGGAAGTTGCCGTTGCTGATCTCGCGCGTCGAGTCCAGGAGCGCCTGCTTGGCGTCCCCGGCGTTTCCGGCGTTCCCGGTGGCCGGAGCGGACCCGGACGCGCTCGTGGACGGGGTGGCGGACGAGCCGGCCGGCGTGGTTCCGTCGGCGTTGCAGGCGGCGAGACCGGGTACGAACAACGCGGCGGCCACCAGGCCGGCGCTGAGGCGTCGAACAGTCATTCGTGTCTCCCAGGTGGGTCACCCGGCGCGCCCCGCGGCGGCCGGTACCGGGCGGCGCACGCCACCACCGGCCGCGCCGCGCGAGCCACGTCCGGCTGCGGGAGCCGGCCGGGCCGCACCCCTGTCTGTTCCCTGCCGCCGTCTCCCACAATCACCGGCCCGGTCCGGATCCCTCGGACGGTGGACCGACCGGGAGAACGCGGCGAGGGGCGGCCGGAGCCGAGATCACCCGCGCGGCGACGCAGGGGGACCGATCAGCGCAGTGCCCCGGCCAGCGCCCGCAACTCGTTGTCCCGCGCGTCGCCGACCACGATCACCGTCCGGTCCGGTTCGAGCAGCACCAGCGCCTGCTCGTTGCCCCGGGCGGTGTACCGCTGCCAGGCGCGTCCGCCGAGGTCGGTCTGGCCCTGCGGCTGCCCCTGGTCGGTCAACTCGGTGGGCAGCAGCCGCTCCGGCGGCACGCTGCTCTGCACCACCTGGGCTCCCCGGCCCTCGGGGGTCACGTAGCCCAGCCGCAGGGTCGCTCCGCCCTCGACCGTCCGGAAGTCGGCCCGCACCGTGCGCCACCCCTCGCCCAGACCGTCCGGCTGGCTCACCGGAAAGGCGCTCGCCGCCCGCGCGGCGTCCAGCGCGGGCGCCGGGTCGACGACCGACGGCTGGTCGCCGCCCAGGACGCCCCGGTAGAAGGCGAGCAGCAGGGCGATGGGGATCAGCAGCACGAGCAGCGAGATCGCCATGTCCTTCGGCGAGCGGTCCGACCGGGCCGCGTCCACCGCGGCGGGCGGCGCCGGAAGCTCCCCGGTCTCCGCCGCCCCGACCGGGCCGCCGGGCTCGACCAGGGCCGGCTCCCCGGACGGTACGGGTCGGCCCGGCTCCCCCGGGGGTGCGGGGTCGACCGGCGGCCGGCCCTCCGGCGGGGTGGTCTCGGCGGGTACGCGGTCGGCAGGCTGTGCGGGTTCCACCACGACATCTTCGCAGCCGCCCGACGAGACGTATTCAACCCATCGCCGCCCCGCCACCACGCACGGTCGGCGATCGTGTGAGGATCAGCGACAAAGCCGGCAGCGGCGACGCCGCGCCCTGCCGGGCCACCCCGCATCGTCGCGAGGAGGAGCCGTCATGACGAACACCAGGACGCGGACCCCACAGGACCTCGACCGCAACCTCGCCCTCGACCTGGTCCGGGTGACCGAGGCCGCAGCGATGGCCGCCGGCCGCTGGGTCGGCCGGGGCGACAAGGAGGGCGGCGACGGCGCCGCCGTCGACGCGATGCGCAAGCTGATCAACTCGATCCCCATGCGGGGCGTCGTGGTCATCGGCGAAGGCGAGAAGGACAACGCGCCGATGCTCTTCAACGGCGAGGAGGTCGGTGACGGCACCGGTCCCGAGGTCGACGTCGCGGTCGACCCGATCGACGGCACCACCCTGATGAGCAAGGGCATGCCGAACGCGCTGGCGGTGCTGGCCGTCGCCGAGCGCGGGGCGATGTTCGACCCGAGCGCCGTGTTCTACATGGAGAAGCTGGCGGTCGGCCCGGCGTACGCGGACGTCGTGGACATCAACGCGGGCGTGGCCGAGAACCTGCGGCGCATCGCGAAGGTGAAGGGCACCGACGTCTCCGAGGTCACGGTGTGCGTGCTGGACCGGTCCCGGCACGACGACCTGGTCGGGCAGATCCGGCGTACCGGGGCGGGCATCCGCTTCATCTCCGACGGCGACATCGCGGGCGCCATCGCCGCCGCCCGGGGCGAGTCCGACGTCGACGTGCTGATGGGCATCGGCGGCACGCCCGAGGGGATCACCGCCGCCTGCGCCCTCAAGTGCATGGGCGGCGTGATGCAGGCGAAGCTCTGGCCGCGTGACGACGAGGAGCGGGAGAAGGCCCTCGCCGCCGGCCACGACCTGGACCGGGTGCTCAGCACCGACGACCTGGTGACCGGGGACAACTGCTTCTTCGTCGCCACCGGGGTCACCTCCGGTGACCTGCTGCGGGGCGTGCGGTACAAGGCCGGCGGGGCGTACACCCAGTCGATCGTCATGCGCTCCAAGAGCGGCACCATCCGGGTGATCGACTCGTACCACCGGCTGGAGAAGCTGGCGCTCTACTCGGCGGTGGACTTCGACGGCCGCCCCCTCGCCGAGCAGGAGTGAGCTCCGCCGGGACGATGGCCCGGCCGACCCCGTCGGCGACCCACCGGCTCACCGGTGTGGTCCTCGCGACCGCCTCGGGCGTCGCCGTGGCCGTGCAGTCCCGGATCAACGGCGAGTTGGGCGTACGCCTGGCCGACGGGATCGCCGCCGCGGTGGTCTCGTTCGGCGGCGGTCTGCTGGTGCTGCTGGTGCTGGTCCCCGCCACCCCGCGCGGACGGCGGGGACTCGCCGCCCTGCGGCGCGCGCTCGCGGCCGGCACGCTGCGCCCCTGGCAGTGCCTCGGCGGGGTCTGCGGCGCCTTCCTCGTGGCGACCCAGGGCCTCACCATCGGCACCCTCGGCGTCGCCGTCTTCACGGTGGCCGTGGTCGCCGGCCAGTCGGGCAGCAGCCTCGCGGTCGACCGGGCCGGCATCGGACCGACCGGGCGCCAACCGCTTACCGCCCGGCGCCTGGCCGGTGCGGCCCTCACCGTGGTCGCCGTGGTGCTGGCGGTCGGCGACCGGCTCGGCGACCCGGAAGCGCTGGCGCTGGCCCTGCTCCCGCTGCTCGCCGGAGTGGCCATCGCCTGGCAACAGGCCGTCAACGGGCTGGTCGGGCGGGCGACCGGCAGCCCGCTGACCGCGACGCTCGTCAACTTCACGGTGGGCACGCTGGCCCTGCTTGTCGTGTTCGCGGTCGACCTCGCGGTACGCGGGTTGCCCGCCGGTTCGCCGCCGGCCGAGCCGTGGCTCTACCTGGGCGGGCTGATCGGAATCGTCTTCATCGCGGTCGCCGCCGCCATCGTGCGGTTCACCGGCGTCCTGCTGCTCGGCCTGGCCAGCATCGCCGGGCAGGTGGTCGGTGCCGTCCTGCTGGACCTGGTCCTGCCGACCGCCGCGTCCCACCCGGACGCGACCACGCTGCTCGGCGCGGCACTGACGCTGATCGCCGTCCTCGTCGCCGCCCGCCGGTAAGGAAGGGCCCCTTGTTAACGCCTGGGGTAGTAAAAGGGTCCCTTCCTAACACGTCACCGCTCGCCCGACGGCGACGGCGGACCGGACGGCACCGACGGGTACGGCGGGTCCGCGGGCGGGGTGAGCGCGGGATCCGCCAGCCGGGCCGCCCGGCGGGCCAGCCAGAGGCCCGGCAGGGTCGCCAGCACCGCCAACGTGACCGCCATCCACGTACGGGGCGGCACGGCGTAAAGCCAGCCGGTGAGCGGCAGGCCGGCGAGCACCACGGTGACCAGGACGGCGCGGAACATCTCACTCCACCAGCCGTCCCAGCCCCGCTGCCGGCCGTCCGGGCCCCGCTTGCGGATCCCGGCGACGAGGAGCATTCCGCTGACGATCAGCGCAGCGAGCGGCAGCACAAAGATCACCACCACCCCCGGCACGCTCAGATCGTCGGTCCGGTCCCACGCCAGGGCGAGCATGCCGGCCATCGCCGTCCCGGCCAGCGCCGCCGTCACCCCCCACACCCAGCTACCGCCGGAGCGGCGAACCGCGAGGTGCACGGCCACGACCAGCACCCCGCTGCCCAGGGTCAGTGCCAGGGCCAGGGCGAGCAGGACGTCGGTGCCGCGCTCGGTCGGGTCGCTCCCACCGAGCTCGGGCGGCGCGCCCCCGTGCCGTCCCGGGAACTCGTCGTGGGTTTCGAGGCCGAACCAGCCGGCGCGCTCCCACCGGCCGTCCGGATGCCGGATCGCGAAACCGTCCCGGCCGTTGGCGACGATCACGCTGTGCCCGCCGTCGGTGGCGAACACGACCGGATCGCGCGAGGAGAAGTGCCGGTCCGGGTCCCCGGGGTCGGGGTACCGGCGGGCGAGCGGCTCCCGCTGCGCATCCGAGATCTCCCACGCCGTCCGCCAGGACCGCCCTTTGTCGTCGCTCTCCTCCACCCGGAGGTGGCCGGCCACCACCCGGTAGCAGCGGTCACCCTCCGGGGTGCACCGGGGCGGCTCCGCGTCGTTCAGGCGCGCCGTCTCGCTCTTGTCGGCGAGACGCCAGGAGCCGGCTCCGGCATCGCCGACCCACCACCGCCCCGCGGCGGGCGTCTCCGGCCAGCTGTCGCAACATCCGGCGTCGATCGAGATGGCCGGCCGGCCGTCCAGCGCCGACGCTCCCAGCGCGTACGGGTAGTGGACGGCACTCGTGGCGGCGACCGCCAGCATCGCCGACGGGAGCAGGACGACGAGCCGGACGACCCGCACCGCCCGCACCCCTACCGGCCGACGGTGGGCCCGCGTCCAACTCCACCAGGCCAGCCCGAGCGCCGGCAGGGTGAGCAGGTCGGTCGGGTCCGCCCGGACCAGGGACGGGCCGGCGAGCGCGGTCCACGCCGCGGAGGCCACCTCGGCGGCGTACCCACTTGCTTTGACCAGCGCGAAGCCGGCACCCACCGACACCAGCCCGACCGCGGCGGCGGCCCGCACCGGCAGGCGCGGCGCCAGCAGCGTGAGCAGCACCGCGACCAGGGGCGGTGCGAGCACCAGGCCGGCGACGTCGCTGAGCTTGCCGGTCACCGGGCCGGGGATCGCCGGCTTCAGCAGGTGATCGTTGACGACGAGGACCACCAGCGCGAGCACCGTCGCCGGGTGGCCCAGCCAGGCCAGCGCCGCCGACGCCCCGTCGCGCGCACGAGCATCCATCGTCGTACGGTCGCAGCGCCGGATCTCGATGCGGCCACGACCCGGCGAAGATCAGGTCCCGTCGGAGGAGTGCCCCGGGAACAGGTGCGCCGTCGGGTCGATGGCCACGGCCGCGTTGTTGACGGCCGTGGCGGCCTCCCCGAAGCCGGTCGCGATCAACCGGACCTTGCCCGGGTACTCGGTGATGTCCCCGGCGGCGAAGACCCGCGGCAGGTTGGTCCCCATCGTGCTGTCGACGACGATGTGCCGGCGGTCCAGGCGCAGCCCCCACTCGGCCAGGGGGCCGAGGTCGGCGGTGAAGCCGAGCGCCGCGACGACCGTGTCGACCGGCAGCAGCTCGGCCGCGCCGCCCCGTACGGTGATCTCGGCGCCGGTCACCGTGGCGTCGCCGTGCAGCTTCGTCACCTCGGCGTTCACGATCACCCGCACGGGCAGGGCCAGGACACGGGCGACGGTGGCGGCGTGCGCCCGGAACTTCTCCCGCCGGTGCACCAGGGTCACCGAGCGGGCCAGCGGCTGGAGCGTGAGGGCCCAGTCGAAGGCGGAATCGCCGCCGCCGACGATGAGGACGTCCCGGCCGGCCAGCTCGGCCGGCTGCGGTACGAAGTAGACGATGCCCGCGCCGACGAAGTGGTCCGCGACCGGCAGCGGGCGGGGCGTGAAGCTGCCCAGCCCGCCGGTGATCAGCACGGCCCCGCAGGCCAGTTGCTCGCCCCCGGCGAGGCCGAGCAGCGGCCGGCCGTCGGCGTACGAGAGCTTCTCCGCCCGGGTGCCGAGCAGGTAGAGCGGGTCGAAGGGGGCGGCCTGGGCGACCAGGTTGGCGACCAGGTCCCGGCCTTTGATCGAGGGGAACCCGGCGACGTCGTGGATCAGCTTCTCCGGGTACATCGCCGTGATCTGGCCGCCGGGTTCGGGCAGCGCGTCCACCACCGCCACCGAGAGCCCTCGGAATCCGGCGTAGTACGCCGCGAAGAGGCCGGTGGGGCCGGCCCCGATCACCGCGACATCGACCTCGCGCATGGGCGTACCGTCGCTTTCCGCTCACGGATCAACGGGTGCTGATTCCCGACGGTAGAGGCGACGGCGCGGCCGGGCAAGGACGTCCCACGGATCACGGTCGTGGGGTCGGCCCAGGTCAGGGGAGGGAGAGCGTCGACTCCGAGTGGTACGGGCCGCCGACGTCGGGCCGGCGCCGGCGGAAGATGATCGCGGCGACGATCCCACCCAGCAGCCCGAAGAGGTGGCCCTGCCAGGAGATCTGCTCGTCGGTCGGGAGGATGCCGACGAGCTGCCAGCCGTAGAGCAGGCCGACGAGCAGGAAGACCGCGAAGTTCCACCAGCTCCGCTCGACGATCCCCCGGGTGAGCAGGATCCCCAGGTAGCCGAAGATGACGCCGCTCGCGCCGACCACCACCGAGTTGGGTGAGCCGGTGAAGAAGACGCCGAGACCGCTGACCAGCACGATGATCAGCGTGGACCAGAGGAAGCGGCGGGCACCCGCCGCGAGCACGAAGGTGCCGAGCAGGATCAGCGGGATGCTGTTGCTGTAGAGGTGGTCGAAGCCGTGGTGCAGGAACGGCGAGAAGAAGATCCCGTCGAGGCCCTCGATCCGTTTCGGGATGATGCCGGCGGTCGGGTCGAGCGCGAGCGCCAGACCCTGGTCGGCGGCCTCGATGAGGAACAGGAACGGCACCACCGCGCACATGGCGACGAAGGCCCGGCCGAGCGCCGCGTAGAACGCTTCGGTGCCGAACCGGTTGGGGTCGCCGCTTCCCGGCAGGAGGCTCACCTGTCAACAGCTATCAGGTGACGGCGAATGCCGCCACCCGGGCGGGGACCCGGGGGCCGACACGGCGGCGGCGGGGTGTGATCGAGCACACCCCGCCGCCGACCGTCGATCAGTACCAGCCCACGTCCTGGGAGTGCGCCCAGGCCTTGCACGGGGTGCCGTACCGGCCCTTGATGTAGCCGAGGCCCCACTTGATCTGGGTGGCCGGGTTGGTCTGCCAGTCGTCGGCGACCGAACCCATCTTGCTGCCGGGCAGGGCCTGCGGGATCCCGTACGCGCCCGACGAGGAGTTGCGGGCCTTGTGGTTCCAGCCGCTCTCCTTCGTCCAGAGCTTGTCCAGGCAGGGGAACTGGTCGATCTCGAAGCCCGCGTCGATCATCAACGCGCAGCCGGTCTCCCGGTTGCCGCTGTACTCCTCGCAGGACGACGGGATCGGTCCGTCGTACGGCTTGCTCTCCTTGGCGGCCGTCGCCTCGGCGGCCTTGGCGGCCGCCTCGCGGGCCTTCTTGCGCGACGCCGCGGCGGCCTCGGCCCGGCGCTTACGCTCGGCGGCGGCCTCGGCGGCCGCGGCGGCTCGCAGCTTCGCCTGGTACTCGGCCGCCCGCTCCTTCGCGGAGTGCACCGGCCGGACCTGCTGCCCGGCCTGCTCGACCGCGACGCCGACCTGCGCGTGCTGGCCCTGATCCCGGTCGTCGCCAAGGTAGAAGCCGCCGGCGACGCCCACGGAGAGCAGCGCGACAGCGGCCGTACGGGCACCCAACCGGCTCCACAGCCGACTCACGAAGTGTCCCTTCGTCGGGGGCAAGGACACGGCGCGGTGCGCACCCGGGGTGGGTGGTAGCCGCGCCGTGAGCGCCCCGACCACGGGGGTCGCCACCGGCGCACCCGGTGTCGCCGGCGCCGTCCTCCGAACTGGGACGAACGATCACCGGCGATCTTCTTGGTGCGCGAGCGCTCGTGGGACACGATCGCGCACAGTGAGGCTGATGGGAAATGGTGGAGGGCAATTGTGATCTGCACCACACCTAGAATATGTATCCATCGGGTGAAAACGGGCGTCAGATGGCATTGTCCTCAAGAAGATCCGTCACCATCGCGGCGATCGGCGACCGCTCCGACCGGGTGAGCGTCACGTGCGCGAAGAGCGGATGGCCCTTCAACGCCTCGATCACCGCCGTCACGCCGTCATGCCGCCCGACCCGGAGGTTGTCCCGCTGCGCCACGTCATGGGTGAGCACGACGCGCGAACCCTGACCGATCCGGGACAGCACGGTCAGCAGCACGCCACGCTCCAGCGACTGCGCCTCGTCGACGATGACGAAGGCGTCGTGCAGGCTGCGCCCCCGGATGTGGGTCAGCGGCAGCACCTCGAGCAGACCGCGGGAGGTGACCTCCTCGAGGACGTTCTCGTGGATCACCGCGCCGAGGGTGTCGAACACCGCCTGCGCCCAGGGCGACATCTTCTCCGACTCGGACCCGGGCAGGTAGCCCAGTTCCTGCCCACCGACGGCGTACAGGGGGCGGAACACGACGACCTTCCGGTGCCGGCGACGCTCCATCACCGCCTCCAGCCCGGCGCAGAGCGCCAGGGCGGACTTGCCGGTGCCCGCCCGGCCACCGAGCGAGACGATGCCCACGGTGTCGTCCAGCAGCAGGTCGAGGGCGATCCGCTGCTCGGCGGAGCGGCCGTGCACGCCGAACGCCTCACGGTCGCCCCGCACCAGCCGGACGGTCTTGTCGGGCAGGACGCGGCCGAGCGCCGAGCCCCGGGTCGAGTGCAGCACCAGACCGGTGTGGCAGGGCAGGCCGGCGGCGGCGTCCACGTCCAGCGTCTCACCGGCGTACAGCCGGCCGATCTGCTCCTCGCTCAGGTCGAGCTCGGACATGCCGGTCCAGGTCGGGTCGGTGGCCTGACCGTGCCGGTACTCGTCGGCCCGCAGGCCCACGGAGGCCGCCTTGACCCGCAGCGGCATGTCCTTGCTGACGAGCGTGACCTCCCGGCCCTCGGCGGCGAGGTTCAGGGCCACCGAGAGGATCCGGGCGTCGTTCGACTCGGTGCGGAAGCCGGGCGGCAGCACCCCGTCGTCGGTGTGGTTCAGCTCGACGCGCAGCGTGCCACCGTGGTCGTTGGCGGGCACCGGCCGGTCCAGCCGGCCGTGCCGCACCCGCAGCTCGTCCAGGAGCCGCAGCGACTGGCGCGCGAACCAGCCCAGCTCCGGATGGTGTCGCTTGCCTTCGAGCTCGGAGATGACCACCAGCGGGAGCACCACCTCGTGCTCGGCGAACCGGTGGAACGCCGCCGGGTCGGCGAGGAGCACCGACGTGTCCAGGACGAACGCCTGGCCGGCTGGTCGGGGCTCCTCGGCGCCGGGGGACGAGGCCGCCGCGCGGCGGCTCCGGCTGGTGCGGCGGGTCGTGGCAGTCGCGGCCGGGGTTTGATCGGCACCGGCGGGCGTACGGCGAGTCGTCACAGGCCTGCTCCGGCGGATGGGCACCCGCCACCCGCGTTCCGCCTCCTCCGGTGCCCGGGGGACACGGGGTCGGATGCGGGCCCCGTGCGCGAGGTCGCAGACCGGGCTTGCCGGCTGGCCCGGGACAACCCCGTGCCATGCCTAGACGCTAGCGGCGCCGGCCCCTCCCGGCTAGAGGGCGGACGTGGATCTTCCACGTCCGGGGTACGTGACCGGTGGCCGGGCGTGGCGGCGGGCCGGCCGGGATGCATACCCCCTGCGCGCATCCCGGCCGGCGGGACCAACGTCACCGGTCTGACCTGGCCCCGACGGTGCGTGTCCGCCGCGGACGACGCACCGCGCCATCACGTACCGGCCGGCGGGTCTCGGGTCCCCGCCGGCCGGGCTCAACCGGTCCGCCGCACCAGCGCGCCGGTCGGCTGCCGTCCGGTGACCGGGGCGGCGGCGGAACCGGTGTACGTGGTGCCGGGGCGGACCACCGTGCCGGTGACCCGGGTACGGCTCGCGGCACCCGCCGGGGGCGGGCCGGCGAGTGCGGAGGCGATCGCCGCCTGAGCGTCCCGGCGGCGCCGGTTCCAGGCCCCACGGTCACCGTCGAAGTAGCCCTGCCGGTAGCCGAAGCGGTAGCCGATCCGGTAGCTGAGCTGACCGTGCAGGCGGCCGGCGGCGTAGCTGGTGGCGGCCAGGACGAGGACGAGGAAGACGGCGAGGAATGGACTCATCCGGCCGCTCCGGACCGCCGTGCGTGTGTGCTCATCGTTCCTCCGGCTCGACCGGGGTGGGATCGACGACGAGGAGCCGGTCGAGGTCCTCCGTGCTGACCTCCTCGACCAGCTCGACGCTGATCCGGCACCCGTCCAGGACGACCTCGGCCACCGAGGCACGGCGGATCTCGCCGCCTGCGTCGTAGACGCGGACGCTGAGCTCGGGGCAGCCGAGATGGGTACGCCAGGCGTTCCACTCCGCCCGGTCACCGACACTGAGGGAGAGGTAACGGCAGCCGCGGGCCAGATAGAGGCGCCATGGCGCGCTCAGTCCGGCGGCGACGCCGTCGGCGATCAGGGCGAAGGCCTGCGCCCGGGTGGCGAGTTCGGTCACCGCGTCCCCCTCGTGCCGGAGATGTCACGCATATGAGCACTCATCGTCTCCTGCACGTGACACACCGTAGAGTGTCCCATGGACGTGACAGTATCAGCTTTTCGTCTGATTACCCCCGCACCTAAGTTTATCTATTCTGCCCAGGTGACACCCCTCAGAAGCGGACCCGGATCGTTTACCGGGAATGTGAAACGGCCGTCACGTTCGCGTGACAGCCGCGTGCCAGGCCGTCCGGCGGCGGCCGGATGGTCGTACGGTCACCAGGTGACCGAGACGGCCAACGCACGGAAGATCGCCTTCGCCACCTTCGTCCGCCGCGCGCTCGACGAGGCACGGGCCACCCGGGCGTGGAGCGGCACCGAGGTCTCCCGACGCACCGGAGTCTCCAGGCAGACGATCAACCGGTGGGTCCGTGGCGACTGGGCCAGCGACCCGGAGGCCGAGCGCGTCGTGGCGTTCTGCGAGGGCCTGGGTCTCAACCCGGCGGCCGCGTTCGCGGCGCTGGGCTGGGACCGGCGGACCACGCCGCGCAGCGCTCCGAACCCACCGCCGATGGATCCGGACGTGGAGGCGCTGCTGCGCCGGCTGGTGGACCCCAACGTGTCGGACGCGGAGAAGTTCCACATCCGCGAAACCATCCGCTATCTCGCATACCGCCCGACTCTCCCGGTCGATGTCCGAAAGCGAGGTAAACAAGCCGGGTAGTTCCTCAGATGGCGAAAGAACGGCAGGTCAGACTCATTCGTTTCGCTCCCGGGCTCGGATCGGCACGCTAGCGTCCGTATTCGTACTGCTTGGGCTCGTCGTCGGCGGGGGGACGGGACAAGGCCGAACCCAGCCCTGCGGGACAGAAGGAGGGGTCTGTCCATGACCCTGAAGTGGTTGGCAGTCATGGTCGCCACCGTGTCCTTGACACTGTGCGTGACCGGGAACGCGGTGACCCTGGTGGTGAACGGCGGGCAGCTTCCGGTGCTCGTCAACCTCCTCGCCCTCACCGCCGCCGGCACCGCAATCATCCTGGCCGTGCTCGCCGATCTGCACGACCGGCTCAACGACCGGGTCAGCGCGCTCACCGAGTTCCTGGTGGCCCGGCTCAACGAGATCGAGACCAGCGCCGGCGACCGGAACAGCGGATTCGTGGAGGGGTACCTGCTCAGCCACGGCCAGGAGGCCGCCGTCGTTCCGTTCGGGCGCCGGGGACGGGGAGCTGCCGAACGCTGAGCGCGACTGGCCGGCCCGCGGGTCGCACCGTCTCGAGGCCGGGTGGAGGGGTTCCGCACGGCCGGGAATGAGCCACTCCACCCGGGGTACGCTGTCGCGCGTGCCGCCGTTGAATCTGGGCAAGCAGCAGCCGAAGACCCCGTTGAACGCCGACCTGGCCTGGCGCGCGACCGCCGCCCGGGCGGCCGGAACAGTCCTCTTCTTCGACTTCGACGGCACCCTCGCGCCGGTCGACGACGATCCGACGGCGGTGCAGCCCGCGCCGAAGGTGCTCGCCGCCATCGAGGCGCTCGCCCCCGTCGTCCGCCGGATCGCGATCGTCTCCGCGCGCCCGGTCGAGTTCCTCCGCGACCACCTCGGCGGGCTCGCCGGCATCGATCTCTACGGCCTGTACGGCCTGGAACACAGCCACTCCGGCGGTGAGACCGTCACCGAGCCGGCGGCGCTGCCCTGGGTGCCGACCATGGCGGACCTCGCCGACCAGGCCCGCGCCGAGCTGCCCGCGGGCACGCTTGTGGAGTACAAGCGGCTCTCGGTGGCGCTGCACTGGCGGACCGCGCCGCAACTCGGCCCGGCGATCGAGGAATGGGGCCGGGCCCGCGCCGAGCAGCTCGGCCTGCGGGTCCAGGCCGGGCGGATGGTGCTGGAGCTGAAGCCCCCGGTCGACCGGGACAAGGGCATGGTCATCGACGAGGTGGTCCGGGACGCGGAGGGCGCCTGGTACTTCGGCGACGACGTCTCGGACATCAAGGCCTTCGCGGCCCTTCGGGCCCGGGCGGACGCGGATCCGCACTTCTTCGGCGTCTGCGTCGCCGTCGCCAACCCGGAGACCGGCCAGGAGGTCGCCGACGCCGCCGACCTCACGATCGATTCGCCGGCCGCGCTCGGCGACTTCCTCACCGACGCGGCCCGCCGGCTCACCTGACACCGACGCCGCCGTGGCGGCCGGCGTCAGGCGCCGTAGCGGCGCTGCCGGTTGGCGTACGAGCGCAGCGCGCGGAGGAAGTCGACCCGACGGAAATCCGGCCAGTTGAGTTCGCAGAAGTAGAACTCGGAGTGCGCGGACTGCCAGAGCATGAAGCCGGACATCCGCTGCTCGCCGCTGGTGCGGATGATCAGGTCGGGGTCGGGCAGGCCGCGGGTGTAGAGGTGCTCCGCGATGTCGTCGACGTCGAGCACCTCGGCCAGCTGCTCGATCGTGGTGCCGGCCTTGGCGTGCTCGTGCAGCAGCGAGCGCACCGCGTCGATGATCTCCCGGCGCCCGCCGTACCCCACCGCGATGTTGACCTGTGCGCCGCCGGCACGATCGCGCGTGCGCTCCTCGGCCGCCTTCAGCGCCGCCGCGTGATGCGCCGGCAGGACGTCGAGCGCGCCGACCATGCGCAGCCGCCAGGGGTTGCCCTCCTCGGCCAGCTCGGTGGTCAGGTCCTCGATGATCTGCAGCAACGGGTTGAGCTGCGCCGCCGGGCGCGACAGGTTGTCGGTGGAGAGCAGCCAGAGCGTCACGTGCCCCACGCCGGCCGCGTCGCACCAGCGCAGCAACTCCTTGATCCGCTCGGCGCCGACGCGATGGCCGTCGTTCGGGTCGACGAAACCCATCTCCCTGGCCCACCTGCGGTTGCCGTCGCACATCACGCCGACGTGCCGGGGCACCGGCTTGCCGGCCAGTTTCGCCGTGAGCCGGCGCTCGTACACCGAATAGACAAGGTTCCGCAGAGTCATCACCTGTCAGGGTAGCGACCGGGGCGAGGCCTCAGGGCCCCGGATACCGTTCCCGCGTGGCGAGACCGCGGGCGATCATCGCCAGCGTACGGGCGTCGAGCCGGCCGTCGCCGAGTCCCAGCTCGACCACCGTCCGGTACACCCGGTCGTCGCGGCTCGCCGCCCGCACCGCCGCGTCGACCACCGGCCGCCGGCGGGCGAGCCAGGCCGCGACCGAGCTGTGCCGCAGGTGTACGCCGAGCCGGCGGCGCAGCGCCTCGGCGTACCGCCGGCCGGCGTGCTGCGGGGCGCGGGCCGCCGCCGCACCGGCCAGCGCACCGGACACCAGCGCGTAGAAGATCCCCTCACCGGTGAACGGGTTGATCAGCGAGAGCGCGTCACCGGCCAGCACCATCCGCCCGCGCCCCGGGACCGGGCGGTGCGTGGACAGCGGCAGATGGTGCGCCCGAAGATCGGTCACCGTGGCGGGATCGGTCCCGGGCAGCAGCGCGCCCAGCCGCTCGACGAGATGCGCCCGGGTCAGCGGCTCGCCGCGCAGCACCTCCCCGTACCCGACGTTCGCCCGACCGTCCCCGATCGGGAACGACCACGCGTACGCCGGCCAGCGCGGCGCCGACGTGACGATGAGTTGCTCCGGCGGGCCGGGCAGCGCCGGCGCGTACCCCCGGATGGCCAGAGCCAGATGACGGTCCGGGTTCGGGAGGTGTCCCAGCGCGCGGCGCACCAGCGAACCGGCACCGTCGGCGCCCACCACGGCCCGCCCCGCGATCCGCCCGTCGAGCACGACTCGGCCCGTGCGCACCTCGACCCGGCGGACCGTGTGCCGGCACAGCTGGGCGCCGGCCGCGACCGCCGCCGCCACCAGCCGGGCGTCGAAGACGCTCCGGGGCACGGTGTACGCCGGGCGGGGCAGCCGCCGCGCCACGGCACCACCGCCCGGACCGACCAGGCGCAGAGCGGGCAGCGGGGCGTAGCCCGCCACCGCATCCGGTACGCCCAGCTCGCCGAGGACATCCAGCGCGTGCGCGGCGATGCCGTCCCCGCAGGCCTTGTCCCGCGGAAAGGCGGACCGGTCCACCAGGAGCACCCGGGCGCCCGCCCGGCGGGCGGCGATGGCGGCGGCCGACCCGGCCGGCCCCGCACCGACCACCACCACGTCGAACTCGTCGTCTCCGGGTTCTCCACCCACCCGGCCGCCGCCTGCGCCTTCGCTGTCCACCGCACCGGCTGTCACGCCCCACTCCTCTCCGCCGCCGCATCCGCCGTCCCGTCCGGCCCCGGACCCCGGACCCCGCCCAGCCGACGACGTCACGGCGGAACGGACACCACTCTCCCGCCGCCTTTGCTCTGCTTCAACGGACGCAACGGAACGGAGCGCGATGTGTTGCGTTGGTTGAAGCAGAGCAAAGGGCGCGATCGGGTCGGTCGCGGCCGGGTCACCGGCTGTCGCGGTCCGCCCGGCTGTCGCGGTCCGCCCGGCTGGCGCGCCCCACGGCGTACAGCGCCAGCAGCGCCGCCGCGACCAGCGCGCCGCCGTCGCGGACCAGCCCGTCGACACCCAGCAGCCACCAGCACAGCGGCAGGTCCACGGCGAGGACGCCGAACGTGACGACAACCAACGCGGTACGGGCCCAGCGCCGGCCGCGCAGCAGGAACGCCGTGCAGAACAGCACCGCGTAGCTGGTGACGATCCCGGCGCCGACCCACAGCAGCACGGCGGGGATCGCCGCCAGCCGGCCGTCGAGGATCGCGCCACCGGCCACCAGGGCGGGGACGAGCATCAGCGGGCTGTAGGTGAACGCCGCCACCCGTGCGGTGAGCAGCCAACCGTTGGCCTCCGGCCGGCGCGGCGGCACCTCCCGCCAGGACACGCCGGTCCGGTCGATGACCAGCCGGGACCGGTGCCGCACCAGGTGCCCGGCCAGCGCCGGCGAGCGGTACAGCAGCCACACCACCGCCGCGCAGAGCACCGTGAGCAGCGCGAAACCGAGCAGCCCGGGCAGTGGGGGGACGCCCTGCCTGGGCACGATCAGACGGCCCACGGCCAGGACGGTCGTCACCGCGAGGATCAGCCCGAGCGGGCGGGCGACCGTCCGCCCCCGCCGGACGTGACCGATCAGCAGCAGGAAGCCGAGCGAGCGCAGCAGCGCCCAACCGGTACGGACGGCGAGACCGACGCCGCGCTCCGGGGCGTACCAGAAATGGAGGAGCTCGACGACGACGGTCGCCGCCGCGGTCACGGCAAGCAGCGTGGTGAGCGCCCGGACGGCGGACGGCCGCCGGACCTCGGTGGTCTCGGCGGCCGTCCTCATGGGATCAGCTGGTGCCCCGCCGGGGCGGGACCCACACCTACTTCTTCTGCGGCTCGGCGTCGAGCCGGGCCCGCAGCGCGTCCAGCTCGGCCCAGAGGACGCCGGGCAGCTTGTCACCGAACTTCTCGAACCACTCGGTGACCAGCGGCAGCTCGTTGCGCCACTCGTCCGCGTCGACCTTCAGCGCGATCCGGACGTCCTCCGGGGTCATGTCCAGGCCCTCGACGTCAAGCGCGTCCTGGGCGGGGACCATGCCGATCGGGGTCTCGACGGCCTCGGCGCGGCCCTCGATCCGCTCGATGATCCACTTCAGGACCCGCGAGTTCTCGCCGAAGCCCGGCCAGAGGAAGTTGCCCTCGGCGTCCTTGCGGAACCAGTTGACGTAGTAGATCCGCGGCAGCTTCGACTCGTCACCGTCGGCGCCCTTGCCCATCTCGATCCAGTGCCGGAAGTAGTCGCCGCCGTGGTAGCCGATGAAGGGCAGCATGGCCATCGGGTCGCGGCGCACCACACCGACCGCTCCGGAGGCGGCAGCGGTGGTCTCCGAGGAGAGCGTCGCACCCATGTAGACACCGTGCACCCAGTCGCGCGCCTCGGTGACCAGCGGGATGGTGTCGCGGCGGCGGCCACCGAACAGGATCGCGTCGATCGGCACGCCGTTCGGGTCGTAGTAGTCCTCGGCGAGGATCGGGCACTGGGTGATCGGGGTGCAGAAGCGGCTGTTCGCGTGGGAGGAGAGGCTGTCGCTCTCCGGCGTCCAGTCGTTGCCCTTCCAGTCGATCAGGTGCGCCGGAGGCTCGCCCATGCCCTCCCACCAGATGTCCCCGTCATCGGTCAGGGCCACGTTCGTGAAGATGGAGTTGCCGCGGTCCAGCGTCCGCATCGCGTTGGCGTTGGTCTTCCAGTCGGTGCCGGGCGCCACGCCGAACAGGCCGTACTCCGGGTTGACGGCGTAGAGGCGACCGTCCGGGCCGAACCGCATCCAGGCGATGTCGTCCCCGATGGTCTCGACCTTCCAGCCCGGGATCGTCGGCTCCAGCATGGCGAGGTTGGTCTTGCCGCAGGCCGACGGGAAGGCGCCGGCGATGTGGTAGACCTTGCCCTCCGGCGAGGTGATCTTGAGGATCAGCATGTGCTCGGCGAGCCAGCCCTCGTCCCGGCCCATCACGCTGGCGATACGCAGCGAGTAGCACTTCTTGCCGAGCAGCGAGTTGCCGCCGTAGCCGGAGCCGAAGGACCAGATCTCCCGGGTCTCCGGGAAGTGCGAGATGTACTTCGTCTCGTTGCACGGCCACGCGACGTCCTGCTGCCCCGGTGCGAGCGGCGCGCCGATCGAGTGCAGCGCGTGCACGAAGTCCGCGTCGTCGCCCATCGCCGCCAGGACCTTCGCGCCCATCCGGGTCATGATGCGCATGGAGGCGACCACGTACGGGCTGTCCGTGATCTCCACACCGAACATGGGGTTCTCGGCCTCGACCGGCCCCATGCAGAAGGGAATGACGTACATGGTGCGACCGCGCATGGAGCCGCGGTACAACTCCGTCATCGTCCGCTTCATCTCCGCCGGCGCCATCCAGTTGTTGGTGGGACCGGCGTCCGCCTCGTCGACGGAGCAGATGAAGGTGCGCTCCTCGACCCGGGCGACGTCCGTCGGGTCCGTCCGCGCGTAGAACGAGTTGGGCTTCTTCTCCGGGTTGAGCCGGATCAGTGTGCCGGCCTCGACGAGCTCGTCGGTGAGGCGGCGCCACTCCTCGTCGGACCCGTCAACCCACACGACCCGGTCGGGGGTGGTCAGTTCCGCGACCTCACGGACCCAGGCGAGCAGTTTGGGGTGGGACGTCGGGGCCTGATCGATACCCCGAACAGTGGCCGGAGCAACCATGACACATCTCCTTGTGGTCGACGCTGACCGGTCTATGGGATGCACGAGTCTTGACGGCGCCTATGCGTCGTCTTCGTGGAAACCTGGGATTGGCCTCAGCGTAAACCGGCTTGCGTCGCCAGTCAGTGGGACTGGTTGTGAAGAACTGCACAAGGTACGGCCACGCTGCGGCATCACGAGCTGATACCCGCTTTCACGCGCAGTTTCACGCAAATCCTGCGGTGAACCTCCGAGCACGGTCCCTCGCCGTCCGATCCCGAGAGTCGACCACCGAGCTTCGCCGAACCCGCTCCAGACCCTCGCCGGCGCGGTTACGCTCCGTTCATCCACGCCGTCAGCATCAGCCTCGCTCGCCGTTGCTACCGGTACGGCGTGCCCGCAGCCGGTACGCTCGCGAGGTGGCCGCGACGATGATCGGGGAGCCCGGCTCCCGGCAGACCCGACCGGGTCTGCTCCGCTCCCTGCTCGACCGGTTCGGTCATCTCGTCCGGGAGCTGAGCAAGTTCGCCACCGTGGGCGGGATCGCCTTCATCATCGACTTCGCGTTCTTCAACTTCCTGACCGCCGCGCAGGGCGTCGAGCAGGTGACCGCCAAGACCATCTCCACGGTGGTGGCCGCGACCTTCGCCTTCCTCGGGAACCGGTTCTGGACGTGGCGGCACCGCCGGGGCGCCAATCCCGCCCGCGAGTACGCGCTGTTCTTCTTCTTCAACGGGGTCGGCCTCGGCATCACGGTGGCGGTCCTGGCGATCAGCCGGTACGGGCTCGGCCGGATCTGGCCGGAGATCTTCCAGACTCCCCTGGCGGACAACATCGCCAGCTACGTCGTCGGCACCGGCCTGGCGACGCTCTTCCGGTTCTGGTCCTATCGACGGTTCGTCTTCGTGGCAGCGGGAACTCCGAGTGTTCCGGAAGTGAAGCACGACCGACACGGGGCGTGACCTACCGCCCATCCCGTCCGGCCGGGACCTTCCGGCCCCGTCCACTGCCCTAAGGTGTTCCGCATGCGTCTTGTCCGTCTCCTGCCCGAGCGCTGGCAGAAGTTCGTCCACGAGGCGTTCAAATTCGGCATCGTCGGGGGCGTCAACACCGTCATCAATTACGCGGTGTTCAATGCCCTGGCACTCACCGTTTTCCGCGACGGGCAGCTGAAGGCAACGGTCATTGCCACAATCGTGGCGACGATCACGTCGTATCTGATGAATCGTCACTGGACGTACCGCGATCGGCCGAAATCGGCGATGCGACGCGAATACGCCCTGTTCTTCCTTTTCAACGGTGCGGGCCTGCTCATCGAGTTGGGCGTGCTGGCCGTCGCCAAGTACGGCTTCGGGGTGACCAGCCTCCTCGCCCTGAACCTCGCGAAGACCCTGGGTGTCGGGCTCGCCACGCTGTTCCGTTTCTGGTCCTACCGGACGTTCGTCTTCCAGCCGGCCCCCGCCCACGCGACGGACACCTGGCCCACCGTCCCCCGCGACGAGTGGGACACGATGGCCGAGATGGACCCGGTGGCCGAGCTCGCGGAATCCATCTCCGAGCTGGAAGAGGCCGCGCCACCACCGGGTACCGACCGTACGCGCGCCACCCCGTTCCAGGGCCGCATGGTGCCGCTCGACGCCGGGCTCACCCTCGACCGGGAACTGGAGGCCGAGCTCGCCGCCGAGCTACAAGCCAGCACCCGACGCACCCGCCGGTCCTGACGGCGCGGCCGGGTCACCCGGACGGGTGAGGCGACCGCGGGACTCAGCCCGGTTCGCGTAGCGGCTTCCCGTTCTGGACGTCGGCGACGATGTCGCGCATCTCGGCGTCACCCAGCGAATGCCGGTCGTGGTGGGCCTCCACCAGCTCGTAGAGGGTGGTTTGGACGCGCTCGACCTGCGGGACGTCGTGCAGCACCGACTGGCCCCGCTCCCCCGCGGACTCGATCGTGAGGGTGCCACAGCCGAAGAGCCGCTCGACGAAACGCTGGTTCATCGCGTGGTCGTTGACCCGGGTGAGCGGGATGTCCCGTCGGTCCCGCGAGAGCACGCCCTGCTGGATGAGCACCCGTTCGTCGGTGAACAGGTAGTGGGTGGTCCGCCAGACCAGGAACGGCCAGAACGCGAACCAGAGCACCCCTACCAGCGCCAGCCCACCGACCACCGCCAGGGCGACCGACCCGCCACCGCCCGACGGAAGCAGGACCACGGCCGCCACCACCGCGGCGACGGCGAGCACCAGCACCGCGACCGGCCGTACCAGGGCCTTCCAGTGCGGGTGCAGGTGCAGCACGACGCGCTCGTCCTCGGTGAGCACGTCCTCAGGAAACGCCACGACCACCTCCGGGAGAAAAGGACGGGCAGACGTTATCCGTTCCGGAGGCCCGGAGTAATTAGCCGCACGGCCCTGCCGTCCTCCGCTTCCGCGATCTTGCACTTCTGGCCCTCGGTTCGCGGCATTCGCAGCCTTTGTCGGGGCACAAAGTGCAAGATCGCGGAGAGGGCGGTCAGCGGAGGTGGAGGATGTCGGCGGCGGAGAGGTGGTAAGTGGTTTCCCTGGTGGTCACGATCAGGTGGCCGTCGGGGTCCACGCCCGTCGCGGTGCCGGTCAGCTCGCCGCCGCCGGGCAGGAGCGCCCGGACCTGCCGGCCGACCGTCGCGCACCTCGTCAGGTAGGCGTCGCGCAGGCCGCTGTCGACGGCGCTGCCGCCGGCGGCCCGCCAGCGGGCGTACCAGTCGGCCAGCGACCGGAGCAGGGCTCGCACCAGCGGATCCCGGTCGGTGGCCGCGGCGCCCGCCAGCTGCAGCGAGGTGGCCGGCAGGCCGGTCGGGTTCTGGGGCAGCTCGTCGGCGCGCAGGGTCACGTTCAGGCCGATGCCGAGGACGATCCCGGGGGGCGTCGCCGGCGTCGCTTGCGGCACCCCCTCGGCGAGGATCCCGCCGCACTTCGCCTCGTCGACGAGCAGGTCGTTCGGCCACTTCAAAGTGGCCTCCAACTCGGCGAGCCGGGTCACCGCCTCCACCAGCGCCACGCCGGCGAGCAGCGGCAGCCACCCGTACGCCGACTGGGGCGCCGGCGGCCAGCCACGGTCGGCGACCGCCTCCCCCGGCCGGAGCAGGACGCTTGTCGCGATCCCGGCTCGGGCCGGCGACTGCCAGGCCCGGCCCCGCCGTCCCCGGCCCGCGGTCTGCCGTTCGGCGATCACCACCAGCCCCTCCGGTTCGCCGGAGCGGGCGTACCCGGCAACGTCGGCGTTTGTCGAGCCGGTCTCGGTGCGCAGCTCCAGCCGGGCCCACGGGCCGTGCGGCGCGACCAGAGCACGCCGCAGCCGCGTCGCCGACAGCGGCGGACGGTCCAGATCCGTGTACGGCGAGCCCGGCATCCCGCCAGCCTACGGGTCGGCGGGCGACGCGGTGATGAGGCGTACTGCACAGCCGCGCCGGCCTGAACCATCGTTATATTCCCTGGGTGACTACCGAGACCGGGATCAACATCCACAGCACCGCGGGCAAGCTGGCGGACCTGGAGCGTCGGGTCGACGAGGCGGTGCACGCCGGGTCGGCGCGCGCCGTGGAGAAGCAGCACGCGAGGGGCAAGAGGACCGCGCGGGAGCGGATCGAGCTGCTGCTCGACGAGGGCTCCTTCGTCGAGCTGGACGAGCTGGCCCGGCACCGGTCCACCAACTTCGGGCTGGAGCGCACCCGCCCGTACGGTGACGGCGTCATCACCGGCTACGGCACGATCGACGGCCGGCAGGTCTGCGTCTTCGCACAGGACTTCACGGTCTTCGGCGGCTCCCTCGGCGAGGTGTTCGGCGAGAAGATCGTCAAGGTGATGGACCTGGCCATGAAGATCGGCTGCCCCGTCATCGGCATCAACGACTCCGGCGGCGCCCGGATCCAGGAGGGCGTGGCCTCGCTCGGCCTCTACGGCGAGATCTTCTTCCGCAACGTACGCGCCTCCGGGGTGATCCCGCAGATCTCGCTCATCATGGGCCCGTGCGCGGGCGGCGCCGTCTACTCGCCGGCGGTCACCGACTTCACCGTGATGGTCGACCAGACCTCCCACATGTTCATCACCGGTCCGGACGTCATCAAGACCGTCACCGGCGAGGACGTCGCCATGGAGGACCTGGGCGGTGCCCGCACCCACAACGCCCGCAGCGGCAACGCGCACTACCTCGCCAGCGACGAGGAGGACGCGATCGAGTACGTCAAGGCGCTGCTGTCGTACCTGCCGTCGAACAACCTGGACGAGCCGGTGGTCTACGACGCACCCGTCGACCTCGACGTCTCCGACTCCGACCGGGAGCTGGACACCCTGATTCCCGACTCGGCCAACCAGCCGTACGACATGCACCGGGTCATCGAGCACGTCCTCGACGACGGCGAGTTCCTCGAGGTCCAGCCGCTGTACGCGCAGAACCTCATCATCGGCTACGGCCGCGTCGAGGGCCGCCCGGTCGGCGTGGTCGCCAACCAGCCGATGCACTTCGCCGGCACCCTGGACATCGCCGCCAGCGAGAAGGCGGCCCGGTTCGTGCGCACCTGCGACGCGTTCAACATCCCCGTGCTGACCTTCGTGGACGTCCCCGGCTTCCTGCCCGGCACCGGCCAGGAGTGGGACGGCATCATCCGTCGCGGTGCGAAGCTCATCTACGCGTACGCCGAGGCCACCGTCCCGAAGGTCACCGTCATCACCCGCAAGGCCTACGGCGGGGCGTACGACGTCATGGGCTCCAAGCACCTCGGCGCGGACCTGAACTTCGCCTGGCCGACCGCGCAGATCGCGGTGATGGGCGCCCAGGGCGCGGTGAACATCCTCTACCGGCAGGAGCTGGCCGCCGCCGAGGACCCGGCGGCGCGGCGCGCCGAGCTGATCACCGAGTACGAGGACACGCTCGCCAACCCGTACATCGCCGCCGAGCGCGGGTACGTCGACTCGGTGATCCCGCCGCACGAGACCCGGGCGCAGATCGTCCGGGCCCTGCGGGTGCTGCGCACGAAGCGCGAGACCCTCCCGCCGAAGAAGCACGGCAACATCCCGCTCTAGGTGCAAGGAAGGGCCCCTTGTTAACGCCTGCGGTAGAGGAGGGGCCCCTTCTTAACACCTGATGTCGCCGGGTCAGCAGGGCGGGTTGGCGGCGACGCACATGCGACGGGCCGCCGTTTCGGCGATCCGGACCAGTTCCGCATCGCCGACCGTGTCCGCGCTGAGCACCGTCACCAGGTCGCCCACCCGCAACACGACCCGCTGCTCGGGTGCCGTCGGTCCACCGAAGACCTCGCCGGTCGCCGAGTCCCGCAGCGGTGAGACCGAGTGGCGCAGCAGCATCGCCTCGTCACCGGCGAAGTCCACCCGCAGCGTCTCCCAGCGGTGCGTGCTCTCGACCGTGAGGGCCGTGCCGTCGTACTCGGCCGACCGCACCTCACGCCACTCCCGGCAATCGGCGAGCCGCTTGCGTACCTGCTGGAAGAACCGGGTCGCCTCGTCGCCCGGCAGCCGGTACAGGTCCTGGGTGACCAGGACGTCCGCGGGTCGCCGGTCGCCGCCGTCCGCCCTGCGCAGCAGCGTCACCGACCGACTCACCCAGGCCGTCGTCTCCGGGCCCGCGCTGCACCGGTCGAGCCCGAGGCCGACGTCGACCCGTTCGCCCAGCCCGGGCTCACCGAGCTGAAGGAGCCCGGACCCACCGGTCCCTAGACCGGTCCGTGCGGCCAGGTCCGACTGCTGTACGAGCGCCTCGTGCGGAACCTCGACCCGGCGCGCGGCCCGGCCCGTCGCGGTGGCCCGGGCCGGCGCCGGGCTGCTCGTCGCTGCGGTGACCGGGGCCGGCGCCGGGGTGCTCGCCGCGGTGACCGGCACCCGTACCGGGGCGCTCGCTGCGGCCGGCTCCGACGCGGACCCGTACCCGCGGTCGGCCACCGCGACGGCCGCCGCCGAGAGCGTCGTCAGCACGGCGACGCCGGCGAGCAGGGCGGTCCGGCGGCTGCGGCGACGCGCCCGGGCCCGGATGTCCGCCGGCTCCGCCCAGCGGACGGCCCCCAGGTCGCGCCGCATCCGTTCGACGAAGGTCAGCTCGTCACGCATCCGCGGCCTCCTCCAGATCGGCGACGGCGAGCAGGTCGGCCAGCGCGGCCCGGCCGCGGGAGAGCCGGGCCTTGACGGTGCCGACCGGCGCGTCGGTCTCCCGGGCGACCTCCGCGACGGGCATCCCGACCAGGTAGTGCAGCGCGATCGCGATCCGCTGCGCCTCGGGCAGCCGGCGCAGGGCCTCCACCACCTCGACGGTCTCGATGCCCGGGCCGGGCACGCTCTCGACCGCGCCGTGCCGCAGGTACGCGCGGGCACGGCTGCGCAGGCTGCGCCACCGGCTGACCGCGATCCGGCTCGCCACCACCCGCACCCACGCCTCCGGGTCGTCGTACCCGCTCACCGCCGGCCAGCGCTGCCACGCCCGGACGTACGCCTCCTGCACGGCATCCTGCGCCTCGGCGAGGTCACCGGTGAGCACGTAGACGAACCCGAGCAGCCGCTGCCGGCTGCCGCGGTAGAAATCGTCGAACCCGTCGACGTCCGGCACCTGCGCTACCTCCCCGTGGCGGTCGCAGGGAACACGCATCAGCGGGCGTCCCGGGTTGCCGGCGACTCCAGCTTTCCGCGATATCCGGCCCAAGTCCGGCGGCACGTCAGCCGGTCAGGCCGGCGGCACGTCAGCCGGTCAGGCCGGCGTCGGTCAGGATCGGGCCGGCCAGCAGAACTCCACCCACCACCAGCACGGCCAGGTTGACCAGCGCGAACACCGAGACCCAGAAGAACGCGGGGAACGGCGTGATCCCGGCGAGCTGGTCGGCGTCGGAGGCGGGCATCCGGCCCCGGGCGCGCAGCCGTTGCAGCTCGACCACCGGCCGGACGCCGCCGAGCAGCAGGAACCACACCCCGGTGTACGCGAACGCCGCCTGCACCTGCGGTGACGCGTACCAGGAGACGGCGAGCACGATCCCGCCGGTGACCAGCAGTGACAGCACCCCGAACACGTTGCGGATCATGACCAGCATGGCCAGCAGCAGCGCCACGGCGACCCACAGCAGCAGGGTGATCCGGTTGCCGCCGAGGATCCACGCACCGGCCAGACCGACCAGCGGCGGGGCGACGTAACCGGCGAGCAGGGTGAGGACCATGCCGGGCCCGGAGGGCCGGCCGGCCGACAGGGTCAGGCCGGAGGTGTCCGAGTGCAGCCGGATCCCGTGCAGCCGGCGGCCGGTCAGCACGGCCGCCAGGGCGTGCCCGCCTTCGTGGGCGATGGTCACCGCGTTGCGGGCGATCCGCCACGGCAGCCGGGTGGACACCACCGCCAGGGCGGCCAGGCCGGTCAGCAGCACCAGCAGTGGGGGTGGGTCCGGTTGCGCCCCGAACAACGTGTCCCAGAACCCGGTCAGCCCGTCGATCGCCACCATGGGCGGGGAGCCTACCTCGCTCGTCGCATGTCGCCTCGGTGGCGACCGCTGACGTCAGGCCCGGCGCCGCGCCGCCACCGGCAGGGTCACCGCGTCAGCTCTCGTCAGGGAGCCGCGGCGGGACAGCCGCCAGAACACCGCCCCGGCGACGGTGACGGTGACGACGGTGAGCAGCGCGACCAGGATCGACAGGCCGGCGCCGGCGAGGAGCAGGACGACGTCACCGAGGGCGACGAGCATCCACAGTGCCACCCGGGGGCGGGTGTCCTTCCGTCGGTAGCTCATCTCCTACCTCCTTCCGTCGTGGGCAGTCAGATACCCCGTACGGCGGAAGGTCATGCGGATCAATCCTGACGGTCGGGACGGAAACCCTTCATGATCAGGTCGAAGTTCGGCAGGTTCGCCGCCCAGTCCTTCTCGGCGACCTCCCAGCGCAGCGCGTAGCCACGATTGCGGGCGGTCGCGAAGCCCCGGTTGCGGACATGGATCCGGGTGTTGTCCCGGGTCTCCAGCCACTCCCAGTCGGCGCACGTCAGACCGTAGTCACACCGCTTGATACTCAGGAACTCGTAGTCGCGGACGTAGTTCTTCCGGGCCGGCTCGAGCTGCCTCCAGTCCCGCTCCGCGTCCGGCTTCGGGCTGTCGGTCCACTGGACGAGCAGTTCGCGAACCCCGTTCGGCTCGTCGAAGACGACCGTGTTGGCTCCGGCGTTCCGGCGTACCCAGCCCTCGGGAAGCGGCAGCGCGAACCCGGCCGGATCCTCGTGCAGCTTCCAGTTGGCGGGCAGGGCGTCCGCCGACGGGGTCACCGGCGCGGCGCTGCTCGGGGCGGCGCTGCTCGGGGCCGTGCTCGGCGGGGCCGACGTCGGCGCCGCGGCCGAGGAGGGGGCGGCGCCGGTCGGGCCGACAGCCGGGGTGTCACCACCGTCGCCGTCGGCGAGCAGCGGCACGGCGATGGCGAGACCGAGCAGCAGCACGGCCACCACCGCACCGATCAGCAGGTTCCGGCGGGTGGTGTCGCGCTTCGTACCGTCGGAGGGCGGCTGGACCGGCGCGCGCCCGGCGGGCGCCGGGCGCGGCAGGACGGACGTCGCAGCCGGCTCGACCTTCGTGTCGTCGGGCTGCGGCCGGGGCGCAGCCGTCGGCGTCGCGTCCACCTTTTCCGGCCGGTCGGCGTCCGTCGGGGCCGGCCGGTCGACCTTCGCGGTCGGGGCCGTGTCCGACGTCACCTTCGCCGGGACCTCCGGGGCCGCCGCCGCGGGACCGGGCGCCGGCTCGGGGGTACGCGGAGCCGGCGGGGTCGCCGGCTTGTCGGACTGCCGCTCCGCCGGTCGCGGCGCGGGCACCACCGGTGTACGCGGTACGCGCGGACCGTTCGGCCCCGGCCGCCGTACGCCGTCGAGCAGCGGGATGGTCCGCGTGCGCTTGCCGCTGGCCCGGCGCAGCAACCGCTCCGCCACGTCCGCGGTGATCCGCTCCTCCGGGTCCTTGCGGAGCAGTCCGTTGAGCACCGGCCGCAGCGGACCGGCGTTCTTCGGCGGCGGCAGCGGCTCGGTGGCCAGCGCGGCGAGGGTGGCGATGGCCGAGGGCCGCGCGTACGGCGACTTGCCCTCCACCGCCGCGTAGAGGGTCGCGCCCAGCGACCAGAGGTCGGCCTCCGGCCCGGCGGTGCCGTCCCGGGCCCGCTCCGGAGCGATGTACGCCGGCGAACCGAGCACCAGGCCGGTGCGGGTCACGTTGGGATCGCCGGGAATGGTGGCGAGACCAAAATCGGTCAGGACCACCCGGCCGTCGCTGCCGAGCAGCACGTTGCCGGGCTTGATGTCGCGGTGCATGACGCCCGCCTTGTGCGCCGCCTTCAAAGCGCCCAGCACGCCGAGGCCGATCTCCACCGCCCGGGCCGGCGACACCGGCCCATCCTCCGCGATGGTGTCCTGGAGGGACTTCGACGGCACGTACTCCATCACGATCCACGGGTCGCCGTCCGTGCGCAGCACGTCGAAGATGCGGACGACGTTGATGTGGTTGAGCCGGGCGATGGCCCGCGCCTCCCGCAGCGAACGCTCCCGCATTTCACGGCGTTCCTCGTTCGTCAGGCTCGGCGGCGGCACCAACTCCTTGATCGCCACGTCCCGGTGCAGCACCTCGTCGCGCGCCTTCCACACCCGACCCATGCCACCCTGACCGAGCGGCGAAATCAGCCGGTATCGGTCAGCGACGAGTTGGGGAAGCGCGTTCGACATCGCTGAGACGGTACCCGGCGGGCGCGACAGTCACACCGTCGGCACGCCACTGTGCGGCGAAGGTCAAATTGCGGCGCGTACCCTGACGGCATGTCTGCCGAAGAGCCCCTCTTCCGGGTCGTCCGCGGCGTGCCGACCGCCGAGGAACTGGCCGCGCTCGTGGGCGCGATCGTGGTCCGGACCCGGCCCGCCGCGGCCCCGGCCCCCGCCCCGGTCTCCGCGTGGGCGCGCAGCGCCCGCCCCGCCGGGACGGCCCTCGCCGCCGGGTCCGGCGCCTGGCGCGCCTCCGGGCTACCGCGCTGACTCCGCCGTACGCGGCTACGCTGCGTCGCCCTCCCGCGTCCGAACTTCATCGGCTTCTCTCGTTGGCGCAGGTCGGTGGCATCGCCGCGGTCGACGTCCGTCCGTTGTGCACCAGGCTGGGGCTGCAACTCCCGCACAGCACCGGCTAACCTCACTCAGGGAAACGGTGCGGTAACGGGTAGGGAGGGACCATGATCCCCGAGGAGGACCGCCCAGCGGCCTGGCTCCGCGGCTACGGCGGCATCGAGGCCGACATCCGCCAGTTGCGTGAGTTCGCCGACAGACTCCAGACCGAGGTCGAGCGCCACTACGCGCCGCACCTGTCGTACATCGCCGAGGACATGACCGCCGCCGTACCGAACCCGGCGGACGCGTTCGTCGAGCTCGTCCAGTTCCTGCGCACACACTGGGAAGCCCAACAGGCGACGGCCGACATGGTCTGGGGCGTCGGTGGCGCGACCGGCCGCCTGGCCGCCGTCGCCGGCACCGTCGCCGACCAGTACGAACACTCCGACGCCTTCTCGTCCGCCCGCGTGGCCGACGTCGAGCGCGCAATCGCCACGCCGACCCCCGCCGTCCCGACCAGTCCGGCCGTGGTGCTCACCGACCCCACGGGGCCGGCCGCAGCGCTCGGCGACACGTCCGGCCTCTCGATGATCACGGCCGAGCCGACCGGGTTGTCGGCCGGACCGGCGGAGACCGGGCCCGGACCGGTGGTGCGGCCGTGAACGAACCCGGCGTCGGCCGGACCGGCGGCCTCACCGACTGGCACCTGATGGACGTAGCGAGCATGTGGGCCTGCCTCAAGGACCAGGACACCACCAACCAGTGGCGGCAGGTCGCCGGCTGGCGCAAGGTCTGCGACCTCGCACAAGCCCACCTCGGTCGCCTCCAGGCGTACCGCCGTGGCCTGGCCGAGGCGTGGCCCCCGGAGACGAACACGGCGTCCCAGGCGTACATCCGTGAGCTGGACGAGCTGATCGACCAGGTGCGACGGACCCACGACGCGGCCGCCGCGAACTACACCGCGCTGGCCGCCGCCACCCAGGCCATCGGAAGCACCCGCGCCACCCTCGAGAAGATCCACGAGGAGTACGCGGTGAAGGTCCAGCAGAAGCGGTCGTACGAGGTGACAGCGGCGGACCCGAAGGCGATCGTCGGGAGCCGGGTCTCCGAGCCGCCGGTCACGGATGCGGATCTGGAACGGCTGAACGTGCAGGCGCGCGGCATCATGTACGGGCTGAGCAGCGAGCTCCAACAAGCCCAGGTGGCTCTCCGCCAACCCCCACCACCTCGGCAGCCCGGCCGTGCCCCCGACTCCGTCGACCCGTACGCAGGGATCAGCTCCAGCCCAATCATCCCTCCGATCATGCCGGTGCCCTTGGCCGCATTTCCGCCTCCGCCATTTGCTAGATCGAAAACAGCAGCCCGTCCTACTCCTAAGCCGCCTGCTTCGCCACTCGGGCCATCGTTGGGTGGCACTGTGGTCACCAGCCCTTCGACGAACAAGCCCAACACCACCGGCACTGGAGCATCTGGTTCAGCCGATTCTAAGATGTCGGGCGCCCTACCAAACTCTTCGAGGACTAGCACAACGAGCAATGCGAGCCGGGATAAGTTCGGACGGTCAATCTCTGATCGACCAACCGGCACTACGCACACTGGGCAACCATCTTCCCCTCGCCCAATGCCTCCGGGAGGGCTCATCGGAGGACTACCGGGTGCCGGTTTAGGCCAGCCGGCCTCCGGCAGCACGCAACCACGCCGCATTAATCCGATTGGGGGGGTAATTGGGGGTGGAGGAGCAGGCACCGCCCCTAGCGGCGGAGCAGGGTCACGACCCGGTGGAGGGCGAGGATTCCCGGGGACCAACGCGCTGCCACCTACCGTTGCGTTTCCCGGTTCCTCAATTGCAAAGGGTCCGGAAGCATCGAACAGCCGATCGCGACCAAGTGAGCAGAGGGACGAGCCTCGCACGTGGGATCCAGACCATCCGTGGGACACCGATCGAGGCGTGGATCCAATTGTCCTACCCCCAAAAAACGATGACCCCATTGATCCCGGCCCTGCAATCGGTTTCGCCAGGTGACACTGTGCGTTGGGCGGATGATGGTAGCCGCTCTGACATTGGCTACACAATTGGGTGGCGGCGGGCTCCTACTGTCCCTGGCACCAGAGGACGCCGAAAGGATCCGTTCTGACCAGTGGCACTTGAGTTACCTAAACGTGGCGGTAGCCCATCAGCATAGCCAAGGCGATGGGGTAATCGTCGCCGTGCCCGACACCGGCGTGGATCCACACCCCGATCTCCGAAATAACTTACTGGCCGGGATTGATCTCGTTAACCGCGGTTCGGGCGACGGACGCCATGATCCTCACAGCCACGGCACCGCGATGGCTGGCATCATCGGCGCCCATGGACGACCTAATCGGCTAGGCGCGCTGGGTATCGCGCCGCGAGCGAAGATTCTCCCGATACGGACGTCGGATGCCACCAATGAAAGCGAGGCAGACCGTCTAGCTGCAGGCATTGAGTACGCTGTGTCCTACGGCGCGGACATTATTAGCATTTCTGGTGGCGGGGCCACCTCATCGCGGCTTTCTCGCGCCATTCGAATTGCACAAACAGCCAACGTCGTAATCGTTGCCGCAGCAGGCAACCGGCCCACGGATCAAGGGGTAATCTTCCCTGCTTCCGCCGAAGGCGTAATTGCCGTAGGCGGCACCGATCACATCGGCAACTATGCGTCGATAGCCGTCGCCGGACCGCAAATCGACGTCGTCGCGCCGGCAGTCGACGTCTATACCACGAGCATAGAGGGAAAGTATCGCCGAAGCACCGGGACCTCGAACTCGACGGCGATAGTCGCGGGGATGGCAGCCTTAGTCAGGGCCAGATACCCGCACCTAACAGCGGAGCAAGTTGGGAAGCGACTCACTTCCACTGCCATTGACAAAGGGCCGCCTGGCCGCGATGACCAGTACGGCTACGGCGTGATCGACATCGTAGCCGCGCTGACCGCAGACCTGCCTCCGCTCGGCTTCGAAGCCACTACACCTGACGGCTCCCCCCCGTCGCCAGGGTCTAGTCAGTCGCAATCCAAGAACGAGAGCGCTGCGACAACACGGGGCCTCGTCACGCTAGGTGTAATCGTGGTGGCCGGAGCCGCATGGGCCATCGCAAGAGGTCGACGACGCAGCGACGATCCGCCTCCGCGTATAAGTCGATAAAGCGACTGCCCGAGCAAGTGCTCGGGCAGTGAGCGTCACTTAACCGATCCTGGCCGGGCCACCCAGGCTGCCGGCTGTCCGGTCACCCTGGCTATCTGGTCGAAGTCGCGGTCGTAGTGCAGCAGCGACAGGCCATGGTATTCGGCAGTGGCTGCGACGAGCAGGTCGACTGCTCCGGCGCAACGATGCGCCCCGCGTTCTGTCAAATCCTGCTGTATCTCTGCGGCTCTCTCGTAGACACGTTCGGGCATGAGGACCCACCCGAAGACCATCCGGAGCTGCTGTTGCAGTTGCTGGCGGTCGGCGAGCGAGCGCGCTGTGTACATGAACTCGAGTTCAGTGAGGGGACACACGGCTAGCAGACCGGCGGTAAGGGGCGACTCCCAGCGGGACCTCAACTCAGCGCTCCGGAGAAGTCGCACCAAGGCGCTGGTGTCGACGAGGTAGTCAGCGAGCTTCACGACCGGTACGACGACTTGTCGAGCAGTTCATCGAAGTCACCGGCCTCGCCGCGCCGGGCGAGTTCGGCCAGTGCCTTGGCCCGTCGGAGCCGCGATGCTCCCTCTCGCAGGGCGACGTTCACGGTGTCCTTCTTGGTCTTGGTGCCGAACGCTTCGGCCGCATCAGCGAGGGCTTCATCGTCGACGTCTACGAGGATCTTGGACATGATCACCCCTATATACGCTAGACGGCATCAGTATATCCGCTGTCCGAGTGCCACCGCGCCGGCAACGCCACCTTGGCCTACGGTGTGCGAGCCGTACCGGTAGCGTCGGCTTCGTGTCCGAATCTCTGCCGCTCCGTCTCGTACTCGCCTCGGCGAGCCCTGCCCGACGCAAGACTCTCCAGGCCGCCGGCATCGAGCCGGACGTGCTTGTCAGTGGCGTGGACGAGTCCTTGGTCGTGACGGACCGGGCGGACGAGTTGTGCCTGGAGCTGGCGCGTCTCAAGGCACAGGCCGTCCTGACCCGGCTTCGGCCCGCCGACGACCAGCGCACGCTGGTGATCGGGTGTGACTCGGTTCTGGAGTTCGACGGCCAGGTCTTCGGCAAGCCGGTGGACGGTGCGGATGCGGTGCGCCGGTGGGAACGGATGCGGGGGCGTAGCGGCATCCTGCACAGCGGGCACTGCCTCGTCGATGTCGAGGCGGGGCGCCGGGCTGAGGCGGTCGGCTCGACGATTGTGCATTTCGCCGACGTCAGCGACGAAGAGCTGGCGGCGTACGTGGCCACGGGCGAACCGCTGGCGGTGGCCGGCGCGTTCACGATCGACGGGCTGGGTGGGCCGTTCGTCGAGCGCATCGAGGGTGACCCGGGCACCGTGGTGGGCCTGTCACTGCCGTTGCTGCGCCACCTCCTGGCCGAGCTCGGTCTGCGGATCACCGACCTGTGGACGAAGGTCGCGCCGGGCAACCAGACCGTCGAGCCGCTCACCTGACCGCCGTCCCCACCAGGACGAGCGCCGCCTCGACCAGGACGACCGCCGTCCCGACCAGCATGACCGCCGCCTCAAGCAGGAGGAGCAGAGCGTGACCACGAAGTCGATTCCCCTCACGCCCGAGCTGCACGCGTACCTCGTCGCTCATGGCCGCCCTCCCGACGGCGTCATGCGCGACCTGATCGAGGAGACCCGCGCGGCGCTGCCGCGTGACGCGCGCATGCAGGTGGCACCGGAGCAGGCTGCGTTCCTGACCTTCCTGACCCAGCTGCTGGGCGTGCGGCACGCGGTGGAGGTCGGCACGTTCACCGGGCTCTCTTCGCTGGCGATCGCCGGGGCCTGGCCGCCGGCGGACGGCTGACCTGCTTCGACATCTCCGAGGAGTACACCGGGGTCGCCCGTCGGTACTGGGCCCGCGCCGGGGTGGACGACCGGATCGAGCTGCGGATCGGGCCGGCCGGCGACACGTTGCGCGAGCTGCCGTACGAGCGCCACATCGACTTCGCCTTCATCGACGCGGACAAGACGGGGTACCCGGTCTACTGGTCGGAGCTGGTCCCCCGGATGCGGCCGGGTGGCGTGATCGCGGTCGACAACGTGCTGCGCGGCGGCCGGGTGATCGCGCCCGGGGACGCGGACGACCGCGCCATCGCCGCCTTCAACGACGAGGTTCTGGCCGACGTACGGGTGGAGGCCGTGATGCTGCCGATCGCCGACGGTCTCACCCTCGCGCGGGTCCACTGACTCTGTTGTTAACAAGGGGCCCCTTCTCTACCGCAGGCGTTAACAAGGGCCCCTTCCTTTCACCTCCACCGCACGGCTCCGCGCCCGCGACCGGGGCGCGCCGGACAGTGCGGCATCCCACACTGAGCGATCGTTAGGGGCCGTCAGAGTGGCCGATACACTCCCGGTCAACGACCTCCCGGGAGGAGCCTTCAAGGTGCGCAAGGTACTCATCGCCAACCGCGGCGAGATCGCCGTCCGCGTCATCCGCGCCTGCCGCGACGCCGGCCTGAGCAGTGTCGCCGTCTACGCCGACTCGGACCGGGACGCCCTGCACGCCACCCTCGCCGACGAGGCGTACGCGCTGGGCGGTGACACCGCGGCCGACAGCTACCTGCGCATCGACAAGCTGATCGACGTCGCCGGGAAGTCCGGGGCCGACGCGGTGCACCCCGGCTACGGCTTCCTCTCCGAGAACGCCGACTTCGCCCAGGCGGTCATCGACGCCGGCCTGACCTGGATCGGCCCGACCCCGCAGGCGATCCGTGACCTGGGCGACAAGGTGACCGCGCGGCACATCGCGCAGCGCGCCGGGGCACCCCTGGTGCCCGGCACGCCGGACCCGGTCGGCAACGCCGACGAGGTGATGGCCTTCGCCGTCGACCACGGCCTGCCGGTCGCCATCAAGGCCGCCTTCGGCGGCGGCGGGCGCGGCCTCAAGGTGGCCCGCACCATGGAGGAGATCCCGCACCTGTTCGAGTCGGCCACCCGGGAGGCGGTCGCCGCGTTCGGCCGGGGCGAGTGCTTCGTCGAGCGGTACCTCGACAAGCCCCGGCACGTCGAGGCCCAGGTCCTCGCCGACCAGCACGGCAACGTGGTGGTCGTCGGCACCCGCGACTGCTCGCTGCAGCGCCGCCACCAGAAACTGGTCGAGGAGGCCCCGGCGCCGTTCCTCACCGACGACCAGCGGCGGCAGATCCACGAGTCCGCCAAGGCGATCTGCCGGGAGGCCGGCTACCACGGTGCCGGCACGGTCGAGTACCTGGTCGGCGTCGACGGCACGATCTCGTTCCTGGAGGTCAACACCCGCCTCCAGGTGGAGCACCCGGTCACCGAGGAGACCGCCGGCGTCGACCTGGTCCGCGAGCAGTTCCGCATCGCGGACGGCGAGAAGCTGCGCTTCACCGAGGACCCGACGCCGCGCGGGCACTCCATCGAGTTCCGGATCAACGGTGAGGACCCGGGCCGCAACTTCCTGCCCGCCCCGGGGACGATCACCGCGCTGCGCCTGCCGACCGGTCCCGGCGTGCGGGTCGACACCGGCATCTCCGCCGGTGACGTGATCGGCGGCAACTTCGACTCGCTGCTCGCCAAGGTGATCATCAGCGGTGAGACGCGTACCGAGGCGATCGAGCGGGCCCGCCGCGCGCTGGACGAGATGGTCGTCGACGGCATGGCCACGGCCCTGCCGTTCCACCGCCTGGTGGTCCGCGACGAGGCGTTCACCGCGGAGCCGTTCACCGTGCACACCAGGTGGATCGAGACCGAGTTCGACAACACGGTCCCGGCCTTCACCGCTCCCGCCGGCGCCGTCGAGGGCCCGGCCGAGCGCGAGACCGTCGTGGTCGAGGTGGGCGGAAAGCGGCTCGAGGTCTCCCTCCCGGCCGGCCTCGGCGGGGGTACGACCACCGCGTCGCCGGCGGCGAAGAAGCCCTCCCGCAGGGGTGGTGGGGGCAAGGCCGGCGCCGCGGTCAGCGGAGACGCCCTCGCCTCACCGATGCAGGGCACGATCGTCAAGATCGCGGTCGCGGACGGGGACACGGTGGCCGAGGGCGACCTGGTCGTGGTGCTGGAGGCGATGAAGATGGAGCAGCCGCTGCACGCGCACAAGGCGGGTACGGTGAGCGGCCTCTCCGCCGAGGTGGGTGCGGTCATCACGGCCGGCGCCGCGATCTGCACCATCTCCTGAGGCGCCACCTACCCGCGCCACGTGTTAAGAAGGGTCCCTTTCACCACCGCAGGCGTTAACAAGGGGCCCTTCCTTACCGCAGGGCTTCGGCGGCGACGGCTCGGACGGCGTCGGTCAGCGCCGTGAGTACGGTCGACTCCAGTCGCCAGTGCTGCCAGTACAGCGGGACGTCCAGGTAGCGCCCGGGGGCGAGGTCGACGCAGTGTCCGGCGGCCAGGTCGGCGCCGGCGATCTGCTCGGGCACCAGCCCCCAGCCGAGTCCGCGCCGGATCGCCTCGCTGAACGCCGGCACGGACGGGAGGTAGTGCACCGGTGGGTCCAGCTCCCGGCCGGTGACCATCCGCAGGAAGCGGTGCTGCGACCGGTCCTTGCGGTCGAACACCATCGCCGGCGCCTCGGCCGTCGCGGCGGGTGTGACCCCGTCGGGGAACCACCGCTCGGCGTACGCGGGAGTTGCCAGCGCCAGGTAGCGCATCGAGCCGAGCCGCTGCACCCGGCAGCCCTGCACCGGCTCCCGCTGGGCCGTCACGGCCGCCGTCACGGAACCGTCGCGGAGCAGCTCCGCCGTGTGGTCCTGGTCGTCCTGCCGGATGTCGAAGGACAGGTCGAGCCGTTCCGGCACCCGGGCCAGCGCGGCGGGGAACCAGGTGCCGAGGGAGTCGGCGTTCACCACCACCGCCAGCCGGATCCGGCCCCGACCGGTCAGCGGGCCACGCGCCTCGGCCAGCGCCTCCCGCTCGAGCAGCGCGAGCTGGCCGGCGAGGCGCAGCAGCGGCTCGCCGGCACCGGTCGGCCGGCAGGGTCGGTGCCGCTGGACCAGGACCTGACCGACCGTCTCCTCCAGGGTCTTGATCCGCTGGCTGACCGCGGACGGCGTGACGTGCAGCAGCCGGGCGGCGGCGTCGAAGCTGCCCTCGGCGACCACTGCGGCGAGGGTACGGAGCTGGACGGCGTCTAGCATAAGAAAATCTTACGGATCGTCAGAATCTTTAGTTGGATCGCAGGAACGACCGCCCGTAGCGTCGAGGGGTGCTCACCTCTGCCCTCGCCGGGTTCTCACTCGCCATCGCCCTGATCGTCGCCATCGGAGCCCAGAACGCGTTCGTACTCCGCCAGGGGCTGAGGCGGGAGCACGTCGTACCGGTGGTGCTCACCTGTGCCGCGTCCGACGCGCTGCTGATCGGCGCCGGCATCGCCGGGATGGGCGCCCTGGTGGCGGACCGGCCCGCGCTGCTCGCCGCCGTGCGCTGGGGCGGTGCCGCCTTCCTGCTCTGCTACGCGGCGCTCGCCGCCCGGCGCGCGGTACGTCCCGGCGCCCTCCGGCCGACCGACCGGCCGCCGGCCCGCCTGCGGACCACCCTTCTGGCCTGTCTCGCCTTCACCTATCTCAACCCGCACGTCTACCTGGACACGGTGCTGCTGGTCGGTGGGGTCGCCCAGCAGCACCCCCACCGCTGGGTGTTCGGCGTGGGCGCGGCCACCGCCAGCGTCGTGTGGTTCACGGCGCTGGGCGCGGGCGCGTACCGGCTCGGGCCGCTGCTCGCGCGTACCGCCGTCTGGCGGGTCCTCGACGGCGTGATCGCGCTGGTGATGGCCGCGCTGGCGGCGGCGCTGGTGCTGGCGTAGCTCTCCGCACCGCCTCCGGCGACGGCCCCTGTTAACAAGGGGCCCTTCTACTACCGCAGGCGTTAAGAAGGGGCCCTTCCTTGCCCTCCGGCGGCGGGGGGCACGGCGGACGGTCATGATGGCCGGGTGCGGTTCCTACACGGCGCGGTCCCCGCGCACGACCTGACCTACAACGACGTCTTCATGGCGCCGGCCCGCTCGGAGGTCGCGTCCCGGCTCGACGTCGACCTCGCGAGCAACGACGGGACCGGTACCACCATCCCGATCGTGGTGTCGAACATGACCGCGGTAGCCGGCCGGCGGATGGCTGAGACCGTCGCCCGGCGCGGTGCGATCGCCGTCATCCCCCAGGACATCCCGATCGAGGTGGTCGCGAACGTCGTGGCCTGGGTCAAGCAGCGGCACCTGGTGCACGACACCCCGATCACGCTCGGCCCGACCGACACCGTCGGCGACGCCATCCACCTGCTGCCCAAGCGGGCGCACGGCGCGGTGATCGTGATCGACGACGCCGGCCGCCCGGTGGGCGTGGTGACGGAGGCGGACACCGTCGGGGTGGACCGGTTCGCCCAGCTGCGCCACGTGATGTCGACCGAGCTGCACACCGTGCCGGCGGACGCCGACCCGCGTACCGGCTTCGACCGGCTCTCCGCCGGCCGCCGCCGGCTGGCGCCCGTCGTCGACGCGCAGGGCCGGTTGATCGGAGTGCTCACCCGGCAGGGCGCGCTGCGCGCCACTCTGTACAAGCCGGCGGTCGACGACCGTGGCCGGCTGCGCATCGCCGCGGCGGTCGGCATCAACGGGGACGTCACCGGCAAGGCCCGGGCCCTGCTGGAGGCCGGGGTGGACACGCTTGTCGTGGACACCGCGCACGGCCACCAGGAGCGGATGATCTCCGCGCTGCGGGCGGTGCGCGCGCTCGACCCGTCCGTTCCGGTCGCGGCCGGCAACGTGGTCACCGCCGAGGGGGTACGCGACCTCGTCGAGGCGGGCGCCGACATCGTCAAGGTCGGTGTGGGACCGGGGGCGATGTGCACCACGCGGATGATGACCGGGGTGGGGCGGCCGCAGTTCTCGGCGGTGCTGGACTGCGCGGCGGCGGCGCGGGCGCTGGGCCGGCACGTGTGGGCCGACGGCGGGGTCCGGCACCCGCGTGACGTCGCGCTCGCGCTGGCCGCCGGCGCCTCGAACGTCATGATCGGCTCGTGGTTCGCCGGCACCTACGAGTCGCCGGGCGACCTCTACGTCGAGGCGGACGGCCGGCGCTACAAGGAGAGCTTCGGCATGGCCTCGGCCCGCGCGGTCAGCGCCCGGACCGCCGACGACTCGGCGTACGACCGGGCCCGGAAGGCGATCTTCGAGGAGGGCATCTCGACGGCGCGCATGTACCTGGACCCGGACCGACCGGGTGTGGAGGATCTCATCGACGAGATCATCTCGGGGGTTCGCAGCGCCTTCACCTACGCCGGGGCGCACAACATCGCCGAGTTCCACGAGCGGGCGCTGGTGGGTGTGCAGAGCACGGCTGGCTACACCGAGGGGATGCCCCTGCCGACGAGCTGGTGACCGTCCTAGCCGGCCGGGGTCGTCGCCGGCTCCGGCTCGGGCGCCGGGTCGACAGGCCGGGGGTGGTCCCGCGGCAGCCGGGCGCAGGCGATCAGGCCGGTCAGCAGGAAGCCGGCGGCGGCGAAGGCCGCGTACCGGGTGGCTTCGGAGAAGGCGGCCTTCGCCTCCTCGGCGATCGGGGCGGTACGCGGGTCGGCGGCGAGCCCGCCGATGGCCGCGCCGGCACTCTCCCGGACCGCGGTGACGACCTGCTCGCGTTGGGCGGGGTCGAGGTCGGTCCGGTCGGCGAGCCGGTCGCCGAGGAGGCCGCCGAGCCCGGCGAAGAGGACCGTGCCGAGCACGGCGATGCCCAGTGCCGAGCCGACCTGGCGCGCGGTGCTCTGCACGCCGGAGCCCTGGCCGCTCTGCCGGACCGGCACCTCGCGCAGGGACACCCCGGTGAGCTGGGCGGTGGCCAGGCCGACACCGACGCCGTAGACGAAGAGGAATCCGAGCGGCGCCCACCAGCGGGTGTCGGGGGCGACGACGAGGCCCAGGCCGGCGATGCCGGCGAGTTCCGCCGCGACGCCGAGCTGCACCACCCGGGCGGCGCCCCACCGCCCGACGAGGGGCGCACCGAGACCGCTGGCCAGGAAACTGCCGACGGCGAGCGGCAGCAGGGCCAGGCCGGTGTCGAAGGCGCTGTAGCCGAGGACGTTCTGGTACCAGAGCGGCAGGGCGAAGAGCAGGCCGAACTCGCCCAGGCTGACGATCGCCGCGGCGGTGACGCCATTGCGGAACGAGCCGATCCGGAACAGCGACAGGTCGAGCAGGGCCGGCCGGCCGGCGCGGTTACGGCGCAGCTGGTGGGCGACGAGGACGGCGAGGGCGGCCAGGCCGGCCAGCCCGGCGACGGGCACCGGCGAGATCCCGGCGGTCCAGTCCAGACCGAGCAGGCTGAATGGTTTCTCCCGCTGCCACCAGCCGTAGGTCCGCCCCTCGATGAGCGCGAAGACGACCCCGGTCATGCCGGCGACCGAGAGCAGGGGCCCCAACCAGTCGAGACCGCGCTCGGCGCGTCCGTCGCGGGACTCGCGGACCAGTGCCAGCGTGGCCGCCGCCACCAGCACACCGACCGGGATGTTGATGCCGAACGCCCAGCGCCAGGAGAGCTCGGTGGTCAGCCAGCCGCCGAGCAGTGGACCCAACGCGGCGGCACCTCCGATGGTGGAGCCCCAGACCGCGAAGGCGACGGCCTTCTCCCGGCCGGTGAAGGTGGCGTTGAGCAGGGACAGCGAGGTGGGCAGCATCATCGCGCCGCCGAGCCCCTGGAGGACCCGTGCGCCGATCAGCGCCTCGCCGGATCCGGCCACCGCGGCGAGCACACTGGCGCCGACGAAGACCGCCACGCCGGCGACGAACATCCGCCGCCGCCCCGCGCGGTCCGCGAACCGGCCGGCGACCAGCAGCAGGGACGCGAAGACCAGGGTGTACGCCTCCTGGACCCACTGTGCGTCGGTGGCGGTGATGCCGAGGTCCCGGATGATCGCGGGAACCGCGACGTTGACGATCGTGACGTCCACGATGATCGTCGCCACCCCGAGACTGAGGGCGAGGAGCCCCCACCAGCGGGCGCGTCCCTGGTCCGGCATACCGTCTCCGATCGCTAGTTTCTCTAGCTACATGGGATGCTAGTTTTTGCCGGTGGACCAGGTCTCGTCAACCTCCGAGAGGCGCGGCGCGCGCCGCGGCCCGTACAGCGAGGCCCCGTCGACGAGCGAGACCGCCCGCGCGCTGCGCGAGGTGATCCGGGCCGCGGGCGACACCCGCGGTGCCCTGGCCCGCCGTCTGGGGATCGGGGCGACCGACGCCGCCGCCATCGATCACCTGGTCTCCAGCCCGGACGCGCTCGGCCCGGTGGAGTTGGGCAACCGGCTCGGCATCCGGTCGGCCTCGGCCACCACCCTGGTGGACCGGCTGGTGCGCGCCGGCCACGTCGAGCGGGCGCCCCATCCGCAGGACCGGCGCCGGGTGGCGCTCCAGGTCACCGACCGGGCGTACGACGAGGTTCTGGAGGCGCTGCGGCCGATGCTGGCCGGCGTGGAGCGGGCGGTCGCCCGGCTCACGCCGGAGCAGGCGGCGGCGACCGCCGGCTTCCTGCGGGAGGTGGCGGCGGTGATGCGGGAGTACGTGGCGACCGCACCGGACGACTCCACGACGGGCGGCCGGCCGCCCCGCTGACGTGACGAGACCCGCCGTGACCGCAGCTCAGCGCGGGCCGAAGAGGCGGTGGATGACGCCACGCGCCGCCGTCCCCGGGTCGTCGCCGACCTCCGCCGGCAGGGCGCCGGCGTTCCAGAGCGTGGCGAAGCCGTGCACGATCGACCAGGCGGCGAGGGCGTCCCCGGCGGCGTCGCCCGCCGTGCCGTGGCCCGGCGGGAGGTCCGCGACTCCGGCGCGCAGGGCCGCCCCCGACCGTTCCCGCGCGGCCGCCACCTCCGGCGCGTCCGCCCGGTAGAGATCGGGGCGGAACATCACCTCGAAGTGCGCCCGGTGCCGCACGGCGAAGTCCACGTAGGCCACTCCGGCCTCCACCAGACCTCCGTCGGCGGCGTGCAGCGCCTCGGCGAGCAGGTCGAAGCCCTCGACCGCGAGCGCGGTGAGCAGGCCGGCCTTGTCGCCGAAGTGATGAGCGGGCGCGGCGTGTGACACCCCGGCCCGACGCGCGAGGTCCCGCAGGCTCAGCGCGGCCGGGCCGGACTCCTCGATCACCTCTGCGGCGGCGGCGAGCAGTACCCGACGCAGGTCCCCGTGATGGTAGCCACGTGTGCCAGTCATCGGCCGATCGTATCTTTGCATTGACAAGATGCCGTCGGCGGGGGCAATCTTGACACCAGCAAGATTCGCCGTGAGGAGATAACGATGGTCCCGCTGATCGCACTGCTCGCCGGCGCCGGGTTGGCCCGGCTGGCCGGCCTGGCCGGAGTGGCCGCGCTCGACGGCTGGCAGCCCGCACTGCGGGTGGGGCTGGCGCTGATGTTCGTCCTGACCGGTCTGGCCCACTTCGCTCCGCGACGCCGGGCCGACCTCGTGGCGATGGTGCCGCCCAGGCTGCCCCGGCCCGAGTTCCTGGTGACAGTCACCGGGGTGCTCGAACTGCTCGGCGCGGTGGCGCTGCTCGTCCCGGCCACCGCCCGGTGGGCCGCCGCCGCGCTGGCGGTGCTCCTGCTGGCCATGTTCCCCGCGAACGTGTCGGCGGCCCGGCGGAAGCTCACCCTCGCCGGCCGCCCGGTCACGCCACTCGGTGCCCGGACCGCCCTGCAGGTGGTGTTCCTCGCCGCGGCCGCCGCCGTCTGGGTCGCCCCCTGACGGGCCGCCCGTCGGTGGACCCGGAGCGCCCGCGCCACCGGGTCCACCGACGCCAGGTGTCAGACCGCCGGACAGCGGGTGCCGGGCGCGGGCACCGTCAGGTCCACGAGGTACCGGTCGACCACCGCTACGGTGCAGGCACTGCGCTCGTACGTGCCGTGCCCCCAACCGTCGTACGTGACCAGTCGACCGTGGCGGCCCAACTGCTCGGCGACGTTCACCGCCCAGGCGTAGCCGGTGCGGGGATCGTGTCGCGCGTTGAGCAGCAGCACCGGCGTACGGGTGTGCACACGCAGCCGATGCGGCGGGTTCCGCACCGGGGCCGGCCAGCCGAGGCAGGTGTGCACGGCGAGCAGCCCGGCGCCGTACCGGACGTCCGGAGCGGCGGCTGCCGCCGTGCGGACCAGCGCGGCGTACTCGTCGTGGTCGCGCACTTCGACGGGCCAGTCGGCGCAGAAGGCGGCCACCGACAGCGGCAGGTCCACCGCCGGGGGCGAGGCGCCCGCCGCCATGCCCTGCACCGCCGCCGCCAGCTCCGGCCAGCGCGGACGGGCGAGCAGCCCGAGCGCCACCGCCGTCACGTCGAACGCGGTCCGCGGCGCGTACGCACCGCGGTCCGCGCGGGCCAGCACCCCCGCCCAGACCGCCCGCACATCGCTGCCGTGCAGGGCGCACCCGGTCGAACGGTCGCACCAGCTGACGAACTCGTCGAACGCGTCCTGGAGCGCGACGGCCTGCGTCCGGACGAAGGAAGGTACGTCGAGGCTGTGGTCGAACACGCCCTCCAGCACGACGGCCCGCGCCCGGTGCGGGTACCGCTCGGCGTACTGCTGACCCAGCAGCGTGCCGTAGGAGCTGCCGTGGAAGCTCAGCCGCCGCTCGCCCAGGGCACGGCGCAACGCCTCCAGGTCACGCACCGTGCTCAAGGTGTCGGCGTGATCGAAGACCGGGCTGGTCGGGCGGCACCGGTCCCACAGCGCCCGGTTGTACGCCACCACGGCGTCGAAGTCGGCCTGACCGGAGAGCGGCACCGGCGGTCTGCGCAGGGCCGGATCCGGCGCGCAGACCGGCGCGGCGGTGCGGGCGACCGTACGTGGATCGAGGCTGACCAGGTCGAACCGGTCGAGCAGCTCCTCGCTGAACCGGTCCCCCCGGCGGATCCGTTCGACGCCCGAGTCACCCGGACCACCCGGGCCGAAGACCAGCGTGCCCACCCGCCGGTCGGGCACCCGGGCCGCCCGGCGCGCCACGGCGAGTTCGAAGGTGGCCCCGCGCGGTTGCGACCAGTCCACCGGCAGACGCAGCCGGGCGCACCGCACGAGCGGGTCGGGCGGCACGTTCGGCAGGTCGTCGGGACACGCGCCCCAGGCAAGGCCGGACGGGCGGGGGTCGGCTCGGGCCGGCGGCGCCACGCCGGCCAGCAGAACGACCAGTACGAGGGCAAGGGCCGAACAGCGACGGAACACGGTTCCTCCTGAAGTGTCGACGTCCGTCCATGCTCGGCAGGCCCGGCGGCGGGAAGAACCGGGAGAAGCCCCCACGCGGCCCTGAACCGGCACCCCGGCCGCATCCGCTGGGACCCTAGGGGGGAAATTAGTTTGGCCCCTGACTATCAGGTGGCTAACCTAATCCCATGAACCTGTTCCGCCTGCACGACGTACCGATCGGGCGTCTGCTCGTGGTGGCCGGGCACCTCACCAGTCAGCGGTGGAACCGGCTCCTCGCCGAGGAGCACGGTCTCACCCAGGCCGGGATGGTCACCCTGATGACCCTGCACGAGCACGGCGAGCTGCCCCACCGCGCCGTGGCCGAGCGGTGCTTCGTCAAGCCGGCCACCCTCACCGGCATCGTCGACACCCTCGAACGGGACGGCCTGGTCGAGCGGCAGCGCGACGACACCGACCGGCGCAGCGTCAAGCTGACGCTCACCGCGGCCGGACGGGCACGGGTCGAGACGCTGCAGGCCGTGCTGCGGTCGGACCGGCCGCTCACGCCCGTCGACGCCGACCCGGCGAAGGCGGCGGTGATCCGCGAGTTCCTGCTGGCGGTCATCGGCGGCGGCCCCGGCGCGACGGCCGACGGGGACCCCACGTGCTGACCCGGCTGCTACGGACGTACCTACGCCCCTACCACCGGCCGCTGGCCGCGGTGGTGGCCCTCCAGTTCGTCGGGACGATCGCCTCGCTGTACCTGCCGAGCCTCAACGCCGACATCATCGACCACGGCATCGCCCGCGGCGACACCGGTTACATCCTGCGTACCGGCGGCTGGATGCTGGCGGTCAGCCTGGTGCAGATCGTCTGCTCGGTGGCCGCCGTCTACCTGGGCGCCCGCATCGCCGGCGGCTACGGCCGGGACGTCCGCGCGGCGGTCTTCGCGCACGTCAACCGGTTCTCCGCCCGCGAGGTCGCCCGGTTCGGCGCTCCGTCCTTGATCACCCGCAACACGAACGACGTGCAGCAGGTGCAGATGCTCGTGCTGATGAGCTGCACGATGCTGGTCGCGGCACCGATCATGAGCGTCGGCGGTGTGGTGATGGCGCTGCGCGAGGACGTCGGCCTCTCCTGGCTGATGCTCGTCAGCGTGCCCCTCCTCGCGGTCTGCCTGGGGCTGGTCATCCGGCGGATGGTGCCCGGGTTCCGGCTCATGCAGACCCGCATCGACACGGTCAACCGTGTCCTCCGCGAGCAGATCACCGGCATCCGCGTGGTCCGCGCGTTCGTCCGCGAGCCGTACGAGACCCGGCGCTTCGCCGCCGCCAACACGGACCTGACCGCGACCGCGCTGCGGACCGGCCGGCTGGCGGCCCTGATCTTCCCGGTGGTGATGCTGGTGCTCAACGTCTCCAGCGTCGCGGTGCTGTGGTTCGGCGCCCAGCGGGTCGACGCCGGAGGGATCGAGGTCGGCTCGCTCACCGCGTTCCTGCAGTACCTGATGCAGATCCTGATGGCCGTCATGATGGCGACCTTCATGCTGATGATGGTGCCGAGGGCGGCGGTCTGCGCCGAACGCGTCATGGAGGTGCTGGACACCGAGTCCTCCGTCGTACCGCCGGCGCGGCCGGTCACCGTGCCGCCGGGCCGGGCCGAGCTGGAGCTGCGCGACGTCCGGTTCCAGTACCCGGGCGCGGCCGAGCCGGTGCTGCGCGACGTGTCGTTCCGGGTGGCGCCGGGCACCACCACCGCGGTGGTCGGCAGCACCGGCGCCGGCAAGAGCACCCTGCTCGCCCTCGTGCCACGCCTGATCGACGTGACCTCGGGCGCGGTGCTTGTCGACGGCGTCGACGTGCGGGACCTCGCCCCCGACGAGCTGTGGCGGCGGATCGGGCTGGTGCCGCAGCGCCCGTACCTGTTCACCGGCACGATCGCGAGCAACCTGCGGCACGGCAACCCGAACGCGAGCGACGCCGAGCTGTGGGAGGCGCTGGAGGTGGCGCAGGCGCGCGACTTCGTCGAGGCGATGCCGGACGGGCTGGACGCGCCGATCGCGCAGGGCGGAACCAACGTCTCCGGCGGGCAGCGACAGCGCCTGGCCATCGCGCGGGCGCTGGTCCGCCGTCCGGAGATCTACCTGTTCGACGACTCGTTCTCGGCTCTCGACCTCGGCACCGACGCCCGGCTGCGGGCGGCGTTGCGGCCGGTCACCGCCGACGCGGCGGTGGTGATCGTGGCCCAGCGGGTCTCCACGGTCGTCGACGCCGATCAGATCGTCGTGTTGGAGGACGGCGGCGTCGTCGGGATCGGCCGGCACGACGAGCTGCTGGAGACGTGTCCCACCTACGCCGAGATCGTCGCGTCCCAGCAGACCACGGGGGTGACGGCGTGAGCGTCGTACAGCAGAAGAAGCCGGCCGGTGACGGGCGGACCCCGCGGCGGCTGCCACCCGGCGGCCAGCGCGGCGGACCGCCGTGGATGGGCGCCGGCATGCCCGCCGAGCGGTCGATGTCCTTCGGGCCGTCGGCCCGGCGGCTGCTGGGCCGGCTGCGCCCGCACCGCGTCCAGCTGGTCGGGGTGCTCGGGCTGGCGGTGCTCGGCGTCGGACTGGCGGTGGTCGGGCCGAAGGTGCTCGGTCACGCCACCGACGTGATCTTCGCCGGGGTGCTGGGCCGGCAGCTCGCGCCCGGCACGACGACGGAGGAGGCCGCGGCGGCGGCCCGCGCGGCGGGCAACGACAGCTTCGCCGACATCATCACCCGGATGGACGTCGTGCCCGGCGCCGGCATCGATCAGGCCGCACTTGCCCGCGTGCTGCTGCTGGCGCTGGGCCTGTACGTCGCGGCGGCCCTGCTCACCTGGTGGCAGGGGTGGCTGCTCACCGGGGTGGTGCAGCGGACGGTCCACCGGCTGCGGGCGGACGTGGAGGCCAAGCTGAACCGGCTGCCGCTGCCGTACTTCGACCGGCAGCCCCGCGGCGAGCTGCTCAGCCGGGTCACCAACGACATCGACAACATCTCGATCAGCCTCCAGCAGACGCTGAGCCAGCTGCTCACCTCGCTGCTCACCGTGGTCGGCGTACTCGCCATGATGGTCTGGATCTCGCCGCTGCTGGCCCTGGTCGCGCTGGTCGCGGTGCCCCTGTCGGTGCTCGTGACGCAACAGATCGCCAAGCGGTCACAGCCGAGGTTCATCGCGCAGTGGCGGCACACCGGCGAGCTCAACGGCCAGGTCGAGGAGGCGTTCACCGGGCACGAACTGGTCAAGGTGTTCGGGCGACAGCGCGAGGTGCAGGCCGCCTTCGCCGCGAAGAACGAGGAGCTGTTCCGGGCCAGCTTCGGCGCGCAGTTCATCTCCGGGATCATCATGCCGGCGATGATGTTCATCGGGAACCTCAGCTACGTGGCGATCGCCGTGGTCGGCGGCCTCCGGGTGGCGTCGGGCACGATGACCCTCGGCGACGTGCAGGCGTTCATCCAGTACTCGCGCCAGTTCACCCAGCCGCTCACCCAGGTTGCCTCGATGGCCAACCTGCTGCAGTCGGGGGTCGCCTCCGCCGAGCGGGTGTTCGCGCTGCTCGACGCCGAGGAGCAGACGCCGGACCCGGCGGTCCCGGCCCGGGTCACCGAGCCGCGCGGCCGGGTCGAGTTCGAGCACGTCGCCTTCCGGTACGCGCCGGACAAGCCGCTGATCGAGGACCTCTCGCTGGTCGCCGAGCCGGGCCAGACGGTGGCGATCGTCGGGCCGACCGGGGCCGGCAAGACCACCCTCGTCAACCTGGTCATGCGCTTCTACGAGCTGGACGCCGGCCGGATCACCCTCGACGGGGTGGACGTCACCCGGCTCACCCGGGACGACCTGCGCGGCCGCGTGGGCATGGTGTTGCAGGACACCTGGCTCTTCGCCGGCACGATCCGGGACAACATCGCGTACGGACGGCCGGACGCCACCGAGGAGGAGATCGTCGCCGCGGCCCGGGCGACGTTCGTGGACCGGTTCGTGCGCAGCCTCCCGGACGGCTACGACACCATGATCGACGAGGAGGGAAGCAACGTCAGCGCCGGCGAGAAGCAGCTCATCACCATCGCCCGCGCGTTCCTGGCCGAGCCGTCCCTGCTGATCCTCGACGAGGCCACCAGCTCGGTGGACACCCGGACGGAGGTGCTGCTCCAGCGGGCGATGGCGGCGCTGCGGTCGGACCGGACCAGCTTCGTCATCGCGCACCGCCTCTCCACCATCCGCGACGCCGACCTGATCCTGATGATGGAGGACGGCCGCATCGTCGAGCAGGGCACCCACGACGAACTGCTGGCGGCGGACGGCGCCTACGCACGCCTGTACCGGTCCCAGTTCACCCGCGGCAGCGCCGCCGAGCCGGAACCGGCGGTCGCCGCGCCGTGACCGGACACCGAACCGACCCGACCGGTCCCCGCCTTGCACGGCGGGGACCGGCCGGCGACCGCTCAGGCGGGCGGCAGGAGGCCCACGGCGCGTGCCCCGACGACCTTCCCGATGAGGGTGAGCGCCTCGGCCGCCGGCATCGGCTCGAGGACGCGCCCGTCACGCAGCCGCAGCGAGATCCGTCCGGCCGCCGCTTCGCGTGGCCCGACCACCGCCGCATACGGGACGCGGGCCCGGGCGGCGTCGCGGACCCGCGCGCCCAGCGAGCCCGCCCGGTCCACCTCGACCCGCAGCCCGGCCGCCCGCGCGGCGGCGGCGAACCCGTCGGCCGCGCCGTCCTGCCCGGCGTCGACCGGCAGGACCACCACCTGCACCGGCGCGTACCAGGCCGGGAAGGCGCCCTCGTGCACCTCGATCAGGTACGCGAACAGCCGCTCCATGCTGCCCACGAGACTCCGGTGCACCATCACCGGACGCCGCCGCGCCCCTCCCGAGTCCACGTAGGACAGGTCGAACCGTTCCGGCTTGTCGAAGTCGAGCTGCACGGTGGAGAGGGTCGACTCCCGGCCGGCCGCGTCGACGACCTGAATGTCGATCTTCGGTCCGTAGAAGGCCGCCTCGCCCGGCCCCTCGGCGTACGGCATCCCGTCGAGCGCCGCGCGGAGCAGCTCCTCGGCCCGCGCCCACTGGGCGTCGTCGCCGACGTACTTCTCCCCCGGGCCGCGCAGCGACAGCCGGAACCCGGCCGGCCGTACGCCCAGCGCGGCGTGCGCCTCGCGGATCAGCCGCAGGACCTCCGCCACCTCCTCGCCGACCTGCTCCAGCGAGCAGAAGTTGTGCCCGTCGTTCAGGGAGATGGCGCGTACCCGGGACAGCCCGCCGAGCACGCCGGAGCGCTCGGCCCGGTACATGCCGCCCAGCTCGGCGACGCGCAGCGGCAGGTCCCGCCAGGACCTGCCGCGCGACCGGTAGACCAGCGCGTGGTGCGGGCAGAGCGCCGGCCGCAGCACGAACTCGTCGTCGGCGGAGAGCCGCATCGGCGGGAACATGTCGTCGGCGAAGTAGCCGAGATGACCGGAGAGCTCGAAGAGTTCCCGCTTGCCCAGCGGAGGGGTGAGGACGTGCTGGTGACCGGACCGGCGTTCGAGGTCGCGGACGTACTCCTCGACGGCGTGCCGGGCCGCGGCCCCGGCCGGCAGCCACAGCGGCAGGCCCGCGCCGGCGAGCGGGTCGGAGGTGAAGAGGCCCAGCTCACGGCCGAGCCTACGGTGGTCGATCATGTCGCGCTCCTGGTTGGGGTACGACCCGGAGGCGCCCGTGCCCGGAACGCCACGAGGCCCCGGGGCGGATCGCCCCGGGGCCTCGTCGACAAACGTGTCAGTGCGGCGCGCCGGGGTCTCCCGGCGTCGTGGTCCGTACCGCACCATGCATGCGGCGAGCGTACGTCCGGCCGCGACCGGCCGGCACCCGGATTTCCGCCGGTCGGTGCACGGAAGGAGGGGCGGGCGGCCGGCACGGGACCTGCCGGCCGCCCGCGGCGGCCGGCTCGTCGAGAACGGGGGACCCGACGGGGCCGCGCGCCGACAACGGTACGCCGACCGACGCCGATCCGGCGACCTCCCCCGCTCCCCCGACTTCCGGGCCGGGCCGTCACCCGCGCACCCCACGGATCGTTGCCGATGGTGGGCCTCCCGTGTCGACGGTCACGACCTGCCAGGGTCGCCCCCGGTGACGCCCGGCGACCCGTCAGGCTCTCCAGCATCCGATCGGCCCGTCCGGCGAGGTGACAGCCGTGCCCGAACTCCTTGACGTCGCGTCACCGACCTGGGCGTACCTCGCGCTGCTCGGCCTGCTGATCGCGGACGCCTTCGTTCCGGTGATCCCGACCCAGGCCATCATGATCACCTCCGGGGCGTTGACCGTCTACGGCGGCCTGAGCCTGCCGGTCACCATCGCGGTCGGGGCGGCCGGCGTCTTCGCCGGCGATCTGACCTGCTACCTGCTCGGCCGGGTGGCGCCCTCCTCGCGGCTCGCGGCGACGCTGCGGGCCGGCCGCCGGGCGAGCCGGCGCGGGGAGCCGGGCGCGGCCCGGCGGGCCGCCGGGCGGTTCACCCGGGGCCTGCGCCGGCCAGGTCCGGTGGTCATCCTGGTCTGCCGCTTCGTACCCGGCGGCCGGATGGCGGCCTGCTTCTCGGCCGGCCGGCGCCGCTACCCGTACCGGCTGTTCCTGCTGTACGAGTCGATGGCCGCCCTGGGCTGGGCGACGTACGGCGCGCTTGTCGGCCACCTCGGCGGCGCCGCCCTGACCGGCTCGGCGTGGCGCCTCGCGCTGATCGCCGCAGCGGCGGCGGCGGGGTTCGCGGCGGCCGGCTGGGCGATGAGCCTGCTGGCTGCCCGCACCACCAGCCCGACCGACGTCCCCGGCGACTGAGCGCGTCCGCCACCCCCTTCCTATAAGCTTGACTTATATTCGAGGTTATGTGGGAGGTCAGGCTGCATCCGGAGGTGGAGACGTGGTTCCTCAAGCTGTGCGCAACGGATCCGCCGAGCGCAGACCTCGTCAGCGAGGCCATCGATCTCCTGGCGGAACACGGACCGGCCCTCGGCCGGCCGCTGGTCGACCGGCTGAAGGGTAGTTCATTCCACAACATGAAGGAGTTGCGACCGGGTTCACAAGGGTCGACCGAGGTCCGAATGATATTTGCCTTCGACCCGCTCCGGGAAGCTGTATTCCTGGTGGCCGGCGACAAGTCCGGCCAGTGGCAGAGGTGGTACGAGGTGGCGATACCGGTGGCTGACGCCCGGTTCGAGGAACATCTCGTCGCGTTGAAGGAAGCAGGACGATGACCGAGTCGCGAGACTGGCGGGACGTCAAGGGGAAGGCCCGGCAAATCGATCCCGACTGGGACGATCCGGACCGCGTGGAACGGCGCAGCCGACTCCGCGAGCGGATGCTGGCCTCGATCAGTGGTGCGCAGCTGGCGGAGATCCGCAAGCAACTCGGAATGACACAGAGTCAACTGGCTGAGGCAGCAGGGCTCTCCCAGGCGCGGATCAGCCAGATCGAGAACGGCGAGCACACCAGCCTGGAGACGCTGCGGGCGTACGTCACCGGACTGGGTGGGCATCTGGATGTCGTCGCCCGAATCGGCAACATCCACCTCAACGTCGCCTGAGCGCGGCGGACAACACCTAGGGGCGGACCCGGGCATCGATCTCGGTGCCCCGCCCGGATCCGCTTCGGGTGGCTGCGGCGGCAGGGTGAGGCATGCCCGGAAGCCGGAACAGCGGACTGCTCGCACTCGGCGGAATCGCCCTGGCGGCGCTGCTCGCCGTGGTCGGCCACCTCGGAGTGGACGGCCTCGATCCCTGGTCGCTGACGATCAGCGACTACGCCGTCTCGGACCGGGGCGGCGCCATCGACGCGGCGATGGTCGTCCTCGCCGTGGCCTCCGCCCTGCTCATCGCGCCCCTGTCCGCCACGCCATCCACGTCGGGCGGCGGGGCACCGAGCGAACCGCGGGCAGGCCTGGTGGGCGTGCTCCTCGTCACCTGGGTCGGCGGGCTGCTGCTGGCCGCGGCCGTACCGACGAACGAGCCGGGACTACCCATGGACACCGCGGCCTACGTCCACCGGTACGCCTCGGTCGCGGCCTTCCTCGCCCTGCCGGTCGCCGGTTGGTCGATCGCCGGCCGCCTGCCGGCCGGTGCCACGAGCCGCTGGCTGCGCAGGCTGGTGATCGCGAGCGTGGCGCTGGCGGCGGCGATGGTCTGGTCCGCCTATCCCGGTGACCGGATGCTGCTCGGCCTGATCGAGCGCCTGCTGATCCTCATCGAGGTCGGGCTGCTCGCCACCGTGGCGCTACAGCTCACCCGCACCGCGCCGGCGGTCTGGAGTGCTGCTGGGACTGAGCGCCGTCACTCCAGCTCGTGCAGCATCAGCTGACGAGCCGCCTCGGTGACCGAGCCGGACAGGGACGGGTAGATCGTGATGGTCTGGGCCAGCTCGTTGACCGTCAGGTTGTTCTCCACCGCCATGGTGATCGGCAGGATCAGCTCGCTCGCCTTGGGGGCGACCACCACGCCGCCGATCACCTGGCCGCTGGCGGGCCGGCAGAAGAGCTTGACGAAGCCGTCGGAGACCTCGTCCATCTTCGCCCGGGCGTTGCCGGCGAGCGGCAGCATGACCTGACGGGCGGGGACCTTGCCGGCGTCCACCTCGTCCTGCGAGACGCCGACCGTGGCCAGCTCGGGGTCGGTGAAGACGTTCGCCGCGACGGTACGCAGCCGCAGCGGGCGGACCGCCTCGCCGAGCGCGTGCCACATGGCGATGCGGCCCTGCATGGCGGCCACGCTGGCCAGTGGCAGCACCCCGGTGCAGTCACCGGCGGCGTAGATGCCGGGCACGTTGGTGCGGGAGACCCGGTCGACCGTGACGTAGCCGCCCCGGGCGAGCGCGACGCCGTACTCGGCGAGGCCGAGGTCGGCCGTGTTGGGAATCGAGCCGACCGCGATCAGGGCGTGTGACCCGTGCACCTTGCGGCCGTCGGAGAGCTCCACCTCGACGCCGTCCCCCATACGGCGGACGGCCTCGGCCCGCGAGTTGTTGAGGATGCTCATGCCCCGGCTGCGGAAGACCCGCTCGATGGCCATCGCGGCGTCGGCGTCCTCGTGGGGCATGACCCGGTCCCGGCTGGAGACGAGGGTGACCTGAATCCCCATGGCCAGGTACGCGCTGGCGAACTCGGCGCCGGTGACACCGGAGCCCACCACGATCAGGTGCTCGGGCAGCTCGGCCAGGTCGTACACCTGCCGCCAGGTCAGGATGCGCTCACCGTCCGGGACGGCGGTGGGGAGCTGGCGCGGGGTCGCGCCGGTGGCGATCAGGACGGTGGAGGCGTCGATCGCGTACTCTGCGCCACCGTCGGCCGGCGTGACGAGCACCCGGTGGGTGTGACCGAGCGTGTCCTCGCCGAGCCGGGCGCTGCCGGCCACGAACGTCACGCCGGCCTTGACGAGCTTGGCGTGGATGTCGGCGGACTGGGCGAGCGCGAGCCGCTTGACCCGCCCGTTGACGGCCGGGGCGTCGACGGTGACCGCCTCCAGGCCGTCCGAGTGGACCCCGAACTCCTCGGTGTCCCGGTACCCGGTCACCACCTGCGAGCTGGCGATGAAGGTCTTCGACGGCACGCAGTCGGACAGCACGCACGCGCCGCCGGCGCCCTCGGCCTCCACGACGGTGACGTCGGCGTCCAACTGCGCGGCGACCAGCGCCGCCTCGTAGCCGGCCGGCCCCCCGCCGATGATCACGATCCGGCTCACCGGGCCGCCCTTTCGTTCGCGGCTGCCGGGCTCCGCTCCGCTGCACTCCTCGCGCTCACCGCGCTCGCCTCCGACCCATGCTCACAGTGACTTTCTTCTCCCGAACGCGTCCGACACGCACCGTCGTATTCTCCCCCACCCGCCGGCCCGGCTATCGTCATCGCCGTGCGTCATTACGCCGCCTACGGCTCGAACCTCGACCCTGCCCGGATGCGGGCCTACTGTCCGCATTCGCCGATGGTGGGCACCGGCTGGTTGGAAGGCTGGCGCCTCACCTTCGCCGGCGAGGGCGTCATCGGCTGGGAGGGGGCGGTCAGCACGGTGGTGGAGTCCCTCGGCGACCGGGTGTTCGTGGCGCTGTACGACATCCACCCGTACGACGCGGCGCAGCTCGACGAGATCGAGGGCGTGACCGCCGGCACCTACCGGAAGCTGCACGTCCGGGTCTCGACCCTGGACGGCGACGTCACGGCGTGGATCTACGTCTTCGACGGCTACGAGGGTGGCCTGCCGACCTCGTGGTACCTGTCGGAGATCGCGAACGCCGCCGAGAAGGCGGGCGCGCCGGACGACTACGTCACGGACCTGCGGTCCCGCCCCACCGGCACCGCGTCCGCGTAGGGCCTGTCGCACGGCCTCCAGTCTGCTACCGGCGGCGGCGGGGCGACCAGCCGGCCCCGCCGCGCGTCGTCAATCACACATCCGCGGCCGGTACGACCAGCTCGTACATGTCGGTCCAGCGCACCTCGCGGAGCCCCACCGACTGGTAGAGGGTGACCGGCACGGTGGGGTTGGCCAGGTCGACACCGAGACCGGCCGACTCCCGGCCTTTCGCGGCGTAGACGGTGAAGGCCCGCCACAGCAGCGCCGCGCCGACTCCCCGCCGTCGGTACGCGGGCAGCACCGACAGGCTGCGTACCCACCCCTCGTTGCGGTCCAGCGCCTGGTCGGAGGATTGCAGCACCCCGGCGGGCGCCCCGTCGACCTCGGCGACGAACCACTCGTCCCAGGTGGTGCCGAACAGGCGGAGCTGGTCACGCCACTGGTCGAAGCCGACCGGCTCGTAGTCCGGCGTGTCCCGGAAGGCGATGTCGAAGATCCGGTAGAACTCCCGCAGCTCGGCTTCGTCGTCGCCGCGCAGCGGGCGGACCGTCACCCCGGGCGGGGGCGGCGGCTCGGCGGGCAGGTGGGCCAGGGAGCGGCTCATCGCGACGTACCGCTTGGCGCGGGTGAAACCGGCCTCGGCCACCTCGACGGCCCAGCCGGTCTCGGGCGCGAAGACCGACACCCGGGCGGTCAGCGCGGGCAGGCCCCGTTCGGCGGCCCGCTCGGCGATCCGGTCGAGCATCCGGGCCAGCAGCGGGGCGCGCAGTTCGGCCCCGCGCTCAGGATCGACGTACACCTCGAGGAACTCCCGGCCCACGCCGGTCGGGTTGTCCACGGTCGCCCAGGCGACAAGCGTCCCCTCGGGGTCGCTGGCCACCCAGGAGTCCCGGGTCGGGTCGGTGAAGGGCGCGGTGAGGGCGGCCTTGACGTCCTCGTCGTCGAAGTCGGGGTAGCCGACCGCGAAGACGTCGGCGGCGTGCACGACGGCGAGGATGGCGGGCACGTCGTCGAGGGTGGGTCGGCGGGCGGTCCAGCCGGCGGGAAGCGTCACGGCGCCGATCCTGACAGCCCGCCGCGGAGACCGCCGCCGATTTTTCGCGGCTGGTGATCGACTCGGCGTCGTCCTCACGGCCGGCGCAGGCGGGCGCGGACGGTGGCCAGCAGGTCCACCAGTTCGGTGCCGTCGGCCCGGCCGAGCGCCGTGAACGCCGGGGCGGTCAACCGGTCGGTCACCGCCTCCGCCCACAGCCGGCGGCGGACCAGGGGTCCCACCGGCGGGTACGGGGGCGACCAGCCCGCCGCGACCGCTCCGGCCTCGCCCTCCGGTCCCGCCAGCACCGCCTCCAGCGGTGTCATGCCCGCGGCGCGGACCGCCAGCAGGTACGCACCGGCGAAGTGCTCGCGCAGCAGGCGCAGGCTCGCCGCCGCCCGGGCGCCCGCCGACCGCTCCGGTACGGGCATCGCACGCCAGGCCGCGAAGAGCGGCATCCCGGTGGCGTCGGCGGCCTCGACGGCCCGCTCGAGCAGCTCGGCGAGCCGGCCGGCGTCCGGCAGGGGGTCGACGTTCTCGTCACCCCACCGGCAGCACTCCAGCAGCGTCGCGGCGGCCACCTGGGTCGGCCGGACGGTCCGCACCGCGGCGTCCCAGCCGTCGGCGACCGCGTCCGGGGCGATGAACCCGAGCGCGGCGGCCACCGTCTCGGCGCGGACGTCGCCGAGCGCACCCGCCCGCCCCGCGATGTAGAACGCCCACCCGGAGATGCCGAGCAGCCGGGCCTGGCGGAGGGTCACCGGACAGCGGGTGAACGCGTCGCCGAGTTCCAGCACGGCCGGCTTGCAGCCGGCCGCCACCTGCTCCGGGGTCATCCGGGCGCTCCCCGCCCCACGGCCCGTCCGTCCACGAAGGTCAGTCTGCCGTGCCGTCGTCGGCACCGGCATCCCCCTCTTCGGCGTCGAGCGCCTCCGCCGCGGCCTCGACCTCACCGGTGCGACGGCGGGCGGCGGTCACCGTCCGCTCGGCCGCCCGCCGGGCCAGCTTCGCCCGGCTGAGGTTCTGCTCGGCGACGGCCCGCCGGCGCTCCAACTCGGCCAGCTCCGCCTCGATCGCGTCGAGGGCGGCCGCGCCGTCGCGCTCGGCCGCCGCGGCGCCGGCCAGCTCCGCCTCCGCCCGGTCCTGGTCGGTACGCGCCCGCGCCAGTTCCTTCTCCAGCGCCCGGCGCCGCCGCGCCCGCTCGGCACGGGCGGCCCGCTCGGCCTGCTCGGCGCGCAGCGCCGAACGGTCCGCCCCGCGGGGCCGCGACGGCGGCTCGGTCTCCTCGTCCGCGCCACCGGTGACCAGCCGCAGCTGCGGGCGGGGCACCTCGCCGAACCCGGCGTAGCTGGCTGCCCGCAGGAGCCGGCCGGTGCGTACCTGCCCGGCCACCTCCGGGTCGGCGAGCGCGGCGTTCAAGGTCGTCTCCACCTCGCCCAGCGGCAGCTTCCCGGCCGCCGGGGCACCGTCGACCTCGGCCGCCAGCTTGCGTACCTCGGCGACCAGCGCGCCGACCACGGCCCGGCGCTGCGCGGACAGTTCACGCAGCTTGGCGCCGCGCAGTTCGCGCTGGGCCGAGCGCAGCGACTCGGCGAGCCGGCCCAGGTCGGCGACCAGCTCGGGCCGTTCCAGGGCGAGCAGGTTGACCAGCCAGGCCGCCACGGTCGGGCGGCGCAGCCGGGCGATCTCCCGGGCGGTGCGCGCGTCGCCGGCGCGGCGGGCCTCGGCGACCGCCTCGTCCCGCAGGGCGACGAACCGGTCGGGGGGCGTGCGGTAGAGCTGCCGCACCAGCTCCGGGGGTGGGCCGGGCATCGCGGCTCAGGCGTCGACCCGGGTGCCCGGTTCGAGCCGCCGGTAGTCCACGTCGGAGAGTCGGGTGAAATTGTTCTTGAGGACGGTCAGGCCGTTGTCGTTGAGCAGCCCGTCGTGCAGCGCGTACGCCCGGCGCGGCGCGACCGCCCGCAGGAAGTCCAGCGACTCGGAGAACTTGGTCCACGGCGCGTGGATCGGTAGGAAGAGCGTGTCCACCTGGACGTCCTCCGGGACGACCAGGGAGTCGCCGGGGTGGTAGACCCGGTCGTCGATCAGGTACGCCAGGTTGTCCACCACCGGGATGTCGGGGTGGATGACGGCGTGCCGACCGCCGTAGGCGCGCACCGGCACACCGGCGGCGGTGAACTCCGCGCCCGCCTCGACCGGGCTCAGCAGGTCGGCCAGACCGTCCAGTGTGGCGGCCAGCGACGCCGGCCCGTACAGGGCGAACGGGCGGCGGTCGTGCTGCCCGGCCAGCGCCGCCACGTCGACGTGGTCGGGGTGCTCGTGGGTGATCAGTACGGCGTCCGCCCCGTCCAGCGCGGCCCGCTCGCTGAAGACCCCCGGGTCGATGACCAGCACTCCCCCGTCGTGCTCGACGCGTACGCAGGAGTGGGCGTACTTGGTCAGCCGCATTCGTGACTCCTCGATTATCGAATCGTGACGTCCTCAGCGCAGTCTGCCGGAACGGACGCGGCACCGCGTCCCGTCTGACCGATCGTCCCGGTCGTTCCGGGGCCACAGACACGGGCGGGTCGGCCGGGAGGCCGGCCACGAAGGATCGGAGCGGGGATGGGCGGAATCGGACCGCGTCGCCGGGCGACGGTGCTCGCGGCGGCGCTGGCGGCGGCCCTGGCCGTCGGCGGCTGCGGCGCCTCCGGGAACGACGGCGCGGCGACGGACAGCGCGGCGGGCGGGCCGGGTGGAAGCGTGGAACTCGGCGACCGGGCGGGCGAGGCGCCGGCGGGTGCGGCGGACGCGCCGGCCGGTGCCGGCCAGCCGGGGAAGGCGGAGGGCGGCGCCGCGGCGGACCTGCGGATCGACCAGCGGGCCATCATCTACACCGGCTCGATGCGGGTGCAGGTGGCGGACGTGGACCGGGCGGCCCACGACGCGGTCGCCCTGGTCACGGCGGCCGGCGGTTTCGTCGGCGGGGACCAGCGGCGCAGCGTCGACGGGGACGCCACGGCCGAATTGACGCTGCGGGTGCCGGCGGCGAAGTTCACGACGGTGGTGGACGGGATCGCCAGGCTGGGCACCCGCCAGCGGCAGGAGATCAGCACCGAGGACGTCACCGAGGAGACGGTCGACCTGGACGCCCGGATCACCACCCAGCGGGCCCGGGTGGAGAACGCCCGCCGGCTGCTCGCCCGGGCCCAGTCGATAAGTGACCTGGTGTCGCTGGAGAACGAACTGGCCCGCCGCGAGGCCGACCTCGCCTCCCTGGAGGCGAAGAAGCGCCGGCTGGCGGATCTGACCGCGCTCTCCACGATCACGGTGTCGCTGGTCGGCCCGGACGCCGCCACCGACGACGGCGAGTCCGACCTCGGGTTCCTGGCGGGGCTGGAGGGCGGCTGGAAGGTCTTCCTCGCCTCGATGGTCGTGCTGCTGACCGTGCTCGGGGCGGTGCTGCCGTGGCTGATCGCCCTCGGCGTACCCGCCGGGGTGCTGGTGTGGCTGCTGCGCCGCCGCCGGCCGCGGCCGGCGCTGGTCGCGACGCCGGCCGCTCCCGCGCCCACCGCCCCGGCGGACGCCGGTGTCAGCTCGCGGCCGCCAGTGCCCGGAGCGCGGTCTGCACCATGACCCGGACGCCGACCGGGATGGCCCGCTCGTCCGGGTCGAACGACGCCCGGTGCAGGTCGACGTTCGGGCCGGAGCGGCCGACGCCGAGCCGGGCGAGGGCACCGGGGACGTACTCCAGGTACCAGGAGAAGTCCTCGCCGCCCATGCTCTGCGGGGTCTCGGCGATGCCCTCCGGCCCGAGCGCGGCGGCGGTGGCGGCGGTGAGGACCTGGATGGCCCGCGAGTCGTTGCTCACCGGCGGCCGGCCGCGCAGGTACTCCAGGTCCACCGTGGCGCCGGTCGGGGCGATCACGTCGCGCACCACCTGACCGACCACCTTGGGAGCCATCTCCCAGGTGTCCCGGTCCATCACGCGCAGGGTGCCGGAGGCGCAGGCCTCCGACGGGATGACGTTGTACCGGGTGCCGGCCGAGGCGTGGCCGAACACCAGCAGCAGGCCGCTGTTGGCCGGCACCCGGCGGCTCACCAGGGCCGGGACCTCGGTGATCAGCCGGCCGAGCGCGTCGACCAGATCGACGGTCAGGTGCGGCCGGGCGGTGTGCCCGCCAGGTCCGGTCAGCCGGACGGTCACGTTGTCCGCGGCGGCGGTGATCGGACCGACCCGCAGGCCGATCTTGCCGACCGGCAGGTTCGGGTCGCAGTGCAGCGCGAAGATCTGCACCACGTCGTCGAGACCGCCGGCCTCGATCACCTCGAGCGAGCCGCAGGGCAGGATCTCCTCGGCCGGCTGGAAGATCAGGCGCACCCGGCCGGGCAGCTCGCCCTGGTCGGCGAGCTGGGCGAGGAGCATCCCCACGCCGAGCATGATCGAGGTGTGCACGTCGTGGCCGCAGGCGTGGCAGACGCCGTCCACCGTCGACCGGAACGGCACGTCCTTGGTGTCGGTCAGCGGCAGCGCGTCGATGTCGGCGCGGAGCGCGATCACCGGGCCGTCGGGGCGGCCGTCGATGTCGCAGATGACACCGTTGCCCTTCGGCAGCAGCCGGGGGCGCAGCCCGGCCAGGGACAGCTCCCGGGCGATCAGCGCCGCGGTCTCGAACTCCTGGCCGGAGAGCTCCGGGTGCGAGTGGATGTGACGGCGCGTGGCGATCAGGCCCGGTACCCGGAGAGCGAGGAGGTGGTCCAGCTCGAAGGGCAACGGCTGGGACCCGGTGGGCGCCGCCGTCCAGGACGACGCCAGATGGCCGCCGCTCGGCAGCGTCAACGCACTCGTCACGTCGAATTCTCGATCACTAGGAATGGATGGATCTTCGGGAACAGCAGACAGCCTAGACCTCCGGCGGTGACGCTGCGCAACCTCGTTCCGGTAGCGGTCGGAGCGCGCTGCGTCACGTACGCCCTGCTCGGGGCGCTCGTATATCAGCGGGACAGCAGGTAGATCGCGGTCGAACGCCGTCATCTGCCCCACACCTCCTACAACGCGTAACCGATTCGCGGGTCACGAAATCGTCATCTGCCTCCGGGGCGTCTTTCCGAATTGTGGCATTAGTCGGTTGTGTTAACTGACGGTCCGACAACTACCCGACCACCGTCGGCAACGAGGCCCCGCAGACGTTCACACGCTCGGGCCGAATCCGCCCGCACACGGTGTGCGTCCCCGATCACCCGGCCGGGTTACCCGGAAAAGCTGCCCCGCATGCGCCGTGGCCGGTGGGCCGCGCCGCCCCGGGGACGGGGGAGCGTGCGCCGGCGTCGTCGCGCGGGCCGCTCACCCCGCCTGCGCCGCCGATCGGCGGCGGAAGTGGCGACAACTGTACGCCGCCGGTCAAAGCCTCGACGACCTGCGCAAACACCGGCACGTAGCAGGCGCGGCGCCGACCCGGTTCCGCCGGGACGACGCCGCGCGTGCCGGTTGCCTCAGAACCGGTCGGACGGGCGGTGGACGCCCCAGACCTCGCGGAGCGTGCCGCAGACCTCCCCGACGGTGGCGCGGGCCCGCAGCGCCTCCCGCATCGGGTAGAGCACGTTGCCGGTGCCCTCGGCGGCGGCGCGCAGCTCGGCGAGGGCCCGCTCGACCGACCCGCCGTCCCGCTCCGCACGGAGCTTCGCCAGGCGCTCGGCCTGCGCGGCCTCGATCGCCGGGTCGACCCGCAGCGGCTCGTACGGCTCCTCCTCGTCGATCGCGAACCGGTTGAGGCCCACCACGATCCGCTCACCGGAGTCGATCTCCTGCGCGATCCGGTACGCGGACTGCTCGATCTCCCGCTTCTGGAAGCCGGCCTCGATGGCCTCGACCGCCGACCCGTGCTCGAAGACCCGCTGCATCAGGTCGTCCGCCGCGGCCTCGATCTCGCTCGTCATCGCCTCCACCACGTACGAACCGGCGAACGGGTCGACGGTGGCGGTCAGGTCCGTCTCGTACGCGAGCACCTGCTGCGTCCGCAGGGCCAGCCGGGCCGCCTTCTCGGTCGGCAGCGCGATCGCCTCGTCGAAGCTGTTGGTGTGCAGCGACTGGGTGCCGCCGAGCACCGCGCCCAGGCCCTGTACCGCCACCCGGACCAGGTTCACCTCGGGCTGCTGGGCGGTGAGCTGCACGCCCGCGGTCTGGGTGTGGAAGCGGAGCATCATCGACTTCGGGTTCTTCGCGCCGAACTCGTCGCGCATCAGCCGGGCCCAGATCCGCCGGGCGGCGCGGAACTTCGCCACCTCCTCGAGCAGCGTCGTCCGGGCGACGAAGAAGAACGACAGCCGGGGCGCGAAGTCGTCGACGGCCAGCCCGGCGGCGATCGCCGCACGCACGTACTCGACGCCGTTGGCCAGGGTGAACGCGATCTCCTGGACGGGCGAGGCACCGGCCTCCGCCATGTGGTAGCCGGAGATCGAGATGGTGTTCCACTTCGGCACCTCGGCGCGGCAGTACGCGAACGTGTCCGCGACCAGGCGCAGGGAGGGCTTCGGCGGGAAGATGTACGTCCCCCGGGCGATGTACTCCTTGAGGATGTCGTTCTGGATCGTGCCGTTCAGCGCCGAGCCCGGCACGCCGTTCTCCTCGGCGACCAGTTGGTAGAGCAGGAGCAGCACCGAGCCCGGCGCGTTGATGGTCATCGAGGTGGAGACCTTGTCCAGCGGGATGCCGTCGAAGAGCAGCCGCATGTCCTCGATGGAGTCGATGGCGACGCCGACCTTGCCGACCTCGCCGTGCGCGATCGGGTCGTCCGAGTCGTACCCCATCTGGGTCGGCAGGTCGAAGGCGACGGACAGGCCCATCGTGCCGGCTCGCAGCAGCTGGTGGTAGCGGGCGTTGGACTCGGTGGCGGTGCCGAAGCCGGCGTACTGGCGCATCGTCCAGGGACGCGACGTGTACATGGTCGGGTAGACCCCGCGGGTGTACGGGTACTCGCCCGGGCCGCCCAGCCGGGAGTCCAGATCCTCCGGAAGGTCCGTCGCCGTGTAGACGCCCTTGATCGGGAAACCGGACTCGCTTGACCGCCGTTCGCTCATTACCGGATGGTAGGACGGCGCGGCCGGACACCGGGTGAGGGATTCCGCACACCATGCCGGGCGCGCTCGACGGGGTGTGCCTGGCCGGGCACGTACTGTCGAGTTCACCAAACGTCCGCCGCGTCGGCTTTCGCATCGGGCGTCGGACCCAGCAAGATAGGGGGGTTGTGTCCCAGCCCCCTCGATATCCCCCGGTGGCTCTTCAGTGACTCAGATCCCGACGTGGAGCGGCGGACCAGTCAGTCCCCCAAGCGGCCGCGCGACACCCGGCACCACGATCGGCGGGCGCTACTCGCTGCGCTCGGCGGTCGGTAACGGCGGCATGGGCACGGTGTGGCGTGCGACAGACACACTCCTGCGGCGGGACGTGGCCGTCAAGGAGGTCGTGCTGCCGCCCGGGCTCGCCCCCAGCGACCGTGACGCCATGTACGAACGCACCCTGCGCGAGGCGCGCGCGGCCGCCGCGATCCAGCACCCGGCCGTGGTCCAGGTCTACGACGTGGTCACCGAGGCCGGCCGGCCGTGGATCGTGATGGAGCTGCTCGACGCCCGCAGCCTCGCGGACATGGTGATCGAGGACGGGCCGGTCGCCCAACGGGTGGTCGCGAAGATCGGCATCGCCCTGCTCGGCGCGCTGGAGGTCGCGCACGCGATCGGTGTGCTGCACCGGGACGTCAAGCCCGCCAACGTGCTGATCTGCTCCGACGGCCGCTGCGTGCTCACCGACTTCGGCGTCGCCCGGATGCCCACCGACGTGCAGCTCACCACGCCGGGCATGGTGCTCGGCTCCCCGCACTTCATCTCGCCCGAGCGGGCGATGGGCCAGGAGTTCGGCCCGCCGAGCGACCTTTTCTCGCTGGGCGTGACGCTCTACACCGCCGTCGAGGGACGGCCGCCGTTCGACAAGGGCGACCCGATCGAGACGATGCACGCGGTCGTCGAGGACCCGCCCGCCGCACCGCAGCGCAGCGGCCCGCTGGTGCCGGTGCTGATGGGCCTGCTGGAGAAGGATCCGGCCCGCCGGCTCGACGTGCACACCGCCCGGGCCATGCTGCGCGAACTGCTCACCGGGCCGCTGACCAGCACCGCCGCCGCGGTGAACTCGGTGACCGACCCGTACTCGGTGGTGCCGGTGCAGCAGCGGCCGGCGCCCGTCGTACAGCCGGAGCCGGCCAAGCCGAGCGGGCAGATCGGCGGCCGGGCGATGCTCGCGCCCGGCGAGTCGCTCACCGACCGGCTGGCGTCGCTGCGCCGGGGCGGGGCCTCGGTTGCCGGCGCGGGTGCCACCGCGCTGGACGACACGAGCGCCGACGCGCTGGCCGGTCCGCTGCACACGCCGACCGGGGCGATGCCCCCACCGGGCCGCACCTACGGCGGGGACGCCACGCAGCAGATCGGCGGGTACGCGGGGCCGGCCGACGCGACCCAGCGCGTGGGCGGCGCCCAGTGGACGGTTCCCGGCACCGGCCAGCCGTGGACCACCACGCCGCCGCCCGCACCGGCCGGCGGTGGGTTCGTCGGCAAGGCACGTGCCGCCGGTGACCATCTCGTCCGCACGGTCAAGGGCTGGCCGCGCAAGGTCCAGCTCGCCGCCGCCGGCGGGCTCGCCGTGGTCCTCCTGCTCGGCGCGCTGGCCCTCTCCGGTGGCGACGACGACACGCCGGCGACGCCGCAGGCGGGCCCCACCTCGGCCGCTCCGGCCGGGCCGGGGGTCGAGATGAAGGAGCACACCGGCAAGGGTGTGCGGATCATGGTGCCGGACGGCTGGCAGCGCAAGAGCGCGGGCAACTGGGTGGACTACGTCGACCCGGAGGACGAGGGCCGCAAGGTCCGGATCCTGATCGAGCCCTTCTCCACCACGTCGATCCGCTGGGCGGAGATCGCCGAGGAGGGTCTGCGCAAGCGTTCGACGTCCTGCGCGAAGCCGTACGAGCAGATCGCGATGACCGAGGTCGACTGGGCCGGCAAGCAGGCGGCGGAATTCGAGTACACCTGCGGCGAGGGCGACGCCAAGCGGCACGGCAAGTGGCGCGGCCTGGTGGACGGCGGCAAGGTGTTCTCCTTCTACCTGACGTCCACCGACGCGAGGTTCGAGGAGAGCCGGCCGATCTTCGACGCCATGGCGGAGTCGTTCCAGCTCACCGAAGCCGGCTGAGACCCGGCCGGGCCGACGTGATGATCCGCCGGCGTGCTATCAAGAGGCATGCCGGCGGACACCACTGACATCAACGACCTCCGCGAGCAGGCCCGGCGCTGGCTCGACGACGACCCGGACCAGGCCAGCCGCGCCGAGCTGAAGGCGGTGCTCGACCGGCTGCCGGCCAGCGCCCCGGAGCTGGCCGACCGCTTCGCCGGCCCGCTGACCTTCGGCACGGCCGGCCTGCGCGGCCCGCTGCGCGCCGGCCCGAACGGGATGAACCTCGCGGTGGTCACGCAGGCCGCCGCCGGCCTGGTCGCCTGGCTCGCGGCGCAGGGTGGCAGCGGCCCGCTCGTGATCGGGTACGACGCCCGGCACGGCTCCCGCGCCTTCGCCGAACGGACCGCGCAGGTCGCCACCGGCGCGGGACGCCCGGCCGTGCTGCTGCCCCGGCCGCTGCCCACCCCGGTCCTCGCGTACGCGGTGCGACGGCTCGGCGCGGTCGCCGGAGTGATGGTGACCGCCAGCCACAACCCGCCGCAGGACAACGGCTACAAGGTCTACCTGGGCGCCGGGCTCGGCGGCGAACTGGGCGCCGGCGCGCAGATCGTGCCGCCGGCCGACGCCGGGATCGAGGCGGCCATCCGGGCGGTCGGCCCGCTGGCCGAGGTACCGCTGGGCCCGGCCGGGACGGTGCTCGGCGACGACCTGGTGGCGTCGTACGTGCAGCAGGCCGCCGGTGTGATCGACCCGGACGGCCCGCGCGACCTGACCGTGGCGTACACCCCGCTGCACGGGGTCGGGGCGGCGGTGCTCACGGCGGCCTTCGCCCACGCCGGCTTCCCCGTCCCCGGGATCGTGCCCGAGCAGGCCGAGCCGGACCCGGCCTTCCCCACCGTCTCCTTCCCCAACCCGGAGGAGCCCGGCGCGGTCGACCGGCTGACCGCCCTGGCCGAGTCCACCGGCGCCGACATCGCGATCGCCAACGACCCGGACGCGGACCGCTGCGCGGTGGTGGTGCGCGAGACCGGCCCGGCGGCTAGCGCCTCCGGCGAGGTCGCCGGCCCCGGGACCGGCGGGGGCGCGCCGGGATGGCGGATGCTCCGCGGCGACGAGGTCGGCGCCCTCCTCGCCGACCACCTGATGCGCCGCGGCGTCACCGGCCTGTACGCCACCACGATCGTGTCCTCGTCCCTGCTGCGCGCGATGTGCGCCGCCCGGGACCTGCCGTACGACGAGACGCTGACCGGGTTCAAGTGGATCGTGCGGGCGGGCGGCGGGGCCGCGCCGCTGGTCTTCGGCTACGAGGAGGCGCTCGGCTACTGCGTGGCGCCCGACCACGTCCGGGACAAGGACGGGATCACCGCCGCGCTGACCGTGGCCGAACTGGCGGCCGGGCTCAAGGCGCGGGGGCGCACGCTCACCGACCGGCTGGACGAGTTGGCCGCCGAGTTCGGCGTGCACCACACCGACCAGCTCTCGGTACGCGTCGACGACCTGCGGATGATCGCCGAGATGATGGCCCGCGTCCGCGCCGCCACCCCGACCACGCTGCTCGGGCAGCCGCTCACCGAATCGCGGGATCTGCTCCCCGAGGCGGACGTGGTGATCCTGCGCAGCGCCGCCGCCCGCGTGGTGATCCGCCCGTCCGGCACCGAGCCGAAGCTCAAGGCGTATCTGGAGGTGGTGGAGCCGGTCGCGGAGGGCGAGGTGGCCGCGGCCCGCACCCGCGCGGCGCAGGCCGTCGCCACCCTGCGCGCCGAGATCGCCACCGCGCTGGGGGTGTAAGGAAGGGCCCCCTGTTAACGCCTGCGGTAGAGGAAGGGCCCCTTGTTAACACCTCAGGGGCGGGGGCCGAGCGCCGCGTCGACGGCGTGGCCGAGCGCGCTCACCACAAGCGCGACGGACGGGCGGACCACCGAGTCCTCCAGGCTGACCTCGCCGGAGAACCCGGCGCCGCTGGCGATCTCGGTCAGCCGCCGCCGGGCGTCGGCGGCGGCCGCCCCGCTCACCCCCAGCGCCGGTTCCATCCGCAGCACCGCGACAAGCGTGGCCAGCGCGGCGGTCCGCTCGTCGGGGGCCACCGAGCCGGTCAGCGCCTCGGCGAGCCGGCGGCGGGTGTCCGCCTCGACCGACGGGTCGACCACCGGGTAGCGGTGCACGTGGATGAAGCCCAGCTCGGTCTCGTCCACGTCCCGCACGACACCCTGGCGACACAGGTCGCCGAGGATCCGGTCACGCAGGCCGTGCCGCAGCCGCTGCACCCAGGAGGAGGGGCTGTGCGGGGTGTCGGCGGCGATCTTCGCCAGCACGGCGTCGGTCACCGGTTCGCCGGTCGGCGTCGGGTCGAGCACCGTGACGTTCCCCTCGGCGTACGCGATCCGCCCGGCCAGCGCCAGCTCGATCAGCACCGCCGCGGCCATGCCCAGGTCGAGGCTGATCCGGGGCATGGTCGCCCGGCCCGTCTCGTCGTCGTACGCGAGCAGAAGCAATTCCTCGGCGAGCGCAACACCAGTCATGGCCCGGACGCTAGCGCCTCCTCGCACCTGCGGGGTCCGGACGCGCCCAGCCCTCGCCGATCATGGACTTGTGGTGCCGGGTCACGGGCGGTTCGCGCAGCTTGTCACCCACCACAACTCCATGATCGCCTCCCCGCGGCGCGGCGGGTCAGAAGCGGGGCATGCCGCCGAACTGGCGGTCGCCGGCGTCGCCGAGGCCGGGGACGATGAACTTGCGGTCGTTGAGGCCCTCGTCGATCGACGCCGTGACCAGGCGCAGTGGCAGGCCGGAGCGCTCGAGCCGCTCGATGCCGGCGGGCGCGGCGAGCACGCAGAGCACGGTGATGTCGACGCACCCCCGGTCGGCGAGCAGCCGGCAGCAGTGCTCCAGCGAGCCGCCGGTGGCGAGCATCGGGTCGAGCACCAGCACCGGCAGGCCGGCGAGGTCCCGGGGCAGCGACTCCATGTACGCGCGGGGCTCGAAGGTCTCCTCGTCGCGGGCCAGCCCGACGAAGCCCATCGACGACTCCGGCAGCAGGCCGAGCGCGGCGTCGGCCATGCCGAGGCCGGCCCGCAGCACCGGCACCAGCAGCGGCGGGTTCGCCAGCCGGGTGCCCTCGGTGCCGGTGACCGGGGTCTGCACCGGGTACCGCTCGACGGGGAAGGAGCGCGCGGCCTCGTACACCAGCATGGTGGTGAGTTCGTGCAGCGCGGCGCGGAACGCGGCCGAGTCGGTCCGGGCGTCGCGCATGGCGGTCAGCCGCGACTGGGCGAGCGGGTGGTCAATGACGAGTACGTCCACGGTCGCTCAACCTACCCGCCCGCCGCCGGGGACACCGCCGCTGTGGCCGGACCGGCGACTCCGCTCACGCGCAGCCGGGCCGTGACCAAGATCACGCGACGGCTGCGTGCGTAGACTTCGGGTCATGACGGCGACAGCGACGTCGGCCCGGTCGGACCTCTCCGAGCTGGGACGATCCGAGACCGCTCTGCGGACCTTCCTGCACGGCCTGCCCGGCGTGGACCAGGTCGGCGCGGAGCAGCGGGCGGCACAGCTCGGCACCCGCTCCATCAAGACCACGGCCAAGGCCCAGGCGATCGACCTGGCGATCCGGATGGTCGACCTGACCACCCTCGAAGGGGCCGACACCCCGGGCAAGGTGCGGGCGCTCGCCGCCAAGGCCCTGCGCCCCGACCCGGCCGACCCGTCCTGCCCGCACGTCGGCGCCGTCTGCGTCTACCCCGCGATGGTCCCGTACGTTGCCGAGGTGCTGCGCGGCAGTGGCGTGCACCTGGCCAGCGTGGCGACCGCCTTCCCGTCGGGCCAGGCGCCGCTGGAGGTCAAGCTCGCCGACACCCGGGCCGCCGTCGAGGCGGGTGCCAACGAGATCGACATGGTGATCAACCGGGGCGCGTTCCTGGCCGGCCGCTACCAGGAGGTCTACGACGAGATCGTGGCCACCAAGGAGGCCTGCGGGGACGCCCACCTCAAGGTGATCCTGGAGACCGGCGAGCTGGCCACGTACGACAACGTCCGGCGCGCCTCGTGGCTGGCGATGCTGGCCGGCGGCGACTTCATCAAGACCTCCACCGGCAAGGTGCCGGTCGCGGCCACCCCGCCGGTGACGCTTGTGATGCTGGAGGCGGTCCGCGACTTCCGCGCCGCCACCGGGCGGCAGGTCGGCGTGAAGCCGGCCGGCGGTATCAAGACCACAAAGGACGCCATCAAGTACCTGGTGATGGTCAACGAGACCGTCGGCCCGGACTGGCTCGACCCGGACTGGTTCCGCTTCGGCGCCTCCAGCCTGCTCAACGACCTGCTGATGCAGCGCACCAAGCTGACCACCGGTGTCTACGCCGGTCCCGACTACTTCACCCTGGACTGAGCGTGATGTTCGAATACGCCCCCGCCCCCGAGTCGCGCTCGGTGGTGGACCTCAAGCCCTCGTACGGGCTCTTCATCGACGGTGAGTTCGTCGACCCGACCGACGGCGGCACGTTCAAGTCGATCAACCCGGCCTCCGAGGAGGTCCTCGCGGAGGTCGCCGAGGGCGGCGCCGGTGACGTCGACCGGGCGGTCCGCGCGGCCCGCGCCGCGTACGAGAAGGTGTGGGGCCCGATGCCGGGCCGGGACCGGGCCAAGTACCTGTTCCGGATCGCCCGGATCATCCAGGAGCGCTCCCGCGAACTGGCGGTGCTGGAGTCCCTCGACAACGGCAAGCCGATCAAGGAGTCCCGGGACGTCGACATCCCGCTGGTCGCCGCGCACTTCTTCTACTACGCCGGCTGGGCGGACAAGCTCGGTCACGCGGGTTTCGGTCCCGACCCGAAGCCGCTCGGTGTGGCGGCGCAGGTCATCCCGTGGAACTTCCCGCTGCTGATGCTGGCCTGGAAGATCGCCCCGGCGCTCGCCGCCGGCAACACGGTGGTGCTCAAGCCCGCCGAGACGACTCCGCTGACCGCGTTGCTCTTCGCCGAGATCTGCCAGCAGGCCGACCTGCCGGCCGGTGTGGTCAACATCGTCACCGGCGCCGGCGACACCGGCCGGGCCCTGGTCGAGCACGCCGGTGTGGACAAGGTCGCCTTCACCGGCTCCACCGAGGTCGGCCGGGCCATCGCCCGCGCCGTGGCCGGCACCCGCAAGAAGCTCACCCTGGAGCTGGGCGGCAAGGCCGCCAACATCGTCTTCGACGACGCCCCGGTCGACCAGGCGGTCGAGGGCATCGTCAACGGCATCTTCTTCAACCAGGGGCACGTCTGCTGCGCCGGCTCCCGGCTGCTGATCCAGGAGTCCGTCGCCGACCGGGTGCTGGAGTCGCTGAAGCGGCGGATGGCCCAGCTGCGGGTCGGCGACCCGCTGGACAAGAACACCGACATCGGCGCGATCAACTCGGCGGCCCAGCTGGCGCGTATCAGGGAGTTGTCCGACGCCGGCTCCGCCGAGGGCGCCGAGCGCTGGTCGCCGCCGTGCGAGCTGCCCGACCGCGGCTTCTGGTTCGCGCCGACGATCTTCACGGGGGTCACCCAGGCCCACCGGATCGCCCGGGAGGAGATCTTCGGCCCGGTGCTGTCCGTGCTGACCTTCCGCACGCCGGCGGAGGCCGTCGAGAAGGCCAACAACACGCCGTACGGGCTGTCCGCCGGGATCTGGACCGACAAGGGCTCCCGGATCCTGTGGCTGGCCGACCGGCTCCGCGCCGGCGTGGTGTGGGCCAACACGTTCAACAAGTTCGACCCCACCTCGCCGTTCGGCGGCTACAAGGAGTCGGGCTACGGTCGCGAGGGCGGCCGGCACGGGCTGGAGGCGTACCTCAATGTCTGAGCGGGTCGCGGTACGCAAGACGTACAAGCTCTTCATCGACGGGAAGTTCCCGCGCAGCGAATCGGGACGGTCGTATCTCGTGCAGGACGCGAATGTCTCCCTGGCCTCCCGCAAGGACGCACGGGACGCCGTGGTCGCCGCCCGGGCCGCCGTGAAGGGGTGGGCCGGCGCGACGGCGTACAACCGGGGCCAGATCCTCTACCGGGCCGCCGAGATGCTGGAGGGCCGCCGCGAGCAGTTCGTGGCTCTGGGCGTACCGGGCGACGAGGTGGACGCCGCCGTCGACCGCTGGGTCTGGTACGCCGGCTGGTCGGACAAGCTGGCCCAGGTGTACGGCGGCGCGAACCCGGTCGCCGGCCCGTACTTCAACCTGTCGGCGCCCGAGCCGACCGGCGTCGTGGCCGTGGTGGCCCCGGAGGCGCCGGCGCTGCTCGGCCTGGTCAGTGTGATCGCCCCGGCGATCGTGACCGGAAACACGGTGGTGGTGGCGGCCTCGCCGGCGGCCCCGCTCGCGGCGGTGACCCTGGCCGAGGTGCTGGCCACCTCCGACCTGCCCGGCGGGGTGGTGAACATCCTGACCGGCCGGCTGTCGGAGACCGTGCCGACGCTCGCGAGCCACATGGACGTCAACGCCATCGACCTGTCCGGCGTCGGCGACGCCGGGCTGGCCGCCGACCTGGAGGTCAAGGCGGCGGAGAACCTGAAGCGGGTGCTCCGCCCCGCTGCCGCCGGCCACGACTGGTCCGCCGACCCGGGCATCACCCGGATGACGGCGCTGCTGGAGACGAAGACGGTCTGGCATCCGAAGGGGGTCTGACCGGCTGCGCCGCGGGCTCTACTACGCGGGGTAGGATTGGCGCGTGACTCGGCTCGGTGATCTCGAACGTGCGGTGATGGACGTGCTGTGGGACTCGGTCCCCGCCACGTCGGGCGGCGTCACCGTGCGGGAGGTCGCCGACGCCCTCGCCGGGCGTGAGCTGGCGTACACGACGGTGATGACGGTGCTGGACCGGCTCGCCGGCAAGGGCATGGTGCAGCGGGAACGCGAGGGACGGGCCTGGCGGTACCGGGCCGCCGCGAGCCGGGAGGCGCACATCGCGCAGCTCATGCTCGACGCGCTCGATCTCGGCGGCAGCCGGGACGCCGCTCTGGTGCGCTTCGCCCGGTCGGTCACCGGAACCGAGGCGGAGGTGCTGCGCGCCGCGCTGAGCGCGGAGGCGGGGCTGACCGACACCGCCACCCCGCCCGAGCGGAGCGGCGCGGGAACGCTCGTCGACCGGGTCGATCCGCCGGCGGCGGACCGGGCCGCGCGGGCGCACCGGGCCGACGAGGCAGCGGACCGGTAGGGCGGGCGGGCATGGCCTACGCGATGCACTTCGGCGTGTCGGTGCTGGCCTGCTGGCTCACCGCACAGGTGCTGGCCCGCTCGACGTGGCCCTGGCGCAGCCCCCGGGTGGCGATCCTCTGCTGGCAGGCGGTCGGCCTGGCTGTCGGCCTCTCCGCGATGGGCCTGCCGATCGCGCTCGGCCTCGCCGCGTACGGCCTGCCGACCGGCAGCGCCCTGTGGGCGCTCGCCACGGACCTGAGCCACGGCACCCTGCCGGCGGAGGTGGGCGCGGTCCAGCTCGGGCTCGTCGGCGTCGGCTTCGGCATCGGGGCGGTGCTCCTGACCACCACCGTCCGCAGCCTGTACGCCGCCGTGCGCGCCCAGCGACGCCACCGCGACCTGCTCGCGCTTGTCGCGCGCCGGGACCCGACCGTGCCCGGTGCCCTGGTGCTCGACCATCCGAGCGCGGCGGCGTACTGCCTGCCGGGGGTGAAGCCCCGGGTCGTGGTCAGCGCCGGCACGCTCGACCTGCTGGATCGGGCCGAGCTGGCGGCCGTGCTCACCCACGAGCGGGCGCACGCCCAGGAGCGGCACGATCTGGTGCTGCTGCCGTTCACCGCGCTCTGCCGGGCCCTGCCCTGGTTCCAGTGGGTGCGGGACGCGCACGAGCGGGTCGCCCTCCTGGTCGAGATGCGCGCCGACGACAAGGCCCGCGCACTGCACGCGGAGGCGTCCCTGGCCGGCGCGCTGCGCCGGTTCGCCGCCGCCGGCAACCGGATCACCCCGGCCGGCGCGCTGGGGATGGGCGACCGGGATCTCGACGTACGGGTGCAGCGCCTGCTGGAGTCGGGGCGGCCGCCCCGGCTGGTGGGCGCCGCGGCGCTGAGCGTGACGACCACCCTGGCCGCCCTGCCCGTCTCGCTGTTCCTGAGCTGACCGGGCGCCCCCGCGCTCGGCGCACCCGGCGGGCGGCATATGTAGACAGGCTACGTGTAGGCTCGCTCCGATAGACGCACCCGTCCGCCCGGAGGGCCGCCCCTTGGACACCCTGCTCCTCGCCCGCCTCCAGTTCGCCACGACGGCCTCGATCCATTTTCTCTTCGTCGTGGTCACGCTCGGCCTGGTGACGCTGCTGGTCGGCCTGCAGACGGCATGGGTGCTCACCGACAAGCCGGTCTACGAGCGGCTGACCCGCTTCTGGGGCCAGCTCTACGTGATCAACTATGTGCTCGGCATCGCCACCGGCATCGTGATGGAGTTCCAGTTCGGGTTGAACTGGAGCGGGCTGTCGCGGTACGTCGGCAACGTCTTCGGGGCACCGCTCGCCATCGAGACGCTCGTCGCGTTCTTCCTCGAGTCGACGTTCCTCGGCATGTGGATCTTCGGCTGGCACCGGCTCCGCCGCGGCGTCCACCTGGCCCTGCTCTACGGGGTGGCGATCACCGCCTACGCCTCGGCCTTCTGGATCATGGTCGCCAACTCCTGGCTGCAGAACCCGGTCGGGTACGAGGTCCGTGACGGGATCGCCCACCTGACCGACTTCTCCGCCCTGCTGACCAACCCGAGCCTCGGCATGGCGCTCGGGCACGTGGTCGCGGCGGCCCTGCTCGTCGGCGGGATGCTGATGGCCGCGGTGAGCGCCTGGCACCTCCTGCGCCGCACCCCGGACTTCGCCCTGCACCGCACCGGCCTGCGGATCGGCCTGGTCGTCGCCACGCTGTCGATCACCCTTGTGCAGGGGTTCGGCTTCGCCCAGTTCGGCCCGGTCGGCGAGGTGCAGCCGACCAAGTTCGGCGGCAGCCCGGCGGCGGACGCCCTGGTCGCCGAGTGGACGGCACGGTTCGGCCCCGGTGACTACACCCCACCGGCGCTGGCGGACGTCGGGCTCGGGTTCATGATCCTCATCGGCTTCGGCCTCGGCACGCTGTGGCTGCTCCTGCCGCTGCTCTGGCGGGACTGGATCATCCGGCTCCGCGTTCCGCTCTGGCTGCTGCTGATCGCCCTGCCGTTGCCCTTCGTCGCGGTGATCCTCGGCTGGCTCGCCCGCGAGGTCGGCCGGCAGCCCTGGGTGGCGTACGGGCTGCTCCCCACCGATCAGGCCGTCTCCGGCGTCGGCCCGGGGTTGATGCTCGTCTCCTACCTCGGCTTCACCCTGCTGCTCGGCGCCCTCGCCGGCACCAACTGGGTGCTGCTCGCCCGGCACGCCGCCCGGGGCGCCGCCGATCCCGCTCTCGGCCGCCGGCCCGAGCAGCCGGCCGACCCCCGCCCCGAACCCGCCTTCGCCTGAGGGAGACGACCGTGGAACTCGCCTGGTACGCGCTGCTCGGCGCCTTCTTCGCCACCTACCTCGTGCTTGGCGGCTACGACTACGGCGTCGGGCTGCTGCTCGCCCGCCGCACCGACCCGGCCCACCGCCGGCAGACCCTCAACGCTCTCGGCCCCTTCTTCCTCGGCAACGAGGTCTGGCTGGTGGCCGCCGTCGGCATCCTCTTCGGGGCGTTCCCCGTCCTGGAGGGCGAGCTGCTGTCCGGCCTCTACCCGGCGGTCGTCGGCGCGCTCGCCGGGGTGATCCTGGTGACCGCCGGGGTGCAGCTACGGAGCCGGCCGGCGAGCGACCGGGCCCGCGCCACCTGGGACCGGGTGGTCGTCGCCGGCAGCCTGCTCGCCGCGCTGGGCTGGGGCGCGGTGCTCGGCGGACTGCTCCAGGGCGTACCGCTGCACGCCGACGGGCACGTCGCCGGGGTGACCCACCTCGGCACGCCCTTCGTGGCCGCCACCGGCCTCGCCCTTGTCGCCCTCGTCGCCCTGCACGGCGCGACCTTCCTCGCCCTCCGCCTGCCGGCCGCCGACGCCGAGCCGATGGCGCGGCTGGCCGGCCGGCTGGTCCCGATGGCCCTCGCCGCGGTCGGCGCGGTCGCCGTCGTGGGCCTGCTCTCCGACCGGGTACGCGCCGCCGCCCAGCGCCCGGCGGTGGGCGTACTCCTGCTGGCACTGCTGGTCGCGGCGGTGCTGGCGGCCCGGGCGGCGCTCGCCCGGCGGCGGCCGGGCCTGGCGTTCGCCGCCACCGCCACGGCCCTCGCGGTGCCGGTGGCGCTGGTCGGGGCGACCCTCTGGCCGTACGCGCTGGTCTCCACGGTCGATCCCGCGGCGTCCCTGACCGTGGCCGACGCGGCCGCCAGCGCGCCCACCCTGCGGCTGCTGGGATGGCTGACGCTACCGCTGCTGCCGGCCCTACTAGGCTTTCAGGCGATGTGCTGGTGGGTGTTCCGGGGACGGACCGACGGCAGGGCACCGGTGTACTGGTGAACCGCCGCCCCTTCGACCCGCGTCTGCTGCGTCGGGTCCCCGCGGCCCGGCGCGACCTCGCCGTGCTCGCGCTGCTCGGCGTGCTCGCCGCGGGTCTGGTGGTGGCCCAGGCGACGGCGCTCGCGGCGCTGCTCGCGACGGCGTTCGACGGGCGGCTGGACCGGCCCGCGCTGGCCGGGTTCCTGGCGGCGGTCGCCGCCCGGTCCCTGCTCGTGTGGGCGCAGGGCACGGTGTCGGCCCGGGTCGCGGCGACGGTCAAGGCGGCGCTGCGGGTCGAGCTGCTCGACGCGGTCGGGCGGCACGGGCCGGCCTGGGTCGCGGGGCAGCGGACCGGGCAGCTCGCCACCCTGGCCGGCCGGGGGCTGGACGCGCTGGACGCCTACTTCACCGGCTACCTGCCCCAGCTCGTGCTCAGCGTCACCGTGCCGGTGGCCGTGCTGGGTCGGATCTTCCTCGCCGACTGGAGCTCGGCCCTCATCATCGCGGTCACGCTGCCGCTCATCCCGATCTTCGGCGCGCTGCTCGGCTGGCAGGCGCAGGCCGCGACCGAACGCCAGTGGCGACGGCTGTCGTTGCTCGGCGGGCACTTCCTGGACATGGTGGCGGGGCTGCCCACGCTGCGGGCCTTCGGGCGGGCGCGGGCGCAGACCGAGGCGGTCCGCCGGATGGCCGACGGGCACCGGGTGGCGACCATGCGCACGTTGCGCATCGCGTTCCTCTCCGCCCTGGTGCTGGAGCTGGTCGCCACCCTCTCCGTGGCGCTGGTCGCGGTGCCGGTGGGTGTCCGGCTGCTCGGCGGCGGGCTGACCCTGCAGACCGCGCTGCTGGTGCTGCTGCTCACCCCGGAGGCGTACCTGCCGCTGCGCGCGGCCGGCAGCCGCTTCCACGCCAGCATGGAGGGCCTCACCGCGCTGGACGAGGCGCTCACGCTCGCCGCCGGGGCGCCGGCCACCGGCGCCCGTGCGGACCGACCCGTGCCGGACGGGCGCGGTGAGATCCGGTTCGAGGGTGTGACCGTCGCGTACGACCGCACCACCGCCCTCCGCGACGTCACGCTGACCGTCCGGCCGGGCGAACGGATCGCCGTCGTCGGGCCGAGCGGCGCCGGCAAGAGCACCCTGCTGAACCTGCTGCTCGGCTTCGTCGCGCCCACCACCGGCCGGGTCACCGTCGGCGGCGTGGACCTGGCCGACGCCGATCTGGACGCCTGGCGCCGGCAGCTCGCCTGGGTCCCGCAACGGGCCCACCTCTTCGCCGCGTCGCTGGCCGACAACATCCGCCTCGGCGCCCCCGACACACCGGACGCCGCCCTGGCCGGCGCGGTCCGGGACGCCGCGCTGGACGACGTCGTCGACGCGCTGCCCGACGGGCTGGCCACCGTCCTCGGCGAACGGGGGCAGGGCCTCTCCAGCGGCCAGCGGCAACGGGTGGCGCTGGCCCGCGCCTTCCTGCGGGACGCCCCGGTGGTGCTGCTCGACGAACCGACCGCCCGGCTGGACTCGGCAAGCGAGGCGGCCGTCCTCGACGCCACCCGCACGCTGGTGTCCGGCCGGACGGCACTGCTTGTCGCGCACCGCCCCGCGCTGCTCGCCGACGCCGACCGCATCCTGCGCGTCGCCGACGGGCGGGTCACCGAACTCACCCCGACCGCCGCCGGGAAGGCGACCTCGTGACCGACCCCGACGATCCGACGGCCGGAGCGGCCGGCCCCCGGAGCTTCCCCGGGACGCCGGGCGACGCTCGCACGGCCGCCGCCCGCGTCGACGCCGTCGAGGAGGCGGCGGGCCCGCTGCCGGCCGTCGGCGCGGACGCACCCGCCGGGCCGGGTGCGGGGCCGCTGCCCCCGGAGGCCCGTCCGTCCGGCGGCGCGCCGGAGCGGGTCGTGCTGCGGCTGGCCCGCCCGTACCTGAACCGGCTGCTCGGCGCGGGCCTGCTCGCCGCCGCCACCGAGTTCGCCGCGCTGGCCCTGATGGCCACGGCGACGTGGCTGCTGATGACCGCCGCCGGCCAGCCACCGCTGGACCGACTGACCGTGGCGATCGTCGCCGTCCGCGCGCTCGCCATCGGGCGGGGCGTGCTCCGCTACACCGAACGCCTGGCCGGGCACGACGCGGTGCTGCGGTTGGTCACCGACGTCCGCGCCCGGGTGTTCGCGGCCCTGGCTGCCCGCCGGGACTCCGCCGGGCAGCGGTCCGGCGACGCGTTGAGCCGGCTGGTCTCGGACGTGGAGGCGGTGCAGGACCTGCTGCTGCGGGTTCTCGTGCCGGCCGCCGCGGCGGGGCTGGTGAGCGTGGTGGCCGTGGCCGCGGCGGCGCTGGTCTCCCCGGCCGCCGCCGGGGCACTCGCACTCGGCCTGCTGGTCGCCGGTGTCGCGCTGCCGGCCCTGGCCACCAGGCTGACCCGGCGCGCCGCCGCCGAGCTGGCGCCGCTGCGCGGCGCACTGGCCACCGACGCCGTCGACCTCACCCACGGTGCCGCCGATCTCGCCGCCTTCGGCGCCACCGGCGAGGCGCTGGACGCGGCCACGGCCCGCGCCGGCCGGCTGGCCCGCGTCGAGCGGCGACTCGCCGCCACCGGGTTCGCGGTCGACGCGCTGGGCGTGCTGGTGGCCGGGGCGACCGCCGGGGCGGTGGTGCTCACGGGCCTGGCCGCCGGTGTGGACGGCGTGCTGGTGGGCGTACTCGCCGTCGGCACGCTGGCCGCCGTCGAGGTGGCGCTCGCACTCGTCGGTGCCGCCCGCCAGTGGACCGGCCTGCGCGCCGGCCTGACCCGGGTGGCCGCACTGCTGGCGGAGGTTCCGGCCCCGGCGGCACCCGCCACCGGTCCGGCCCCGGCGACCCCCGAGGTCCGGTTCTCCGACGTCACCGTCCGGTACCGCCCCGGCGCCCCGCCCGCCCTCGACCGGTTCCGCCTGGACCTGCCGCCCGGGCGGCGGGTCGCCGTGGTCGGGCCGAGCGGCGCCGGCAAGAGCACGCTCGCCGCCGTGCTGACCGGCGCGGTACGCCCGACCACCGGGCGGGTGACGTTGGACGGGCGGGACGTCTCCGCGTACCCCGAGGAGACCCTGCCCCGGTACGTCGGGGGCCTGCTCGCCGAGGCGTACGTCTTCCACGCCACCGTCCGGGAGAACCTGCTGCTCGGGCGCCCCGGCGCGGGCGAGGACGAGCTGGCCGCGGCCGCCGAGGCCGCCGGCCTGCGGGACTGGGTACGCGAGCAGCCCGACGGCTGGGACACCGTGGTCGGCGAGGAGGGCGGACAGCTCTCCGGCGGCCAGCGGCAACGTCTCGCCCTGGCGCGGGCGCTGCTCGCCGCGCCGCCGGTGCTCGTACTGGACGAGCCCACCGAGGGGCTCGACCCGGCGGCGGCGGACGCCGTGCTCGGGTCCGTGCTGGCCGCCACCCCGGGCGGGCGCTCCGTGCTGCTGATCAGCCACCGGCTGCGTGGGCTGGCCGGGTTCGACGAGATCGTGGTGCTCGACGCGGGGCGGGTGGTCCAGCGCGGCCGGCACGCCGACCTGGTCGCCGCCCCGGGCTGGTACCGGGACCAGTGGCTGCTGCAGGAGGCCGCCGAGCGCGGCTACCTCGCCCTCGGCCCGCTGCCCTGACCGGGGTCGGAACCGCGGATCCGGGTCCGCCCAGGGATGTCCCGGACGACGCGGAACCGCCACACGTGGCAGGGTGGGGCCATGCGGGGCGGCGACGACGTGATGGTGGAGGAGCGGCTGCGCGCCCTCGGTGAGCGGCTGCGCGGGCCGAGGCGGCTGAAGGCCGACCTGTTGACCGAGGCGCGGCACGGGCTGCTGGACGCCGTCGAGGCGTACCGGGAGGACGGCCTGCCGGCCGCGGAGGCCCGTCGCCGGGCGGTGGCCGAGTTCGGCTCACCGGCGCAGCTCGCCCCGGCCTACCAGGCCGAACTGGCGGTCGGCGCGCTGCGTGGCCTCTCCTGGCGGGTGCTCGCCGTGGCCGCCGCCAGCATCGCCGTCGGCGACCTCACCTGGTACGGCGCCAGTTGGAGCGAGGGACCCCGGCCGCCCGAGGGCTACCTGCTCCTGGCGGCCTCGCTGGACTGGCTCTGGCTGGTCGCGGCGGTGCTCGGCGGTCTTGGCGTGCTGGTGGCCGGTGCCACCCGCCGCAACCGGCTGGTGGACCGGCTGGTGGGGGCCGGCCTCACCGGCGTGCTCGCCCTTGGTGCGCTCGTCGGAGCGGCCGTTTTCGGCTGGTCCGTGGGACTGTGGGACGCCGCGCTGACCTGGCCGCCGATGATCGTCGGTGCGGTGGTGGTGACCGTGGGCTTCCTCTGGCTGGGCAGCGCTGTCCGGTGCTGGGTGCACGCGGTGCGCTGACCTCGACGGAGGTCAGGCCGGCGCGCTCGGGGGCGTGTCGGCGTCGAGGAACCGGCCGACGGTGGTGCTGAACGAGCGCCACCCGGAGCGCTCGCCGGCCAGTGCCCGACGGCCCGCGTCGGTGAGCTGGTACGTCCGCCGCTCCCGACCGTTGACCGTGCTCCACGTGCTCGCCACGTGACCGGCCCGCTCCAGCCGCCGCAGCGCCGGATAGATGGTTCCGGTGGGCAGGTCGAGGTGACCCTCGCTGCGGGTGCGCAACGCCTCGATGATCGCGTAGCCGTGCAACGGCCCCTGCTCGAGCACGGCGAGCAGCAGTGCGTCGAGGTGTCCGTGCAGCGCCTGGGCCTTCATGTGTAGCAACGCTACTTGTCGGCCGACCGAATCGCCACCGGGGTGCGGGCGCCGCGACTCCAGGATCGCCCACTAGGGTATGTGCGCGTAGTCACTCGCCGGCTGAGTCCGGCGGGTGGGCAGCCCGAAGCACACGGAGGTCAGCGTGGCCCGCCAGTCGCCTCAACGGCCCGACGCCGACGAGCCCGAGCTCGACGCCGAAGCCGAAGCCGAGTCCGGCACCGCAACCGCGTCGGCCGAGGCCGCCCGCGCGCTCTGGGACGAGCTGCGGATCGACCCGGTGGAGATCGCCCTGCCCGCCGGCACCGGCTACACCCTGCGGGCGTACCGGCCGGCGCGGGAGCTGACCCCGACCGACGTCGAGGAGCGCGACCAGGACGACCCCTTCCTCGCCCGCCGCCAGGTGGTGACCGAGGAGGACGAGGACGACGAGACGGTCGTCATCCTCGACGAGGAGGTCGCCCAGGAGTTCGCCGAGAGCGACGAGGAGGAGGCCGGCGGGGGCCGGCGCGGCGGCAAGGACGAGTCGGCGGACGAGTCCGAGGCGGCCGACGAGGAGCCGGGCGACGAGGAGGTGCCGGTCTTCCTGAGCCACAAGGGTCGGCTGCTGCTCTTCAAGACACCGGAGTCCCTGGTCAGTTTCGTCCGTTCCGGCGCTCCCAACGACCTGTCCCAACTGGACAGCTGGAATGAACTGTCCGAACGGGTGGAACCGGCCGACATCGCGCCGCTCGACGAGGACATCTACGAGCTCGACCTGGTCGTGGAGAACCTGCGGGGCGGGCACGACGCGTGGGACCCCACGCTGCTCATCGAAGCCGGTGAGATCGCTCGTGACCTGTCGTACGCCCTGCGGCTACCCGCCGTGCTCGACATGCTCTCCGCCGGTTCCAGTCTCGACGACCTGGATGAGGCTCTCCGGGCGTCTGTCAACGGGGGGATCGGCGGATTCCTCGGCCGCCGCCGGTTGAAGAAAATCGGGGCACAAACCGCAAGTCTGGGTTGGCGCACCATTGTCGGCAAGATCTCTGCCGTCGTGGACTGGCGCGACTGACCCGTACCAGGGAGCATCAGTCTCTGGCAGAGAAGACCTGTGTCCCGGGAGGAGGACGACGCCGTGGCGCTCGTGCGCGTGTACTGCGGTCTGGCCTCGGCGGATCCGGCCGACCGACCGGCAGCGGCCGGTTCGACGCTGACGTCCGCTGTGGTCGACGACGCAGGCCGCCTGCTGCATGTCTGCGAGATCGGTGACGACCCCGCTGGCTACGCCCAGCTGGTCTCGCTGCTCGTGGAGCGGTCGGGCGGGCCGAGCGGTGCGGCGATCGCCGCGGACAGCGACGACCACACCGTCACGTCGCTGCTCAGCGCGGCCGGGCGCCCCCTCGCGATCGCCGACGACGACTCGGTGGACGACTTCGCCGAGCGGTTCGCCGACGACGACTCCCTCGAGGAGATGCAGTCGCCGCCGGCCGAGCGCCGGGCGGTCGGTCTGGCCCGCGCCCTGCAGGCCGGCGCGCTCTCCGCCGTCACCCTTCCCGCGCCCCGGGACCTGGCCGGCTACAAGCAGGTGCTCGCCGCGCACGCCGCCCTCGCCAACGGCCGGCACTCGGCCGCCGTCGCTCTCCGCGAGGTGCTGCGTGAGCTGTACCCGGCGGCGCTGCGGGCCTACCCGGACCCGGCCGAGCCGGTGGCGCTGGCCGTCCTGGACGCCCTACCCGAGCCCGGGATGCTCGGTGGCGCCGGACGGGGCCGCGACAACACCGCCGACCGGGTCGCCGCGGATCTCACGGCCGACGGCGTCGCCGACCCCCACGAGGTCGACGCGGCGGTGACCGCCCTGCGGGTCGCCATCTCCGAGACGCCCCGCCGTGCCGCGGTCAACCGGGCCCTCACCTCGGCCGTGTCCGAGACGGTCCGCCAGGCCGTCGCGTCGGTCCGGGCCTGTGACGCCGGGTGCGACGCGCTGGTCGGCGCGCTCAGCGACCGGGTCAGCGCTCCGGTTGCCGGCCGTCGCGCGGCTGCCCACCGCGGCGAACAGGTCGACGACCTCGCCAACGCCGCCGGCGGCATGCCGCTGCGCGCCGTCCGACCGGCCGAGCCCGCACGCCCGGCCGCCGGCGCCCGACGGCCTCGCCCGGAGCCCGTCGCGGGCCAGACCACGCCCCCGGCGCCCCGGCCGGTCGCCCCGCCGCCGGTCGCGCCGGCGCCGATGACACCCCCACCGGTGGCACCACGCCCGGTCGCGCCGGCGGCCGCCGCCGGTCCCCCGGTCTCCGCACCCCCGTCCCGGCCGGAGGCCCTGCCCAGCCGCATCGACGGGCCGACGAACCGGCCGATCTCGTCCCCGCCGCCCCCGCCGCCGGGCATCACGCCGATCGCCCCCGCGCAGCGCGGTGCGATCCCACCCGCCGAGGCCGGTGAGCCGTTCCGGCCGACGCTGACGACGGCGGCGATCCAGAGCGCCCGCGCCGAGCGGCAGCGCACCGTCATCCCGCCCCGGCCCAAGACCACGAGCGAGCCCCCGGCGCCCACCGGCGGCTTCAGCGCCACCGAGATCAGCGTTCCGGTCCCCACCCCGCGTCCCGGCCAGGAGCCGGCCGCCCCGGGCTCACGCGCCAACTGGCCGCTGGTGAACCACCCGCAGGATCCGGCCGACAGCTCGGCGCGCAACCCGGTGGTCGGCTCGTACGGCGGTCGCGGTGTCGACGCCCCGACCGATCCCGGCAAGGAACGCCGGGTCACCCCGCCCTGGCTCGCCGACGACCTGCCCCAGGAGCCGCCGATGCTGCGGCTGGTCGAGCCGCCGCCGCTGGCCGACCGGGCGCTGCGCAACGGGTCCGTTCCGGCGACCGACCCGCACCTCGAGTCGCCGTCGCTCCGGCTGGTCGACGGCGACGAACCCCGCAACGGCCGGGGGCGCCTGGAGCGTCCGGCGGCGGAGCAACGGCCGGCGCCGCCGGTAGAGCACCGCCCCCCGCCGGTCCCTGACGACGGGGACGGGGACCTGCTCATCTTCGCCCAGGCGAAGTCGGCGTGGTTCGTCGGTCACACCGAGAGCTCCGACCTGGACTGGTCCTCGCTGAACGACAGCGGCTGGCAGGCGGCCGAGCAGGCCGCGAAGCCCGCGGTCGGCGCCGAGACGTCCGCCGGCCTGCCCAAGCGCGTGCCCCAGGCGAACCTCGTGCCCGGCTCGCCGCTGCGCGACGAGCGTCCACTGCGGATCGTGCGGGACGCAGCCAGCCTCGCGGAGAACACCACCGGCTACTTCCGTGGCTGGCGTCGGGGTCAGGAGATCGGCGGCTTCGCGGTCGGCGGTCGCCCGGGCCGGGAGTCCGCCGGAGGCTGGGACTTCACCCGCGACAGCGGGGACCGCGAGGACGACCGGGAGTACGAGTACCGCTCGGCCGGTTACCGGTCCTGACCGTCCACACCCGTTCGTGGCCCTGAGGGCCACCGAGAGACGACGAAGAGGCCCCCGGGCTCCCCCCGGGGGTCTCTTCGTGTGTAGGCCGCCAGGAAGGTTCTGGGCGGTGCGGGCCAGTCTCGTCGGGGCGTTCCGGTCGCGGGCGGGTAGGCCGACGCGGGCAGCGGGCGGGTAGGCCGACGCGGGCAGCGGGCGGGCGCTCGCCTGGCCCGCATGGGATGCCGGACTCCGGACAGCACGGCGCGCCCGGCGGCGGCCGAGGCCACCGCCGGGCGCTACCGGCGTCGATCAGGCCCGCGCGACGGCGCGCGAGCGGCGCATGGTGAGCACGTACTCGACAAGCGAGATCAGCACGTGCTTCGTGGACTCCCGGTTCCGGGCGTCGCACGCCACCACCGGCACGTCGCTGGAGATCGCCAACGCGTCCCGGACGTCCTGCGGGTCGTGGTACTGCATTCCGTCGAAGCAGTTGATGGCCACCAGGTACGGCAGCCGCCGGTGTTCGAAGAAGTCGATCGCCGCGAAGCAGTCGGCGAGCCGGCGGGTGTCGACCAGCACGACCGCACCGATGGCACCGCGGACCAGCTCGTCCCACATGAACCAGAACCGGGTCTGACCGGGCGTACCGAACAGGTACAGGATCAGGTCCCGGTCGATCGTGATCCGGCCGAAGTCCATGGCCACCGTCGTGGTCGTCTTCCCCGGCACCTGCCGGTTGTCGTCGACGCCCACGCTCGCGGAGGTCATGATCGCCTCCGTCGTCAGCGGCGTGATCTCCGAGACCGAGCCGACCAGCGTCGTCTTACCGACGCCGAATCCACCGGCGATAACGATCTTCGCCGACGTCACGCGCCCGCTCGCGGTCGGCGGGCGCGACATGTCAGAGCCTGCGAAGTCCACTCAGCACCCTCTCCAGCAGTTCAGTGCCCACCGCGTCGTCCGAGTCGTCCAGGATGGTCGGCTCGTGGACCGCGACCAGGCCGTCCGTCGCCATGTCGGCGATGAGCACCCGGGCCACACCGAGCGGGAGTTGCATCCGCGCCGCGATCTCGGCAAGCGACTGCACACGTCCGTCACACAGCGCGGCGATGTACTGGTGTTCGCGGCCTTGACCGCCGTTGCCGTTGGCAGCGGCCCGGCCGCGCACCGTCGTCTCGACGAGCGCTTCCATCGCGATGTCGAGTCGGGGGCGGGTACGACCGCGGGTCACGGCGTATGGACGGACCAACGCGCCGGTTGGTTCGTCACGATCGGCCATGTCGCCGCTCACCTCCTTCGCACCCGATGCCGGCTCGCGCCGGCCGAACCCCTCTTTGTCGTCGTTGCCCCGCCGACCGCACGGTCAGCGGAACGTCAGCCCAGCATGCCCGCAGCCGCACGCGGCTGCGGGGTCAACGCGTCGCCCACCCGGTCGACCAGGAGGGCCATTTCGTAACCGACCTGCCCGACGTCGCAGCTGCGTGCGGCGAGCACCGCGAACGACGATCCGTCGGAGATGGACATGAGGAACAGGAAGCCGTTGTCCATCTCGACCACCGTCTGGAGCACCGCGCCGCCCTCGAAGCAGCGGGCCGCGCCCTGGGTGAGGCTGACCAGACCGGACGCGATCGCGGCCAGCTGGTCGGCCCGGTCCCGCGGGAGGTCCCGCGAGGACGCGAGAAGCAGGCCGTCCGCCGACACGGCGACCGCGTGCGCGACTCCGGGCACCCGGTCGGCGAAGTTGGCGAGCAGCCAACCGAGATCCTGCGTAGTTGTCATCCTTCTTGCTCCTTCTGCCCGCTCCCGGCCACCGGGCCTGAGCCAGACTGCGAGGACTGCCCACCCGGAGTCGCCTCCGGGCTGGTCGGGTTGCTGTCGGGGTGGCTACGCCCACGCTGGACACCGCGGTGGTAGGCGGAGAGCAGGCCACGAACCGACTCAGGCGTACGCCGCTGCACCGACGTCGTGGGCTTCTCCACGGCGCCCGGCACCAGCTGCGCCATCGGCGTGCGCTTCGGCAGACCGGTGTTGGTGGTCGCCGACACCGGCACCTCGCTGGCCGCCGAGGCCGCCCGCCAACCGTCGTCGGCGGCGGTCTGCCAGCCGTTGCCGGCCGGCGCTCGCCGCTGAGCCAACCCGTCGGCGGGAGCGCCGTTCCCGTTCGCCGTCGAGCCGCTGCGGCGCGGGGCGCCACCGGTCGTCGGGGTTTCTGCCATCGGTGCGTTACCTGTCGTCGCGGGTGGTGTCTGCTGGGTGGCCGCGTCGACCTTGGCGAACTGCTGGGTCGCGGCGCCGCCGTTGGTCGCGGCCCCCTTCGCCTTCGCCGCCTCCTCCGGACCGGGCCGGCGGGTGCGGAACCAGGCCGACTCCAGCTCCCGGAAGATCGGCAGCTCCATCGTCTCGTCCGCGTACCGCTGCCGGTTCTGGGCCGGCTGCGGCGTGGTCGGGCGGGCGACGGCGGGCGGCGTGGCCGGCGTCGGCCGGGTCACCGGCGCCGGAACGGCGGAGCTGGTCTGCGACGGGCCGGCCTGGTGCGGGGCCGGCGTGCCCGGGTGCTCGGCCGGCCGTGCCACGCGGGGCAGCTCGGTGGTCATGTCCAGCGCCGCGGCGACCCGCTCCGGCACCGCCGGGGCCGTGGTGTCCCGCGTCGCGCCCGAAACCGGCGGCCAGGCCGGCGGAACGGGGTTGTTCGGGGCCGCCGGCGTGGCGGAGACCGGACGCTGCGGCAGCGGCGTGGCGTACGGCTGGCCGGACGCGGGCGCCGCGGAGATCGGCTGCCCGGAGACCGGGGAGGCCGACACCGGCGACGAGGAGACCGGCATGCCCGACGTCGGCGGGCTGGAGACCGGCGGACCGGAGTACGGGATCGGCGGCGCGGAGACCGGCGGCACCGGCGGAGCCGACACCGGCGGGACCTGCGGGGGCGCGTACGGGTGGGCCTCCGGGCTGCTGGGCAGCTGGCGCGGGATCCCGGGCTGCTGCCCGGTGGTCCCCGGGTCGCCCGGGTTGCGCCGCTGCGGCAGTGGATCGACCGGCTGCCCGTTCGAGGTGCGCGGAGCGTAGGTGTCAGCGCCGTTGACGCCGTTCACCGCGGTGGCTCCGGTGAGGTCCGACCAGGCCGGCATCGCGCGGCCCGCACCGGCGCCGGCGGGCGTGCCCGTACCCGCGCCGTTGCGGTGACCGGGGTCGAACGAGCGACCGCCGAACGTCACCTGGTTGCCGGACTCGCCGGGGCGCGGGCCCGGGACCGGCGCGGCCGGGGCGTTCCCCAGCGCCGGCAGGGCACCGAAGGCGGGTGCCGGACCGGTGGTGGCCGGCGGGAGCGCGGGCGACGGCTGCGGCCGGCCGGCGAGCACCCGGGGCACCAGCACCGACGTCGGCAGGGTCACGTCCGCGACGGTCCCCCGATCGGCACCGGGACGCAGCTCCACCTTGACGCCGTGCCGGGACGCCAGCCGGGCGACCACGACCAGGCCCATCATCCGGGAGACCGCCACGTCCACCTGCGGCGGCGTGGCGAGCTTCTCGTTCAGCTCCCGCAGCTGGTCGGGGCTGATGCCGATGCCGCGGTCCTCCACGTAGAGGGAGGCACGGTCGCCGACGCGGCGCGCCTCGACGACGACCTGCGAGTCCGGCGGCGAGAACGCCGTCGCGTTGTCGAACAGCTCGGCGACGAGGTGCACGAGGTCGTTGACGGCGTGCGCGGCGACCTCGATGTCCCGGTCGATGACGCCGAACTCGATCCGCGTGTAGTGCTCGACCTCGGACTGGGCGGCCCGGAGCACGTCGATCAGGGCGGCCGGCTCCCGCTGCACGCGGGTGGAGTCGGCGCCGGCGAGCACCAGCAGGTTCTCGTCGTTGCGGCGCATCCGGGTGGCCAGGTGGTCGAGCTGGAACAGCTCGGCCAGCCGGTCCGGGTCCTCTTCGCCGCGCTCCAGGCGGTCGAGGTGGCCGATCAGCCGGTCGACCAGGATCTGCGAACGGCGGGCCAGGTTGACGAACATGGTCGCGACGGAGGCCCGCAGGGCGGCCTGCTCGGCGGCGGTACGCACGGCCTCCAGGTGGACCGCGTTGAACGCCTCGGTCACCTGGCCGAACTCGTCCTTGCTGCGCACCGGCAGCGGCTCGGCGATCTGGTTGGCCAGCTGCACGGGCGTGAGCTGACCGCCGGCGACCTGGGGGTCACGCAGCCGGGCGACGGCCTGGGGCAGCCCGTACTGGGCGATCGAGAGGGCGCCCTGGCGCAGGTCGCGCAGCGAACGGGCCATCGAGCGGGCGACCAGGTACGCGAAGAGGATGGCCAGCAGCAGCATGCTGAGCAGCAGACCGGTCTCCAGGAAGACCTGGCGCTGCACGTCCGACCGGATGTCGTCGGCGACGGCGACGGCGTCACCGTCGATCCTCGCCTCCACCTGCCGGAACAGCCCGGCGTACGCCGTCATCGCGTTGTTCCACTGGTCCGGCGTGAAACCGGCGGCCGACAGGTCCCGGGCCTGGGACAGACCGCGCAGGTTGCCGTTGTAGCTGATCGCCTCACGGGAGTCCGGGCCGGCAACGGTCTGCTCGAAGTACTCCTGGTCGGCCCGGCCGGCGATCGACTTGAAGGTCTCTTCCCACTGCAGCTGACCGGTGTAGGTCGAGATGTAGGTGTTACGCAGGTCCGGGGTGAGCTGCCCCTGGAAGATGGCCTCGTGGACCACGTCCCGCTGCTGGGCCATGTACTCCTTGTTCCGCGCGAGAGCGGTCGCCGCGCGCATCCGGTCGCTCAGCTCGGTGTCGCTGGCGAGCTGCGTGGCCGAGTCGCGGATGTTGAGCAGGTCGGCGAGCAGCTGCTCATACTCCTTCGTGGCCTGGTCGCGGCCGAGCCGAGCGTTCAACACCTGGCTCCGGATGCCGGGCAGGTCGGTCAGGGTCCGGTCGATGAAGCGCAGCTGGCTCTCGAAGGCGCTGGGCAGGTCCTCCACCTCGGCGCGCTGCCGGGAGTACGGGCCCTTGGCCTCGTCGACCCGCTTCGCCGCCTCTTCGTACGTCGCCCGGCGCGCGTCGCGCGTCTCCTTCGGCGCGTTCGGCCTGAGGCCGAGCAGCCGGATCGCCGCGGTCCGCTCGTCCTGCAGCCGGTGCACCAGGTCGCCCGAGTGGCCGACCAGAACGCTGAGGTCACCGGCCCGGTTGGCGTTGTTCAGCGTCTGCAGGTGGTCGATCAGACCACTGGTACCCACGACGACCGTGGCGATGGTCGGCACGATCATGATGAGACCGAGCTTGGACCAGATCGGCATGTCGCGGAGCCGACCGGCCGGCCGGCGCAGACGCGACAGGAAAGAGCCTGCCGTCTTTGGCCGTTTGCTCACGTCACCGCCCTCGCGATTGCAGCGTCCGCGTCACCCTCGGGCAACGCCCAGCGGCCGACCCGGCGGGTCGGACCATCCGAGATTCCATCACGCCTCCCCGGAAAGAGAAAGCCCAGGTTGGCCGTCGCCGAGGGTGTGATGAGATGTTGTTGCGATCCGATAGCGTTCTGTCTGGCCGGAGTAACTCACCGTAATGGAACACCCCCACCGCGTCGTCCTGCTCGCCGGCCCTTCGGGCTCCGGAAAGTCGTATATAGCCCGGCGAACCGGACTTCCCGTCCTCTGCCTGGACGACTTCTACAAGGACGGCGATGACCCTACGTTGCCACAACAGAACGGGCAGGTCGACTGGGAGTCGCCCGCTTCGTGGGACGCCCGGGCGGCCGTGGACACGATTGTCCGACTGGCTCGGGAGGGTCGTGCGGAGGTGCCGGTTTATGCCATCGGAGAGGATCGCAAGGTGGCCACACGGCCATTTGATCTAACCGGTTCGCCACTTTTCGTCGCCGAAGGGATTTTCGCGGCCGAGATCGTCGCGGAGTGCCGCCGCCGGGGCGTGCTCGCCGGGGCGTACGCCCTCCGGCGGCCGCGCGGCGCGACCTTCGTCCGGCGGCTGGCTCGCGACCTCGCCGAGCAGCGGAAGGCACCGCGGGTGCTGGTCAGCCGGGGGCTGGCGCTGCTGCGCGCCGAGCCGGCCGTGCTCCGCCGGCAGACCGGTCTCGGCGCCGAGGCGGCCCGCGCCGGCGAGGTGCTGCGTCGGGTGGCCGGCCTGCTCGCCGGTCACCCGCACCACACGTGACATCCGCCGCGCTCAGACCAGCAGCTTGGCGTACGCCGGTTTGATCACCTCGTCGATGATCCGCAGCCGCTCGTCGAACGGGATGAACGCGCTCTTCATCGCGTTGATCGTGAACCACTGGAGTTCGCGCCAGCCGTAGCCGAACGCGTCCACCAGCAGCGCCATCTCACGCGACATGGACGTGCCGCTCATCAGCCGGTTGTCGGTGTTGACGGTGACCCGGAAGCGCAGGTCCCGCAGCAGCCCGATCGGGTGGTCGACGATCGACGCGGCCGCGCCGGTCTGCACGTTCGAGGACGGGCACAGCTCCAGCGGGATCCGCTTGTCCCGCACGTACGCGGCCAGCCGGCCGAGTACCGGCTCCGGGCCGGGCGTGATGTCATCCACGATCCGCACGCCGTGGCCGAGCCGGTCGGCGCCGCACCACTGGATGGCCTGCCAGATCGAGGGCAGGCCGAACGCCTCGCCGGCGTGGATCGTGAAGTGGAAGTTCTCCCGCTGCAGGTACTCGAACGCGTCCAGGTGCCGGGTGGGCGGGAAGCCGGCCTCGGCGCCCGCGATGTCGAACCCCACCACGCCGGTGTCCCGGTGCCGGACGGCCAGTTCGGCGATCTCCTGCGACCGGGCGGCGTGCCGCATCGCGGTGAGCAGCGTGCCGACCCGGATCGGGGTGCCCGCCTCGGCGGCGAGGACGCTGCCCTCCTCGAAACCGGCGATGACCGCCTCCACCACCTCGTCAAGCGTGAGGTTCCGCTCCAGGTGCTGCTCCGGCGCGAACCGGACCTCCGCGTAGACCACGCCGTCGGCGGCCAGGTCGAGCGCGCACTCGCGAGCGACCCGCCGCAGCGACGAGGCGGTCTGCATGACCGCGACGGTGTGCGCGAACGTCTCCAGGTACCGCTCCAGCGAGCCCGAGTCGGCGGCCTCGACGAACCAGCGGCCCAGCGCCTCCGGGTCGGTCGTGGGCAGCTCGTGCCCGACCTCGGCGGCCAGCTCGACGATCGTCGCCGGCCGCAGGCCGCCGTCGAGGTGGTCGTGCAGCAGTGCCTTCGGGACCTTGACGATGTCCTCGTACCGGATAGTCGCGACCATGGTCCGACCCTAGTCGGACCTGGCCGGCGCACCGTGCCGGACTCCGTGGCGCGTCGGCCCGGTCACGGCCGCCAGCCGTACATGCGCTCCACCGTGAGGCGGAGCACCAGCCGGCCGTCGGCGACCATCGCGGCACGGTAGTCCGCCCAGTCCGGGTGCTCGCCGCGGATCTCGCGGTAGACCTCGACCAGCTCGTCGACCGTGGCGTCGCCGATCGCGGCGGCCGGCGGGGTCAGGGTGACGGTCCCCTCGGCCACCGCGTACGCCCCGCCGTCGGCCGTGGTGACGTGGAAGCTGGCCCGTGGGTCGCGCCGCAGGTTGCGTACCTTCACCCGGTCGCTGGTGGTGGAGCAACGGATCAGGCCAGCGTCGGCCAGGTAGTCGACGTTGGACAGCTGCGGCCGGCCGTCGCGGCGCAGGGTGACCAGCACGCCGCGGCCGCGCCGCCCGAACAGCTCCCACAGCCGGCGGTTCACGCCGCCTCTGATTGACATGTCATCAACCTAGGTAGCCGATAGATGACATGTCAACAAGAGCGGTAGGATCGGAGTCATGGACGAACCACGCTGGTTGGACGAACGCGAGCAGCGCGCCTGGCGGGGCTACCGGCGGATGCGCCGGCTGCTCGACCTGGAGCTGTCCCGCCAGCTGATGCGGGACGCCGGGCTCTCCGAGCCGGACTACGACGTCCTGTCCGACCTCTCCGAGACGCCGGACCAGCGACTGCGCCTCAGCGAGCTGGCCGACCGGATGCTCTGGTCCCGCAGCCGGCTCTCCCACCACCTGAGCCGGATGCACCAGCGTGACCTGGTCACCCGGGAGGAGTGCCCCACCGACGGTCGGGGCTCGATCGTCGTCCTCACGCCGGACGGACGCCGGGCGATCGAGGCCGCGGCCCCGGGCCACGTCGCGGCCGTCCGCCAGAACCTGATCGACCTGCTCACTCCCGACGAGGTGGCCGCGCTCGACGCGCTGACCCACCGGGTGATCGCCCGGCTCACCGGTGACCGGGCCGGGACCTGACGTGGACGCCCGCATCCTCGCCCGGCTGCGCTGCCCGGTCTGCCGCGAGTCGCTGGCCGGAACCGGCACCGGCACCGCCCGCGCGCTGCGCTGTCCGCGCCGGCACAGCTTCGACGTCGCCCGCCAGGGGTACGTGAACCTGCTCGCCGGCCGCGCCCCGCATGCCGGTGACACCGCCGAGATGATCGCCGCGCGCGCCGACTTCCTCGCCGCCGGCCACTACGACCTCATCTCCGCCGCCCTGGCCGCCGCCGCCGGCGAGGCGGTCGCCCGCTACCGCGCCGCCCACCCCGGCACCCCCACGCGGCCCCTTTGCTCTGCTGCAACGGACGCACCGGTTTCGGCGGAGAACCGGTGCGTGGAGGTAAGCAGAGCAAAGGAGCCGGCCGGAGCACCCGGACCCGACGCGGCGCCGGCGGCCGGTCCGGCGTACCCCCTTGTCGTCGACGCCGGGGCCGGGACCGGCCGGCACCTCGCCGCGGTGCTGGCGGCGCTGCCGGACGCCGTCGGCCTGGCGCTGGACGTGTCGAAGCCGGCGCTGCGCCGCGCGGCGCGCGCCCACGAGCGGGCGGCGGCGGCCCTGGCCGACACCTGGCAGCGCCTGCCGCTGGCCGACGCCTCGGCCGCCGTGCTGCTGAACGTGTTCGCCCCCCGCAACGGCGCCGAGTTCCACCGGGTGCTCGACCCGGCCGGTTCCCTGCTGGTGGTCACCCCGGCCGCCGACCACCTCGCCGAACTGGTCGCCACGCTCGACCTGCTCCGGGTCGACCCGGCCAAGGCGGACCGGGTGGCCGGCAGCCTGGGCGCGCACTTCGTCGAGGAGGCGGTCACCGAACACCGGACCCGGTTGGCGCTGACCCGCACGGAGGTCGCCACGCTGGTCGGGATGGGGCCGAGCGCCTGGCACACCGACCCGGCCGGGCTCGCCGCCCGGATCGCCGCCCGGCCCGAACCGGTCGAGGTGACCGTGGCCGTCCGGCTCGGCGTCCACCGTCGCCGGTCCTAGGTGGACAGATCAACCTCTTCCCAGCCCGGCGGCTCGTCGTGGTACGGGCCCCGCAGGATCACCGCCCACTCCAGCGCCCACCGGCGCTGCCCGATCGCGTTGGCGTCCACCAGGCCGGGCGCAGTCCGGCCGGCGCGCTCCACGTCCAGGTACGACCAGTCGAGGCAGTAGTGCAGGTCGAGCAGCGCCGCCGCGTCGGCGGGGTGCTGTGGCGCGGCCAGGATCCGGGACCGCCAGCGCGCGAAGTTCTCGCCGGCCGCGATGTTCGGCAGCCGCTCCATCAGCCGCTCGTCCACCGGCACCGTGGGATCGAGCTGCTTGGTCAGGCCGAGCACCCACGCCAGCGCGAACAGCGCGTCGTGGTGCAGCACGAAGGAACGGTGGTCGCCCTTGCCGCCGGTGATGAACTGCCACTCCGGCGGCGTGACCGCCTCCATCAGGTGCGAGGCGAGCAGCCAGCTCATCGCCGCCTGCGGCGGCATCCCGAAACAACGGGCCAGGATCAGATGCAGTACGGCGACGCGGGCCTCGATCTCATCCCTCGGGCGCAGCTCGATCCCGTCACCGGGTTCCCACACCAGCGGAAACTGCGGTGGCGGCAGCGGCAGGCCCAGCCGGGACAGCTCCTCCAGGCTCGCCTCGCGCACCGCCCGGGGATCGGGGGCAGGTACGGCCACGACGGATCATCCTCGTCTGCTCGTGCCGGCTCAGGCCGGGTCGTCCCCCCTGGCCAGGGAGGATAGCCCCACTATCGCGGGGAACGGAACGGCGGTCAGCCGATCCGCTCGATCACCAGCGGTTGACCGGTCGGTGCGGTGGGAGCGATGCGCACCGCACGGGCGGCCTCCTCGAGGGCCCCGGCGATCCGAGCGGGGTCCTCGGCCCGGAGCTCGTAGAGGGGGTCACCCGCGCGCACCGGCTCACCCGGACGCCTGTGCAGCACCACGCCCGCCGGCACGGAGACCGGGTCCTCCTTGCGGGCGCGCCCGGCGCCGAGCCGCCACGCGGCCACGCCCATCGCGTACGCGTCGACCTCCGCCACGAAGCCGTCGGCGTCGGCGCGAACCACCTCGACCTCCGGGGCGGCGGGCATCGGGGCGTCCGGGTCGCCGCCCTGCGCGCGGATCATCGCCCGCCAGGCGTCCATCGCCCGGCCGTCCCGCAACGCCGCCTCCGGGTCGGCGTCCGGCAGGCCGGCGGCGTCGAGCATCTCCCGGGCCAGCGCCAGGGTCAGCTCGACCACGTCCGCCGGGCCGCCGCCGGCCAGCACCTCCATCGACTCGGTCACCTCGACCGCGTTGCCGACGGCCCGCCCCAGCGGGGTGGACATGTCGGTGAGCAGGGCGACCGTGCGTACGCCGTGCGCGCCGCCCAGCTCGACCATCGTGCGGGCCAGTTCCCGGGCCTGGTCGGCGGACTTCATGAACGCGCCCGAGCCGACCTTGACGTCCAGCACGAGGGCGCCGGTTCCCTCGGCGATCTTCTTGCTCATGATCGAGCTGGCGATCAGGGGAATCGCCTCCACCGTGCCGGTCACGTCGCGCAGCGCGTACAGCTTGCGGTCGGCGGGCGCGAGGCCGGCACCGGCCGCGCAGATCACCGCGCCCACATCCCGGAGCTGGGCGATGAACTCCTCGTTGCTCAGCGCCGCACGCCAGCCCGGGATCGACTCCAGCTTGTCGAGCGTGCCGCCGGTGTGCCCGAGACCCCGCCCGCTCAGCTGGGGCACCGCCGCGCCGCAGGCCGCCACCAGCGGCGTCAGCGGCAGTGTGATCTTGTCTCCGACGCCGCCGGTCGAGTGCTTGTCGACGGTCGGGCGGTCGACCGCGGACAGGTCGAGCCGCTCGCCGCTGGCGATCATCGCGGCGGTCCACCGGGCAATCTCCGGCGCGGTCATGCCGTTGAGCAGGATCGCCATCGCCAGCGCGGACATCTGCTCGTCCGCCACGACCCCCCGGGTGTACGCGTCCACCACCCAGTCGATCTGCGCGTCGGTGAGCACACCCCCGTCCCGCTTCACCCGGATGACGTCAACCGCCGCGAACGTACTCATCAGCCGCCCCACCGGGTCGGTACCTCCAGCGGCGGTTCTCCCTCGCCCGCCCAGAAGATCGTGCCCGACTCGTCCACCACGACCACCCGGGGCGTCCGGGCCAGGCCCCAGGTGATGGCCTCGGCCGGATCGTCCCAGCTCGGGCCCTCCTCCAGGACGCCGGTCTCAGCGCCCTCGGTGTCCCCGGCCGACCGCTCCCAGTACGCCGTCCACACCTGCTGCCCGGCCGACAGGTCGGGGTGCACGAACACCGTGCCCCGCCCGCGCCAGGCGGCCAGCCGCTCCGGCACCACCGGCACCGGGGTCTCGCCGGTGACCGCCTCCAGGTCCTCGACGCCGAAGGCGTGCGGCAGCAGCTCGGCCATCCGCAGCGGCCCGCCCTTGGCCTCGATCAGGCACTCCGGCCCGCCCTGCTCCCAGAGCAGCTGCCGGCAGCGCCCGCACGGCATCAGCGGCTCCCCGGTGGCGTCGACGCAGGACAGGGCCACGATCCGGCCGCCGCCGGTGGCGTGCAGCGAGGACACCACGCCGCACTCGGCGCAGAGCACCACGCCGTACGCGGCGTTCTCCACGTTGCAGCCGACCACCACGCGGCCGTCGTCGACCAGGGCGGCCGCCCCCACCGGGAACTTCGAGTACGGCACGTACGCGTGCCGCATGACCTCCGTCGCGGCGGCCCGCAGCCGCCCCCAGTCGATCTCCATGCGGTGTTCCCCCGTCAGCCCTTGATGTACGGCTTGCCGTCGGCGGCCGGCGCCCGGACCTTACCCACCAGGCCGGCCACCGCCAGGATCGTCGCCAGGTACGGCAGCATGGCCAGGAACTGGCTCGGGATGGTGCTGTTGATCGCGCCCAGGTAGGTGGCGAGCTGGTCGGCGAACCCGAAGAAGAGCGCCGCGAGCAGCGCGCCGGTGGGGCTCCACCGCCCGAAGATCAGCGCCGCCAGCGCGATGAAGCCCTTACCGCCGATCATGTTCTTGGTGAACGAGAACAGCGCCAGCGTGTACGACGCCCCGCCGATCCCGGCCACCGCACCCGCCAGCAGCACGTTGCGGTAGCGCACCCGCAGCACCTTGACGCCGAGGGTGTCGGCCGCCGTCGGGTGCTCGCCCACCGACCGGGTACGCAGACCCCACCGGGTCCGGAACAACCCGATGTGGATCACCAGGACCAGCAGCAGGCCGAGGTAGAGGAAGATGTTGCCGCGGAACAACGCCGGCCCGATCACCGGGATGTCCGCCAGCAGCGGGATCTCCCAGTTGCTGAACCGCGGCGCGCTGTTGTACCGCTCCGCGTCGGTCTGCATCAGCCGCTCGTAGAGGAAGCCGGTGACGCCGACCGCGAGCAGGTTGAGCACGATGCCCATGACGACCTGGTCGACCAGGTAGCGGATGGCGAAGACCGCGAGCAGCAGCGAGATGAACGTGCCGCCGATCGCCGCCGCCACCAGGCCGACCCAGACGTTGCCGCTGATGCTGCCGAACAGCGCGCCGCTGAACGCGCCCATCAGCAACTGGCCCTCGATGGCCACGTTCACCACGCCGGAGCGCTCGCAGAGCACGCCGGCCAACGCACCGAAGATCAGCGGCAGGGCCAGGATGAAGGTGCCCCGCACCACGTTGACCAGTGGCATGAAGTTCTGCCCGACCGGGGCGGCGGAGACCTGCCAGCACAGGAAGCTCAGCACGAACGCGACCAGACCGATGCCGAGCACCAGGATGAACCAGCGCTTCGGCAGGCCGGCGAGCATCGCCACGCCGGCGGCGAGCGTGATCGCGCCGAACAGGATCGCACCGACCGTGCCGTTGATCTCCAAAGCGGCGCCGGCGGCGTCCTCGCTGAGGGTGAACCGTGCCTGCTCGCCGGTGGCCAGCGCACCGAAGAGCACCACCGCCAGCAGGCCCAGCGCGGTAAGCACCAGGCCGACCTTGCGGGTACGCGTCCAGAAGCCCTCGTCGACCGGGGCGACCGCGACGTCTTCGACAGCCATGGTGGACACGCTCGTCACCAGCCCTTCGCGAGGCTCGTCTGCAGCCGGGCGGCCCGCGCGGCCCGGAGCTGGAAGATCGCCTTCACCAGGGCCGGCGCGGCGATGAAGATGACGATCAGCGCCTGGAGCACGGTGACCAGCTCAAGCGAGACCCCCGAGTACGACTGCATCCGGTTGCCACCGGCCTGCAGCGCGCCGAAGAGCAGCGCCGCGAGCGCGACGCCCCACGGCTTCACCCGGCCGAGCAGCGCGACCAGGATGCCGTCGAAACCGATCTGGGCCACGACCAGCGGGGTCAACGCGGCCGCGGTGGTGCCGAGGACCATCTGCGAGCCGCCGAGGCCGGCGAGGATCCCGGCGAAGACCATGATCAGCACGTACGTGCGGGTGACGCTGATGCCGGCGGTGCGCGCCGCATCCGGGTTGGCGCCCACGGCGCGCAGCTCGAAGCCGAGCGTGGAGCGGTTGAGCAGCCAGGCGACGGCCCAGGTGGCCAGCACGGCAAGGATGATGCCCGCGTGCGCCCGCAGGTTGTCACCGAACAGGCGGGGCAGCTGCGCGGAGGCGTCGACCGACCGGCTGATCGCGTCGGTACGGTTCGGGTCCTGCACCCCGTTCTGCACGATGAGCCAGGTCAGGAAGTACGTCGCGATGTAGTTGAGCATGATCGTGTTGATCACCTCGTGGGCGCCGGTGCGCGCCTTGAGGATGCCCGGGATGAACCCCCAGATCGCGCCGCCCAGCGCTCCGGCGAGCACCGCGACGAGCAGGTGCAGCCCGGGCGGCAGCGGCAGCAGGAACCCGGCCAGACCGGCCAGGACGACGCCCATGGTGGCCTGGCCCTGGGCCCCGATGTTGAACAGGCCGCCCCGGAAGGCGAGCGCCACGGACAGGCCGGTGAACACCAGCGGGGCGGTGTAGGTCAGCGTCTCCGAGATCGGGCTCAGCGCGGCGGTGAAGCCGACCGCCTCCGGATCGAAGATGGCGCCCTTGAACAGGTTCGCGTACGCCTCGCTGACCAGCGTCCAACTGGAGTTGATGGCGTCCGACGGGCGGGCGGTGATGTAGCCGTAGGTGGCCAGCACCTCCGGGTCGGACACGATCATCAGGATCGCGCCGACCACCATCGCCAGGACCAGCGACAGCAGCGTCACGGTGAAGGTGTTGGCCGCCCAGAGGTTGTCCAGGAAGAGCCGCCCGAGCGAGGGCCGGGCCTCCGGCGTCGGCTGCTTCGGGCCGGTCGGCGCCTCGGCCCGCTCGGTGTTGCCGAGCGCGGTCCGTGCCGCCTGCTCCTCGGTCGCCGGCTCCTTGTCCGGAGAGCCGGAGGTTCCGTTGCTCATGCCTCTTCCTCGCTGCCGGGGCCTTCAGGGGCCGGAGCCGCGCCGTCGGCGGCCGCCGGGCCGGTGGCCGTCGGGTCGCCGGGAGTCGCCGGGCCGCCGGTCGCCGTCCCCTCGGGGGTGACACCGGCCATCAGCAGACCGATCTCCTCGCGCGGGGTGTCCGGGCCGACGACGCCGATGATCCGCCCGCGGTACATCACCGCGATCCGGTCGGCCAGCCCGATCACCTCGTCGAGTTCGCTGGAGACGACCAGGACGGCGGTGCCGGCGTCCCGTTCGTGGATGACCCGGCTGTGGATGAACTCGATGGAGCCGACGTCGACGCCGCGGGTCGGCTGGGCGGCGATGAAGAGCTTCAATGGCCGGGACAGTTCCCGGGCCACGATCACCTTCTGCTGGTTGCCGCCGGAGAGCGTGCCCACCGGCGCGTCCGCCGACGAGGTGCGGACGTCGAACTGGGCGATCCGCTCCTTCGCCGACTTCGCGATCTCCTCCGGGCGGAGCGCGAGACCCTTGCCGAACGGCGGCCGGTCGTACATGTCCAGCACCAGGTTCTCCGCGACGCTGAACTCCTTGACCAGGCCGTCGACGCTGCGGTCCTCGGGCACGTAGCCGACGCCCGCGTGGAGCACCTTCTTGGTCGACCAGCCGTCGATGCGTTGCCCGTCGAGACGCACCGTGCCGCTCAGCGCCGGGCGCAGACCCATGATCGCCTCGATCAGCTCGGTCTGGCCGTTGCCCTGCACGCCCGCCACGCCGAGCACCTCGCCGGCGTGCACGGTCAGGTCGACGCCGTCGACCGCGCGGCACTGCCGGTCGTCGTCGACCACCAGGCCGGACACCTCGAGGACCGGGTCGCCCGGGGTGGCCGGCTGCTTGTCGACGGTGAGCCGTACGGTGCGGCCGACCATGAGCGCGGCCAGCTCGTCGCGACTCACCTCGGGCGACGCGGTGCCCACGGTCTTCCCGCGCCGGATCACGGTGATCCGGTCGGCGATGGCCTTGACCTCGCCGAGCTTGTGCGTGATGAACACGATCGACTTGCCGGCGGCCTTGAGCGACCGCATGACGGTGAGCAGTTCCTCGGTCTCCTGGGGCGTGAGCACCGCTGTCGGCTCGTCGAGGATGAGCAGGTCGACGTCGCGGGTGAGGGCCTTGACGATCTCGACCCGCTGCTGGATGCCGACCGGCAGGTCCTCGACGATCGCGTCAGGGTCGACGTGGAGGTTGTAGCGGGCGGAGACCTCGGCGACCTCGCGCCGGGCGCGGCGGCGGTCCAGGAAGCCGGCGAGGCCGCCCCGGACCTGTTCGGCGCCGAGCATGATGTTCTCGGTGACGGTGAAGACCGGCACGAGCATGAAGTGCTGGTGCACCATGCCGATGCCGGCGCCGATCGCGTCGGAGGGGCCGCGCAGCTTCAGCGGCTTCCCGTCGACCAGGATCTCGCCCTCGTCGGGCTGGTACAGCCCGTAGAGCACGTTCATCAGGGTCGACTTGCCCGCGCCGTTCTCACCGAGCAGGGCGTGGATCTCTCCCGGCTCCACCGTCAGGTCGATGTGGTCGTTGGCGACCAGGTCACCGAACCGCTTGGTGATGCCCCGCAGTTCGAGTCTCAGCGCAACCTCCCGGGGTGCGAAGCGATGGTGCAGCGTAGCTGCCGGTGCGGGCGGGTGGAACCGATCGGCCGCCCCGGTGCCGCGGGGTGTCCCGCGACGCCGGGGCGGCCGGATCGTCGTGCTGTACCGATCGCCGGCCACCTACGGTGATCATTCCACCGTGGGTGGCCGGCGACGCGTCACTTCGGCTGGGCCGGCGACTCGACCTTGATCGTGCCGGCGGCGATGTCCGCCTTCAGCTTGTCGACCTCGGCCTTCAGCTCGGCCGGCACCTTGCTGTCGAACTCGTGGTACGGGGCGAGCGACACGCCGTTGTTGGCGAGCGTGCCCAGGAAGCCCGGGGTCGCCTCGAGCTTCTCGCCGGCGGCGGCCTTGAGCACGGCCTCCTTGACGGCGTCCGGGATGTTCTTCACCACGGTGGTGATGATCGCCGCGCAGTCCGGGGTGCTCTCGCAGCCGTCGACGTCCACCCAGATGGTGTTGTACTTGCCGCCCGAGGCCTTCGCGGCACCGGTGGTGCCGAGGCCGGCGCCGCCGGCGACCGGCATGACGATGTCGGCGCCCTGGGCGACCAGCGCGTCGCTCACCTTCTTGCCCTCGTCCTGCTTGACGAAGTCGTTGGTGAACGAGCCGTTCTGGGTGGCCTTGTCCCAGCCCAGGACCTGGACGTTCTTGCCCTTGGTCTTGTTGTAGTGGGCCACACCGTCGGCGTAGCCGTCCATGAAGATGGTCACCGGCGGGATCTTCATGCCGCCGTAGGTGCCCACCTTGCCGCTCTTGGTCATGCCGGCGGCCAGGTAACCGGCGAGGAAGCCGGCCTGGGCGGTGTCGAACTGCATCGGGTAGACGTTGGCCTCCGGCACCTTCGCGTCGACGATGGCGAACTGCTGGTCCGGGTTCGCCTTGGCGATCTTGGAGGTGGCGTCACCCATCAGGCCGCCGACGGCCAGGATGAAGTCGCAGTCCTGGTTGACGTACTGCGTCAGGTTGGGCTCGTAGTCGGCCTCGGCCTTCGACGCGACGTACTTGATGTCGATGTCGCCGTTCTCGGCCTTGGCCGCCTCCAGGCCCTTCCAGGCCGAGGTGTTGAACGATTTGTCGTCGATACCGCCGACGTCGGTCACCATGCAGGCGCTGTACTTGTTCTCGCCGCCGCCGGCGTTGTTGTCATCTTCGGGGGCCTCGCCACACGCGGCAGCGGCCAGCACGAGGCCACCCACCGCGAAGACCGAGGCGATCCGCATCCCACGCACCGAGCGCAAGACGTCTCCTTCCATTGCTCACCGCGCCATCCGCGGTGGCAGCCCTTGTGAACCGGCCTGCGCTGTGCCGCCGGCGTCCCACGTTACGGACGCAGAGCGTACGCCCGCGCCCCTCCACCGGCCGACAATCGTGCACGACTGTTGAGCGCCTGTTACCCCTACGTAACCCTTGGGTGGGGCAGATCACTCTCCGTGCCACTGAAAGGGCGTCGAGCGCGACGAAATGTCCGTTTCGTCGATGGCGCCCCTCCTGGCGGACGTTACCTCCAGAAGACGGCCACCGCAGCGTTGACCAGGGTCAAGCCGATGATCGCGAGGAAGTGGCCCCGGTTGACCGCCTCCCGCTTACGGGAAAAGAAGACCATGACAAAGATGAGCAGCGCGAGCACCAGTTTGGTAACAAGCTTCGCCGGGGCCGGCTCGTCACCGTCGCGCAGCGGAGCGGACAGCCCGATCCCGGTCAGCAGCATGATCACCGCACCCCAGAGCATCGCCGGATTGATCCGGAGCCGGCCCTTGAGGTATTGGACGACCGCGCCACCGAGCAGGAGCGCGAAGCCGATCAGATGGATGTAGCGGAGGATGAGTCGTAGAGCTTCCACGCCGCCCATCCTCCCCTATCAACGACGGTTTGTAGTAGAGGGCTGCCGGGGGTACGTCAGCGCACCGGCGCCGCGACGCCGTCCGGCTCGACGGTGGCGGCGCCGCTCTCGGCGGGCCCGCCGCCCGCCACCGCCACGAGCGCGAACCCGACAAGTGCGTACCCGGCCAGCACCGCGAGCGGCGCCCCGGCGCCCGCGCCGCCGAAGAAGGCCACGGATCGCAGCAGCGTCGCGCCCGCGCCGACCGGCAGCCACTGCCCCACCTCACCCCACGGCTGCGGCAGCAGCTCCGGCGCGGCGCCGACCGCCGAGAGCGGGTTGCCGACCAGGAACACCAGCAGCGCCCCCAGTGCCAGGCCCGGCCGGCCGAGCAGCGCGCCCAGCCCCGCCACGGTGGCCGACGCGGCGAGCACGAAGAGGCCGGTCGCAGCGGCCTCGGCGAGCCAGTTCCCGTCGATCACGCCCAGCCAGCCGTGCAGGATCGCGGCACCGACCGGGCCGGCGATGACCCCGAGCACGGCCAGGCCCGCCAGCCGCGCGGGGCGGGTGCGCACCAGAAGCACGAGCAACGCGCCGGCGAGCAGGCCGCCGAGGGCCAGCGGCAGGAAGCCGGCCGCGAACCCGGCGCCGCGAACGTCGTCCGGGTCGGCCGGAACCACCTCGACGACGGTCACCGGCCGCTCGGCGGCGAGCTGACCGGCGACATCGGTGAGCAGCAGGGCGACCGTCGGGCTGGCCGCCGGCGCGGTGTGCAGGGCGACACCGTCGGGTCCGGCGACGAACGCGGCGTACACCTCCCGGTCGCGCAGCGCCCGGTCGGCCGCTGCCGCGTCCGGCAGCGTGGTGATCTCGAAGGCGCCGGGGCGCGCGGCGGCGAGCCGCCCGGCCAGCTGGTCCGCAACCGGCGCCGGACCCGCCACGGCGATCGGCAGGTCACGTGGGGCCAGGTTCGCCGCCGGCGCGGCGAAGAGCGGTACGAGCAGCGCCAGCACCGCCGGCACGACGGCGGCGACGAGCACGGCGAGCAGCAGGGGTGAGCGGACGCGGGACGGCACGACGACCTCCTAAAACGAATGTTCGTTCTCTTTAGGGAGAGAGTCCTCCCGAGGCGCGACGGCTGTCAAGAACGAACGTTCGTTTTAGGCTGTATCCCGTGCCACGTGTCTCGGAGCAACACCTCGCCGCCCGCCGTCGCCAGATCGTCGAGGCCGCCCGCCGGTGCTTCCTGCGCGAGGGGTTCCACCGCACGACGATGCAGGACGTGATCACCGAGGCCGGCCTCTCGGTGGGTGCCGTCTACCGCTACTTCCCGAGCAAGGCCGCCCTGATCAGCGCGATCGCCGAGGAGGCGGTCGGTGGCGCGGAGAGCGTGCTGGCCGAGCTGGCCCGGCTCGACCCGCCGCCGCCCCTGCTGGACGCCCTCGACCGGGCGCTGGCGTACGTGGAGACCCAGACCGGCGAGGACGGTGTCCTGCGGATCGCGATCCAGGTCTGGGGCGAGGCGCAGCGGGACCCGGAACTGGCCGCCTTCGTGGCCGCCAAGTACGACGGCATCCGCCGGCACTTCGAGGTCCTCGTCAAGCGCGCGCAGACCACCGGCGAGGTACCGGCCGACGCCGACCCGCAGGCCGTCGCGGCGGCCCTCTTCGCCCTGGTCCCCGGTTGGCTCCTGCAGCGCATCCTCACCGGCCGGCCGGACCGGGCCAGCTACCTCGCCGGCGTCCGCACCCTGTTACGGGCCGACACCTGACCGGTGATGAAGCCGGAGGCGGGCGCCGTGCGGCGCCCGCCTCCGACCGGGAACGACCCGATCAGCCCTTTGTTCCGCCGGCGGTCAGACCCGACACCAGGTGCCGCTGGGCGAACAGGAACACCAGACCGGCCGGCACGGTCACCAGGACCGCCGCCGCCGTCAGGTACTCCCACTGCGGGTTGAACTGCGGCACGAACTGTTGGAGCCCGTACGCCAGGGTGAACTTGTTGTCGGTCTGGATGAAGGCCGACGCGTACGCGACCTCACCCCACGCGGTGAGGAAGGTGTAGAAGGCGGTGACCGCGATGGCCGGCCGGGCCAGCGGCAGCACCACCCGCCAGAAGATCGCGAACGGGCCGCAACCGTCCAGCGCCGCCGCCTCGTCAAGCGAGGTCGGGATCGAGTCGAAGTAGCCCTTGAGCATCCAGGCGCAGAACGGCACCGCGATGGTCAGGTACGCGATGACCAGCGACGGCAGGGTGTTGATCAGCCCGAGTCGCGCCATGATCGTGTAGATCGGCACGATCAGGATGGCCACCGGGAACATCTGGGTGACCAGGAAGACCATCATCAGCGGCCGGCGGCCCGGGAAGTTGAACCGGGACACGGCGTAGCCGGTGGTGGCCGAGAAGAAGATGCCGATGATCATGGTGAGCGCGGCGACGATCACCGAGTTCAGCATCCACTTCGGGAAGTTCGTGTCGGACAGCACGTAGCTGTAGTTGGCCAGGGTCGGGTCCTGGACCAGGGTCAGGTCGCTGCTCTGGACCGCGTACCCGGGCTTGAAGGACGACAGCAGCACCCAGGCGATCGGGCCGATCGCGATCAGCGACGCGAGGATCAGCGTGCCGTGCAGCAGCACGGACCTGGCCGGGCTGCGCCGGCTGCGACCGGGCCGTCGTACGGGCCGGGTCCGGGCGGCCGGCGCGGCCGGGGTCGCCGCCGCGGGAGTGGTCAGCTGGGTCATGTCACCACACCTCGCCTTGCTTGCGCAGGACCCGCCGGTAGAAGACCGAGAAGACCAGCAGGATCGACAGGATCAGCACGCCGTAGGTGGACGCGAGCGAGTAGTTGCGGATGCCCTCGAACGCGGCCCGGTAGGCGCCGGTCACCAGGATCTCGGTCTCGCCGGCCGGTTGCCCCTCGGTCACCAGGAAGATGATCGGGAACATGTTGAACGTCCAGATGGTGCCGAGCAGGATCACCGTCATGCTCACCGAGCGCAGGCCCGGCAGGGTGATGTTGCGGAACCGCTGCCACGGCGATGCCCCGTCGATCTCGGCGGCCTCGTAGAGCTCACCGGGGATCGTCTGCATGCCGCCGAGCAGCGCCACCATCATGAACGGCACGCCGAGCCAGATGTTGGTGATGATCGCGGTGAACAGCGACGTCCACCGGTCCGCGAACCAGTCGACGCGGTCGATCCCGAGCGACGACAGCAGCGAGTTCGCCAGGCCGAAGCGCTCGTTGAAGATGAACTTCCAGGCGAACGCGCTGACGAACGCCGGCACCGCCCACGGCAGCACCAGCAGCACCCGGTAGAGGCCACGGCCCCACATCGGGCGGTTGAGCATCACGGCCAGGCCGAGGCCGAGGCCGTAGTGGAAGGCGACGCCCACAAAGGTCCAGATCAGGGTGATGCCGGTCCACTCCCAGAACGTCCCGACCTCGCCGGTGAGGACCTTCACGTAGTTGTCGAGGCCGACGACCTCCCACTTGTTGGGGTTGTCCTCGCAGACCTCGCTGCCGGTGATCGACCTGGTGCAGATCTCCGCCACCTGGTTGGCCTCGGTGAGGTTGGTGAAGGAGAGCCAGACCCCGCGGAACAGCGGGTAGAAGATCAGGACCGCCAGGACGATGACGACGGGCAGGACCATCGCCCAGGCGTACCAGTGCTTGTCCCAGCTGCGACGCAGCCGGGACGGCGGTGCGGAGCGGCGGCCGGACGGCGCGGGCGCTGGCGCCGGCTCGGCTGTCACAGTGCTCATCAGCTGTGCTCCAGGGGAGTGAGCCGGCAGGGCCGGCGACCGGTCACGGTCGCGCGGCCCTGCCGGGTGCCGAAGTGGTCGCCGGCCGCTGCCAGCGCCGACGGTCGGATCAGAGACCGTACGAGGTGACGACCTCTGCCTTGTACTTCTTGGCGACGGTGTCGAGCGCGGCCTTCGGGTCCTTGTTCTGGATCAGAACCTCGGTGGCCATCTGGTCCAGCGGGCCGAAGAACTGGCCGGCCTCGGGGATCCAGGGGCGGCCGACGGCGGCCTCGACGACCGGCTGGTACGCGGCCACGATCGGGTTGTTCTTCACCGAGTCCACGTCGTAGGCCGACTTGCGGGTCGGCAGCAGGCCGAGCTTCTCGGAGAGGAAGGCCTGCGACTCGGCGGAGCTCATGAACTTCACGAACGCGACGGCCGCGTCGACCTTCTCCTGCGGCATGCCGGACCAGATCGTGTAGTTGTGACCACCGACCGGGCCACCCGCCTTGGCGGAACCACCCGGGACCGGGGCGATGCCCAGGTTCTCCTTGCCGCCGAAGGTCGGCGCCGTGGTGACGTTGTTGACCTCCCACGGACCGTTGATGATCATGGCGACCTTCTTCTCCTTGAAGAGGGTCATCATGGTGCCGTAGGAGTCGTTGGCGGACGGCTTGGCGGCCGCGCCGCTGTCGATGAGGTCCTTGGCGATCTTCAGCCCGGCGACGTTCTGGTCCGAGGCCACGGTGATCTTCTTCGACTCGACGTCGACCAGGTCGCCGCCCTCGCCGTACATGAACGGCAGCATGAAGTAGCCGGCCGGGTTGATGTAGAGGCCCTCGGCGCCGGTCTTCTGCTTGACGGTCTGGGCGGCGGTCTTCAGCTCGGCCCAGGTCTTCGGCGGCGTGGAGATGCCGGCCTTGGTCAGCAGCTCCTTGTTGTACATGAGCGACAGCGTGTCGGTCACCTGCGGGACGCCGTAGGTCTTGCCGTTGTACTTGTTCGACGCGAGCGGGGTCTCCAGGAAGTCCGACTCGTCGGCGAGCAGCTCGGAGCCGTCCAGCGCGTAGAGGTAGCCGAGGGAGGCGAACTCCGGCACCCAGGCCACCTCGGCCCGAAGGATGTCCGGCGCGCCCGTCTTGGCCTGCGCGGCGGTCTTGAACTTGTTCTGCGCCTCACCGAACGGGACCGACTGATAGTTGATCTTGACGTTCGGGTAGGTCTGGTTGAACTTGGCGATCAGCTCCTGGAACGCCGGGCCCTCGTTCTTCGGGTCCGACGTGTCCCACCAGGTCAGTTCGGCCTTGAGGGCTGCGGGATCCGCCTTCGGCTGCTCCTCCGCCTTCTTCTCCTCCCCGCCGCAGGCGGCGAGGGCGAAAGCAAGGGTGGTGGAGGCGAGTACGGCGATCCCCTTGGCTGTGCGACGCATGTTCGCTCCTAGATTGCCTGCCGGGTATCGGCGGGACAGTAGCAAGAAGTTTCCGGATTAGAAACCCCTTGCGAACCGCCTTGCAACAACCGATCCCGTCTTGTCATCTGACGATGCCTCGGGGCGGGCTTATGGGACAAACCAACCTGGCCCAACGTGGCCCACATCCCACCATCGTCACCCCGCGCGAGCTGCCCATCACCGGCTGCACGACGCACCGCGTACGCATGCGCAAGCGTCCGTTTCGGGCCGGGGACGCCGCGTCGCCTCTCCGGCACCGCTTCTGCTCGAAGCTGCAAGATCTTGCCGGCCACTGCGCAAGAACCGCTCAGTGAGCTACAGTGCCGCCATGCGCGCTCGACTGTCCGACATCGCCCAGCAGGCCGAAGTCAGCGAGGCGACGGTGTCGCGGGTGCTCAACGACCGCCCGGGGGTGGCACCCGAGACCCGGCAGGCCGTCCTGACCGCCCTCGACGTGCTCGGCTACGAGCGCCCGGCCCGGCTGCGCAAGCGCAGCGCGGGGCTGGTGGGCCTGGTGGTCCCGGAGCTCGACAACCCGATCTTCCCCGCGTTCGCCCAGATCATCGAGTCGGCGCTGGCACCCACCGGCTACACGCCGGTGCTGTGCACCCAGACCCCCGGCGGCGTGCGCGAGGACGAGTACGTCGAGATGCTGCTCGACCGCCAGGTCTCCGGCATCGTCTTCGTCTCCGGCCTGCACGCCGACACCGCCGCCGACCACGACCGCTACCGGGCGCTTATCGCCCGGCCGCTGCCGGTCGTCATGATCAATGGGTACGCACCCGACCTCCCGGCGCCCTTCATCTCCTGTGACGACCGGGAGGCCGCCGAGCTGGCCGTCGCCCACCTGGTCGCCCTGGGACACCGCCGGATCGGCCTGATCACCGGTCCGGACCGGTTCGTGCCGGTGCTGCGCAAGGTCAACGGCTACAAGGCCGCGATGAAGCGCCTCACCGACCTGTCCGACGACGAGTTGGCCGAGCTGACCGAGCTGTCCCTGTTCGGCGTGGAGGGTGGCGAGGCCGCCGCCGCCCGGCTGCTGGACCGCGGCGTCACCGGCATCGTCTGCGGCTCCGACCTGATGGCACTCGGCGCGATCCGGGCCGCCCGGCAACGCGGCCTGTCGGTGCCGCACGACCTCTCCGTCGTCGGGTACGACGACTCCCCCCTGATGGCGTTCACCGACCCGCCGCTCACCACCGTGCGTCAGCCGGTGGCCGCCATGGCGGTGGCCGCGGTGCGGGCGCTTGTCGACGAGATCAACGGGCACGCCGCCCCGCACTCGGAGTACCTGTTCCGCCCCGAGCTGGTGGTACGCGGGTCGACCGCGGTGGCCCGGGCGGCGGACGCGTCCGCCGGTGGCCCCGCGCGGCAGCGCCCGGCGCCCTCCGCCCTTGCCGTCTCCGCCTGACCGGGCGCGCGCCCGCTCCGCTCGCGGCCTCCGGTGTTAACAAGGGTCCCGTTCACCTCGTGCGGCGTTAACAGGGGGCCCTTCCTTCCCCCGGAGGGCGTGACGGCTGTCATTTCTTGCGCAAGGAATGCTTGACTCTTGCAGTGCCAGGGCGGCATCCTGCACTGACACCGTGCGCCCACCGCCCGCGCCGCACACCGCCGTCCCGCGCCACAGAACGGGGAACGCCTCGATGACCGTCAGCAACCCCACGCCGCTGACCTCCGACGACGACTGGTGGCGCTCCGCAGTCGTCTACCAGGTCTACGTCCGGAGCTTCGCCGACTCGAACGGCGACGGGATCGGCGACCTGCAGGGCATCCGGCAGCGCCTGCCGTACCTGCGCGACCTCGGCGTGGACGCCCTCTGGCTGACGCCCTTCTACACCTCGCCGATGATCGACGGCGGGTACGACGTCGCCGACTACCGCGACGTCGACCCGATGTTCGGCACGCTCGCCGACTTCGACGAGATGATCGCTGACGCTCACGCCCTGGACCTGCGGATCATCGTCGACCTGGTGCCGAACCACACGTCGAGCGAGCACCCGTGGTTCCAGGCCGCCCTCGCCGCCGCCCCCGGCTCCCCGGAGCGGGAGCGGTACCTGTTCGCCGAGGGTCGGGGCGAGAACGGCGAGCTTCCCCCGAACGACTGGGAGAGCATCTTCGGCGGACCGGCCTGGACCCGGCTCGACGACGGGCAGTGGTACCTGCACCTCTTCGACCCCGCGCAGCCCGACCTGAACTGGCGCAACCCCGAGGTCCGCACCGAGTTCGAGGACGTGCTCCGGTTCTGGCTGGACCGCGGCGTCGACGGGTTCCGCATCGACGTGGCCCACGGGATGATCAAGGCCGAGGGCCTGCCGGACGTCGGTTTCAGCACGATGACCACCGGCCGGCGGCAGGTCGAACTGCTCGGCAAGGGCCGGCTCCCCTACTTCGACCAGGACGAGGTGCACGACATCTACCGCTCCTGGCGGCCGATCCTGGACAGCTACCCGGGCGGCCGGATGGCGGTGGCCGAGGCGTGGGCGGAGACGCCGCAGCGACTCGCCCGCTACATCGGGCCGGACGAGCTGCACCAGGCGTTCAGCTTCGACTTCCTCGACGCCACCTGGTCGGCCGAGTCGTTCCGCAAGGTCGTCGACACGGCGCTCGCCGAGTCGACGATCGTCGGCGCACCGACCACCTGGGTGCTGTCGAACCACGACAAGCAGCGGCACGTCACCCGCTACGGCGACGGTCCCGAGGGCCTGCGCCGGGCCCGCGCCGCGACCCTGCTGATGCTCGCGCTGCCCGGCTGCGCGTACCTCTACCAGGGCGAGGAGCTGGGCCTGCCCGAGGTACTCGACCTGCCCGACCACGTCCGCCAGGACCCACAGTTCCTGCGCACCGGCGAGAGCCGGGACGGCTGCCGGGTGCCGATCCCGTGGAGCGGTGAACTGGCCCCGTACGGCTTCGGACCGGCGGGCAGCGAGCTGAGCTGGCTGCCGACCCCGGCGACCTGGCGCGAGCTGTCGGTGGCCGCCCAGGCCGCCCGGCCCGGCTCGACGCTGGAGCTGTACCGGAGCGCGCTGGGCATCCGCCGGACGCACCCGGCCCTGTCCACCACGGCGTCCGGGATCACCTGGCTGGAGACCGAACCGGGTGTCCTCGCGTTCAGCCGCACCGCCGGCGACACGGTGCTCACCTGCGTGGTCAACATCAGCGGCGGGCCGGCCGAGATCGAAGGGTACGGCGACCCGCTCGTCGCCAGCGAGACGCTCGCCGTGCGGGGCTCCGCCCACGTGCTCCCGGTCGACGCGGCTGCCTGGTTCGAACGACGCTGAGCGGGTAAGCCCTCATCGACCTGGTCGTCCGGCGTGCTCCGCGCCGCCGGGCGACTGGGCAACCGACCCCTTGTGGTGGGGGGTGAGGTGGCGCCGGCGCTCCGGGAACACTCCCGGGGCGCCGGTGTCCATCCACGACCGGCCGCGCCGCCGTTGACCCGGCGTGTCGTGACGTCAGCCGCCCGCGCCGGGCAGCTTCGCCGCGATCCGGCCGAAGCCAGCCCGCAGCTCGGCCTCGCTCGGCGGCGTCGCCGGCCCGGTACGCCGGTCCCGCTCGGCCGCCGCCTCCAACTCCTCGTCGATGGTGTCCTCGTAGTCGCCGTACAGGTCGGTGCTGTCGACCTGCGCCGCCTCGTCGCGCGCGGCGATCTGCGCGGCGGCGATCTCGCCGCGGATCTCGTCGACCGACACCGCCGGCAGCAGCGGCTCCACGACCCCCATCAGCTGTTCCTCGGCTACCACCGCCTCGGCGAGCGCCAGCGCGTGCGACCGCTCGTACGGCCCGCAGACCACCGGCTCCCACTCGTCGGCGTCGCCGAGCGGGCCGAAGGTGATGATCCACGGGAGGTCGAGCATCGGCGAGTCGTCCGGCAGGTCGAGTGTCACGAGAGCGCCCACCCGCCCATCATCGCCGCCCGGCACCGGCGTGCGCGGCCGATTCGCCGCCTCGTCGCCGGTCAGGCGGAGCTGTCGCCGGTCAGGCGGAGCTGTCGCCGGACGCGAGCGGACTCCAGCGGGCGGCCCACACCCGCTCCAGGTGTGCCGCCTCGGCGTCGTCGACGCCGTACGCGCTCACCGTGAGGCTGACCGCACCCGACTCGGGATCGTCCAGCGGCCGTTCGGCGGTCGCCGCCAGCAGCCGGCCGTCGGGATCGACCACGATCCGCTGTCGGGGGCTGTGGAACCACTCCTCCGTCGACCCGGCCGTGCCCAGCACCGCGAGCAGGTCCCGGCCCGTCCCGGTGCCGGTCAGGTAGACCGTCCGGCGCTCGCCCGCCGGCCGGCACTCCAGCAGGAACCGCAGCTGGGCGAAGAACGTCTGCCAGCCTTCGGCGATCGCCCGCTGCTCGGCGGCGGCCGCGGCGTCGGCCGGGGCCGGCAGCACCGCGCTCAGCCGCGTCACGTCCCCGTCGGCGGCGAGCCGCAGCTCGGAACCGTCGTCCATGGCGATCCGGTCCGGCGGCTCCGGACGGGCGTGGTCCACGAAGATGAACCGGATCTCGTCGTCCAGCCCGTCGTACTCCCAGCCGAACCAGTGCCGGATCTCCGCCGGCTCGGTCAGGGCCGACCACACCCGCTCCGGTGCGGCCCGCACGACCGCCTCCACCACTGTGCCGTCCGGATCGGTCATCGATGTCCTCCTGCGTCGTGTCGGTCAGCGCGCCTCGAGCGCGGCCCGGACCAGGGCGAGCGCGACCTCGGGCGGGACGCCCAGCCGCGCCGCCTCCGTCGCGTAACCGGCCGCGGCCCGCTGCAAGCGGTCCACCGCATCATCGCGGCCGGGTGCGACAACCGTGCCGTGCCGACCCCGGGTCTCCACCAGCCCGGCCGCCTCCAGCTCCCGGTACGCCCGCGCCACCGTGTTCACCGCGAGACCCAGGTCCGTCGCGAGCCGGCGGACCGTCGGCAGCCGGGTCCCGACCGGCAGCCGGCCGTCACCCACCTGCTCCGCGATCCGCGCGCGCACCTGCTCGTACGGCGGCACCGGCGAGTCCGGGTCGACGGTGATCTCCACTCCTGCGCTCCTTCCCGTCAACCGGCCCCGCCGGGCGTGCCGGGATCCGTGTCCTCGTCCAGGTCGACCGCCACCGGCCCCTCCGCCAGGTCCACCACCCGACCCCGGGTGCTCGTGGCGGCCAGGGCCGCGCCGAAGAGCACGAGCTGGTTGAGCAGGTAGAGGTAGAGCAGCAGGCCCACCGCGCCGGCCACCACCGTGTACGCCGGGTTCCGCTCGGTCCGCACCACGTAGTAGCGACCGACGGTGTTGAGCAGCGTGATCCCGACCGCGACCAGCAGCACCACCGGGCGCAGCCGGGCCCGGCTCATCCGCAGCCGCGGCACCGCGACCAGCAGCAGGGTCGCCAGCACCGCGTTCACCAGGACGCTGAGCACCGCGCTGACCGTGGTGAGGCCGACCGACCCGGTGCTGCGCAGCGCCCACCGCAGCAGCGACTCCAGCGCGTCGACGGCCGCCACCGAGGCCCCGAGCAGCACGAACACCACGAGCAGCACGCCGAGGTCGACCAGGCGGCGGACGACCAGGTTGCCCGGCTGCTGGTTCAGGCCGTACATGAGCCGCTGGGACGAGCGGATCGCCTCCACCCAGCCGATCCCGGTGAAGACGAGGATGATCAGACCCACGACGCCGACCGTGCCGCTGCTCTCGGCGATCTGGGCCGGGTCGAGGAACGGCAGGTTCTCCCGCAGGAAGTCCTCCGCCGCGTCGCTGACCTCGTCGTTGTCCTCGAGGATCGCGCCGAAGACGGAGTACGCGACCAGGGCGAGCGCGAAGACCGCGAAGAACCCGTAGTAGGCGATCGCGGCGGCCAGCCGCCCGCCCAGGACGTCGTTGTACCGCACCCCGGCCCGCCACACGTGGTCGAAGGCGCCGGAGCGGCGGCGGGCGGCATCGATGCGTCCCCCGATGCTCGCCTCGACGCGGCCGAACACATTCACGCCGTCATCCTCGCCGATCTTCCGCCCGCGCGGGGTCATCCGGCCGCCGGCCCTCGCCACGCGGCGAGTCGCCCGCCGTCTCTCGACCCGGCACCGGCCCGGGCCGGCCCCGGTGTCAGCCCCCGAGCCGGAAGTCCCGGCGCGGCTGCCACCGGGCCTGCCCGCTGTGCGAGAACAGGGTGAACGCCTCCACCTCGAACATCGCCGAGAAGTCGGCCAGATCCTCGTACACCTTGTCCAACGCCTCGGGCGCGACGTCCTGCGCGACCGTCACGTGCGGGTGGTACGGGAAGCGGGCCTCCCGGCGCAGCTCCGGTGCGGCGCGGATCGCCGCGGCGAGCAGCTCGCATTCGCTGATCCCGGCGGCGACCGCCACGAACACCACCTGGGTGACCGGTCGGAACGTGCCGGTGCCGCGCAGGTGCAGGGTGAACGGCAGGTGCGCGGCGGCCACCGCGCCGAGGTGCCGCTCGACGGCCGGGAGCGTGGCGACCGGGATCTCGGTCGGCCCGAGCAGGGTCACGTGTGCCGGGACGGCCTGCTGGTCGCCGGCCTCCACCCGGCGCCGGGTGAGCATGCCGCCCCACGGTTCGGGGATGTCCACGGCGATGCCGATCTGGATGGTGCCGCCGGCCACCGGCGCGCCGTCCCTCAGATCCACGCTCCGCGCCACCCCTCCGGCCACCGACTCCACGACCTCACCCGTACCGTGCCGCGCCGCTACTCGCCACGAACGGGCGGGAAGAAACCCACCCGGTCGTACACGGCCCGCAGCGTCGGCGCCGCCGCGGCCCGGGCCTTCTCCGCGCCGGCCGCGAGCAGCTTGTCGAGCTGGGCGGGGTCGTCGAGGTAGCCGCGGGTGCGCTCCTGGACGGGCGTGACGAATTCGCGCACGACCTCGCCCAGGTCCTTCTTGAGATCGCCGTAGCCCTTGCCGGCGTACGCGGCGACCAGGTCGTCGATGCTCCGCCCGGACAGCGCCGAGTAGATGGTGAGCAGGTTCGACACGCCCGGCTTGTGCTCGGCGTCGAAGACGATCTCGCGGCCCGTGTCGGTGACCGCGGAGCGGATCTTCTTGGCCGACCGGGCCGGGTCCTCCAGCAGGTTGACGATGCCGGCCGGCGAGGAGGACGACTTGGACATCTTCGCCGTCGGGTCCTGCAGGTCGGTGATCTTCGCGGTGTCCTTGACGATGTGCGGCGCGGGCAGCGTGAACGTCGGCCCGAACAGCGAGTTGAACCGTTGGGCCAGGTCGCGGGAGAGCTCCAGGTGCTGGCGCTGGTCCTCACCGACCGGCACCGCGTGCGCCTGGTACAGCAGGATGTCGGCGGCCTGGAGGATCGGGTAGGTGAACAGGCCGACGCTGGCCCGCTCGTTGCCCTGCTTCTGGGACTTGTCCTTGAACTGGGTCATCCGGCTCGCCTCGCCGAACCCGGTGATGCAACCCAGCACCCACGCCAGCTGCGCGTGCTCGGGCACCTGGGACTGCACGAACAGGGTGCAGCGCTCCGGGTCCAGACCGACCGCGAGCAGCTGCGCGGCGGCCATCCGGGAGCGCTGCGGCAGCTCCTTCGGGTCGTGCCCGGCGGTGATCGCGTGCAGGTCGACCACGCAGTAGAACGCCTCGTGGCTCTCCTGCAACGCCACCCAGTGCCGCACCGCGCCCAGGTAGTTGCCGAGGTGGAACGAGTCGGCCGTCGGCTGGATGCCGGAGAAGACGCGCGGGCGGGCGGGTACGTCGGACATGCCGGCAATTCTGTCAGCAACACCCGGGGGCCGTCATGACGGGCCGGCGGGTCGCCCACGGCCGGACAGCGTGGGGAGGGTGACCTCGCGCCGGGGCTCGGGCACGCGGGCCACGGCGACGGCGACCCGGGCCACCCGCCGCCCGTCCAGCGCGAGCACCCGCAGGAGCCAGCCGGCCGGGGATTCGTCCTGCCGGGCCGCGCCGCCGGCCGGCTCGGCGGGCAGCGGCACCTCGTCGCCCACCGCCGGCAGCCGGCCCAGCGACGCCATGACGAAACCGCCGACCGTCTCGTACGGCCCGGTCGGGAGGGTCAGCCCGGTGCGTTCGGCGAAGTCGGCCAGGTTCAGCCGGCCGTCGACCACGGCGGGCAGGCCGGGTGTGGTCGGCTCGGGCGGGCTGTCGTACTCGTCGTGCAGCTCGCCGACCAGCTCCTCGATGAGGTCCTCGCAGGTGACGATGCCGGCGGTGCCGCCGTACTCGTCGATGACCACCGCGAGGTGGTGCCCCTCGCGGCGCATCTCGTTGAGCGCCGCGAGGACCCGTTTGCTGCCGGGCAGCCGCTTGACCTCCCGGGTCAGCTCGCCGACTGTCGTGCACGGGTCCTGGTCGGGCCGCAGCAGCACGTCGTGCAGGTGCACGAACCCGACCACGTCGTCGTGCGTGCCGTCGACCACCGGGTAGCGGGTGTGCGTCTCGGCCCGGACCAGGCGTTCGGCCTCGGCGATCGTCAGCGCGGCGGAGAGGAAGACCACCTCGGTGCGCGGCATCATCACCTCGCGTACCAGGCTCGCGCCGGCCACCAGCACCTCGTCGATGATCCGCCGCTCCACCGGGTCCAGCACCGCCGCGGCGGCGACCAGGTCGCGCAGCTCGTCCTCGCTGATCCGCTCCCGGCCGGACGCCGGGCTGGCGCCGAGCAGATCCGTCACCAGGCGGGTGGCGCCGGTGGCGGCCCGGACCACAACGCGGGCGACGGCCCGGGCGAGCGGCCCGGGCTCGCGGCGGGGCCGCCCCCGCGCGCGGCGCCGGAGCCCGGGACCACCCGCTTCCCGCATGAGAAGGATGGTAGACATCCGGGCCACCGCCGAGGCGGTCATGTTCGGCTCTGTTTGTTCATGGGAGTTTATGGTGGAATGAGGGACGGTCGCTCGTCCCACGGCTGGAGGGCCGGCCGTAGGGTGATCACCGAAGGGTCGCCGGCGCGGCGGCCAGGCAGGAGGAGACCGACGTGAAACTGCTCGTCACCGGCGGCGCCGGCTTCATCGGCAGCGTGGTGGCCCGACTGCTGCTGGACGCCGGCCACGAGGTGGTCGTGCTTGACGACCTGCGCACCGGCCACCGTGCCGCGCTCGCTCCCGACGCCACCCACGTCGAGGTCCCCCTGCACGACGTGGCGCAGGTGGTCACCCCGGCCGCGGGATTCGACGGGGTGCTGCACTTCGCCGCCCTCATCGCCGCCGGCGAGTCGATGGTCAAGCCGGAGCTGTACTGGGACAACAACCTCGTCGGTTCGCTCGCCCTCCTCGACGCCGTACGGGCCGCCGGGGTGCCCAGGCTTGTCTTCTCGTCCACCGCCGCCGTCTACGGCAACCCGGCCGAGCTGCCGATCCCGGAGACGGCGGTGACCGCCCCCACCAACACGTACGGCGCCACCAAGCTCGCCGTCGACATGGCGCTCACCTCCGAGGCCGTCGGCCACGGCCTGGCCGCGGTCTCACTGCGCTACTTCAACGTCGCCGGCGCCCACCTCGACGGCGCCGTGGCCCTCGGCGAACGACACGACCCCGAGACCCACCTCATCCCCATCGCGCTCGACGTCGCCGCCGGACGGCGGGAGAAGCTCCAGCTCTTCGGCGACGACTACCCCACCGTCGACGGCACCTGCGTCCGCGACTACATCCACGTCGCCGACCTGGCCCGTGCCCACCTGCTCGCGATCGACGCGGCGGTCGCCGGCCAGCACCGCATCTACAACCTGGGCAACGGCAACGGCTTCACCAACCGGCAGGTGATCGAGGTGGTCCGCGAGGTCACCGGCCACCCCGTCCCGGTCGAGATCGCGCCGCGCCGCGAGGGCGACCCCGCCGAACTGGTCGCCTCGTCCCGGCTGGCGAGCGAGGAGCTGGGGTGGACGCCGGAGAAGCCCACCCTGTACGACATGGTCCGCGACGCCTGGGCGTTCTACCGCGGCCACGTCCTGGAGCGCCGGTGAGCACGAGGAGTGAGCCGGTCCGGCGAGCCCCGCAGTCGCGCACGCAGACGGGCCCCGGGCCCGCGGCGTCCGACGTCGCGACCCGCGCCGTCGCCGGTTTCCGCTCCCGGTACGCCGGCAAGCCCGCGGGCTGCTGGGCCGCCCCCGGCCGGGTCAACCTGATCGGCGAGCACACCGACTACAACGACGGATACGTGCTGCCGTTCGCGCTGCCGCTGCGTACCGTCGTCGCCGCGGCGCCCCGTGGCGACGAGGGCTGGACCGTCTGGTCGGAGCTCGCCGACGACCCGGTGGAGTTCGGGCCGTCGGCCGTCGACGAGCCGGGAAAGGTGACCGGCTGGGCCGCGTACGTGGCCGGCGTGGTGTGGGCGCTGCGCGACGCCGGGCACACCGTGCCCGGCGCCCGGCTGGCGATCGCCTCCGACGTGCCGCTCGGCTCCGGGCTCTCCTCCTCGGCGGCGCTCGAGGCCGCCGTGCTCACCGCCCTGGCCGACCTGGGCGGCCTCGACCTGCCGGCGCAGAAGCAGCCCCGGCTCGCCCAGCGGGCCGAGAACGCCTACGTCGGCGCCCCGACCGGGATCATGGACCAGTCGGCCGCGATCCGCTGCCGGGCCGGCCACGCGCTCTTCCTCGACTGCCGGGACGAGTCGGTCGAGCACATCCCGTTCGACCTCGACGCGGCCGGGCTGGCCGTGCTGGTCGTCGACAGCCGGGCGTCGCACCGGCACGCCGACGGCGAGTACGCGTCCCGCCGGGCCGCCTGTGAGCGGGCCGCCGCGGCGCTCGGGGTGCCCGCCCTGCGGGACGTGCCGGTCGCCGGCCTCGACGCCGCACTCGGCCGGCTGCCCGACGACGAGACCCTCCGCCGGGTACGGCACGTCGTCACCGAGAACCAGCGGGTCCTCGACACCGTCGAGCTGCTGCGAACCGGCCAGGTCCGCGAGATCGGGCCGCTGCTCACCGCGTCACACGTGTCCATGCGGGACGACTTCGAGATCACCGTGCCGGAGATCGACACCGCCGTCGAGGCGGCGCTCGGTGCCGGGGCGCTCGGGGCCCGGATGACCGGCGGCGGGTTCGGCGGCTGTGTCCTCGCCCTGGTCGACGCCGACCGCGCGGACCGGGTCGCCGATACCGTCCGCGCCGCGTACGCCGCGTGCGGCTTCACCGCCCCCGGCACCGTCACCGTCCTACCCGCCCCCGGCGCCACCCGCCTGACGTGAAAGGAAGGGCCCCTTCTTAACGCCTGCGGTAGAGGAAGGGACCCTTCTTAACACCACGGCTACGCGGGGGTGCAGGCACGCGGCGTGGACCGCACCGTGTGCAGGCACGCGGCGTGGACCGCACCCGTGCGGGCGTGACCCGGCCCGCCCGTCAGCCCGCCTCGACGATCATGCCGGCGCCGACCGTCCGGTTCGTCGCCTCGTCGATGATGACGAAACCGCCGGTGGCGCGGTTGCGGCGGTACTCGTCGGCGAGCAACGGCACCGTCGTACGCAGGCGGACCCGGCCGATCTCGTTGAGCTTCAGCTCGCCGGCCGACTCGTCGCGGTGCAGCGAGTTGATGTCGAGCCGGTAGTGCAGGCCGCGCACGATGGTCCGCGCCGAGCGGGTGGTGTGTTTGATCGCGTACCTGCCGCCCACCTGGAGCGGGCGGGTCTCGTCCATCCAGCAGACCATCGCCTCGATGTCCTGGGCGACCGCGGGGGCGTTGTTCGGCCGGCAGATCATGTCACCGCGGGAGATGTCGATCTCGTCTGCCAGGCGGATGGTCACCGACATCGGCGGGAACGCCTCGGCGACCGGCCCGTCGGCGGTCTCCACCGCGGCGATCCGGCTGGTGAAGCCGCTGGGCAGCACCATCACCTCGTCACCCGGCTTGAGCACGCCGGAGGCGACCTGGCCGGCGTACCCCCGGTAGTCGGTGACGGTGGTGGACTGCGGGCGGATCACGTACTGCACCGGGAAGCGCACGTCGACCAGGTTGCGGTCGCTGGCGATGTGCACCCGCTCCAGGTGGTGCAGCAGCGACGGCCCGTCGTACCACGGCATGTTCTCCGACCGGGAGACGATGTTGTCGCCCTTGAGCGCGGAGATCGGCACCACCGTCAGGTCGGGCACCTCGAGCTTCGCCGCGAACGAGGCGAACTCGTCCGCGATCCGCTCGAACACCTCCTGCGACCAGTCGACCAGGTCCATCTTGTTGACACAGAGGACCAGGTGCGGCACTCGCAGCAGCGAGCAGAGGAACGCGTGCCGGCGGGACTGCTCCACCAGACCCTTGCGGGCGTCGACGAGGATCAACGCCAGGTCGGCGGTCGACGCGCCGGTGACCATGTTGCGCGTGTACTGGATGTGCCCGGGCGTGTCCGCGATGATGAACTTCCGCCGGGGGGTGGCGAAGTAGCGGTACGCGACGTCGATCGTGATGCCCTGCTCCCGCTCGGCCCGCAGGCCGTCGGTGAGCAGCGCCAGGTTGGTGTACTCGTCGCCCCGGGCCGCGCTCACCGCCTCGACGGCGGCGAGCTGGTCGGTGAAGAGCGACTTGGTGTCGTACAGCAGGCGACCGATGAGCGTCGACTTGCCGTCGTCCACGCTGCCGGCGGTCGCGAACCGCAGCAGGTCCATCGGGCGGGCCGCCACCTCCGACGGCACGGTCTCGGTGGTCATCAGAAGTAGCCCTCCCGCTTGCGGTCCTCCATCGCGGCCTCGCTGACCCGGTCGTCACCGCGGGTCGCGCCACGCTCGGTGATCCGGGTCGCCGCGACCTCCTCGATGACCTTCTCCACCGTGTCGGCTTCCGAGCGGACCGCCGCCGTGCAGGATGCGTCACCGACCGTCCGGTACCGCACCTGCGCCTTGAACCGCTCCTCCCCCGCCCGCGGGCGGAAGAACTCGTTCACCGCGTACAGCATCCCGTCGCGCTCGATCACCTCGCGCTCGTGGGCGTAGTAGATCGACGGCAACTCGACCCGTTCCCGGGCGATGTAATGCCACACGTCCAGCTCGGTCCAGTTGGACAGGGGGAACACCCGGATCGACTCGCCGGGGTGGTGCCGCCCGTTGTAGAGCGCCCACAGCTCCGGGCGCTGGTTCTTCGGGTCCCACTGGCCGAACTCGTCGCGGAAGCTGAACACGCGCTCCTTGGCCCGGGCCTTCTCCTCGTCCCGGCGGGCCCCGCCGAAGAGCGCGTCGAACCGGTGCTTCTCGACCGCGTCCAGCAGCACCGGCGTCTGGATCCGGTTGCGCATCCCGTCCGCGGTCTCGCGCACCAGCCCGTTCGCCAGGGCCTCCGGCACGCTCGCCACGATCAACTGCAGCCCCAGCTCGGCGACCCGCCGGTCCCGGTACTCCAGGACCTCGGGAAAGTTGTGCCCGGTGTCCACGTGCATCACCGGGAAGGGGATGTTGGCCGGCGCGAACGCCTTCTGGGCCAGGCGCAGCATGACAATCGAGTCCTTGCCGCCGGAGAAGAGCAGCACCGGCCGCTCCATCTCGGCCACCACCTCGCGCATCACGAAGATGCTCTCGGCCTCCAACGCGTCGAGGTGGGACACCTGGTACGCGGCCGCAGTGGTCATGACGCCGACTCGGTTCGCACGCTCATTTCCAGACCTTTCCGGTCGGGTTTGCCAGGAAGTAGCGCTCAGGTTACCCGCAATGCCGCTGCAGCGCCGCAAGCAACCGACTGGCGAGATCCTCGCGGCAGACCAGCAGGTCCGGCAGGCGCGGGTCGGCCTCGTTGTATTTCAGCGCAGATCCGTCGATCCGGGAAGCATGCAACCCGGTGGCCGTCGCCACAGCCACCGGCGCCGCCGAGTCCCACTCGTACTGGCCGCCCGCGTGGATGTACGCGTCGACCTCGCCCGTGACGACCGCCGCGATCTTCGCCCCGGCCGAACCCATCGGCACCAGGTGAGCACCGACCTCCTCGGCCAGGTCGGTGAGGAACACCGGCGGCCGGCTGCGACTCGCCGCCAGCCGGATCGTCCGCTCGCCGCCCGCGGCCGCCGCCTCCAACGTCATCTGCGGGTACGCCGGCGGATAGTCCGTCCCCAGCACCCGCTGCTGCGCCGGCAGCCCCACCGCCCCCGCCACCAGGCCGTGCGGCGTCGGCGCGTTCCGCGCCCAGAGCGCCACATGCACCGCCCAGTCCGAGCGGCCCTCCTCGGCGAACTCACGGGTCCCGTCCAGCGGGTCGATGATCCACACCCGGTCGGCGGTCAACCGGGACACCGCCTCCGTGTTCACCTCCGCCGCCCAGGCCAGCCGCGAGCCCTCGTCCTCCTCGGACAGGACCGCGTCACCGGGACGCCACTTCGCCAGCTCCGTGCGGATCAGGTCGTGGGAGACCTTGTCCCCCGCGGACTTCAACGCACCTGCGTCGGCAAAGCCCATCTCGGCCCGCAGGCCGAGCAACGCCTGGCCGGCCCGACCGGCCAGCCAGCGGGCGAACGCCCCGTCGATCGTCGGAGGACTGCCCATCACCGTGCTCCCGTCGCCGCGTGCCGCCCCAAAGGGGGCAGACTACCGTCTGCCGTCAGGCGCCGTGATAGAGGTTCTGCGTCGGCTCCACACCACGCACGACGACCGACTCCACCACGTCCGCCGCCCGGTCCACCAGGAAATCCAGCTCCTTGCGCTCGACCGAGCCGAAATCCGACAGTACGAAGTCCGCCGGGTCCTGCCGTCCCGGGGGCCGGCCGACGCCGAACCGCACCCGGACGTACTCCTTCGTGCCCAGCGACTTCGTCATCGACCGCAGGCCGTTGTGCCCGCCCTCGCCGCCACCGCACTTCACCCGCACCTGGCCGTACGGGATGTCCAGCTCGTCGTGGACGGCCACCACCTGACCCGGCGGCACCTTGTAGAACTGCGCCAGGCTCGCCACCGGCCCACCGGACAGGTTCATGTACGTCAACGGCTTCACCAGCACCAGCCGCGGCCCGCCGAACCCCAACCGCCCCTCGGCGACCTCCGCCACCGCCCGCTTGTGCCGGCCGAACCGCACCCCCGCCCGGCCCGCGAGCAGGTCGGCCACCATGAAGCCGACGTTGTGCCGGTTGCCCGCGTACTCCCGACCGGGGTTGCCCAGGCCGACCACCAGCCACGGCCCCGTCTCGTCCGTCACCGTCCGTCCCTTCCCGCTCTCTCCCGCGCACCGCACCACCGGCACGACACCGCTCCGATACGCCGACAGGCGCCCCCGAGGAACGGGGACGCCTGTCGCGTGCGCAGCGGACCGATCAGGCCTCGGTCTTCGCCTCGGCGTTCTCCTCGCCCTCGGCGGCCGGAGCCGCGCCGCCCTCGGCGCCCTCCGAGTCCTCGGTGACCTCGCCGACCTCGGCCTCGGCCTCCTCGGTGGCCTCCTCGACCTCGGGCAGGGTGGCCTCGAGCTGCTCGGCGGTCGGGGCGGCGGTCACCGCGGCGACCGGCAGCTCCGGGTCGGCGACCAGCTCGACGCCGGCCGGCAGCTGAACGTCACCGGCGGTCACCTGGGTGCCCGCCTCCAGGCCCTCGATGGACGCCTCCAGGTGGTCCGGCACCTTGGTGGCGTCGGCGGACACCGACAGGGTGTCGTGGTCGTGCACGATCAGCGTGTCCTTCGCGGCCTCGCCGACCAGCTGGACCGGGACCTCGACGGTGACCTTCTCGCCCCGGCGGACGAGCAGCAGGTCCACGTGCTCGAACGTGTCCTTGATCGGGTCACGCTGGATCGCCTTCGGCAGCGCCAGCACCTGCGTGCCGTCGCTCACGTCGATCGCGAAGAGCTGGTTCGCGCCACCCTTGCGGATCGCGGCCGCGAACTCGCGCGCCGGCAGCGCGATGTGCTTGGGCTTCTCGCCGTGGCCGTACAGCACGGCGGGCACCTTGCCGGCCCGGCGGGTACGACGGGCACCACCCTTGCCGAACTCGGTGCGGGGCTCGGCGCTGATCTTTACCTCGGACACGGGGAAACTCCTGATGTTTCGCTGCTGCGCTTGTCGTCTGGCGGTGCTGGGGCGAGGGGCTCGCTGGGGCTCATGCGTCATGAACGACTGCCCGGAGCACCGCGTCGATGACGGCGCCTCCGTGCGGTGCTATGTCAGCGACCCGCCGGGCACCCTCGCCGTGGCAACCGCACCAGTCTACCCGAGCGGATTCCGCGCTCTCCGGCAGTCCCCGGATCGCGTCCCGCCGCCCACCGGGGGCGTCGGGAGCCCCGCCGGCCGACTAGCTCAGCCCACCGAAGAGAGTGGTCACCGAACCGTCGTCGAACACCTCGCGGATCGCCCGCGCGAGCAGCGGCGCGATCGACAGGACGGTGAGCTTGTCGAGCTGCTTCTCCGGCGGCAGCGGCAGCGTGTTCGTCACCACGACCTCGCTGATCGGGCTGTTCTTCAGCCGCTCCGTGGCCGGGTCCGACAGCAGCGCGTGGGTGGAGGCGACGATGATCTCCGCCGCGCCCGACTCCTTGAGGATGTCCGCCGCCTTGGAGATCGTGCCACCCGTGTCGATCATGTCGTCGACGATCAGGCAGACCCGGCCCTCCACCTCGCCGACCACCCGGTTCGCCACCACCTGGTTCGGCTTGAGCGGATCCCGCGTCTTGTGGATGAACGCCAGCGGGCAGCCACCCAGCCGGTCCGTCCACCGCTCGGCGACCCGCACCCGGCCCGAGTCCGGCGCGACCACCGTCATCGGGCGGCCCGCGTACCGGCGCTCCACGTACTCCGCGAGCACGTCCATCGCGAACAGGTGGTCCACCGGGCCGTCGAAGAAGCCCTGGATCTGGGCGGTGTGCAGATCCACCGTGAGGATCCGGTTCGCCCCCGCGGTCTTCAACAGGTCCGCGATCAGCCGGGCCGAGATCGGCTCCCGGCCGCGGTGCTTCTTGTCCTGCCGGGAGTACGGGTAGAACGGCAGGACAACGGTGATCCGCTTGGCCGAGCCGCGCTTCAGCGCGTCGACCATGATCAGGGTCTCCATGACCCACGTGTTCACCCCGTGCGTCACGGACTGCACCACGAAGGCGTCCGAACCACGCACCGAGTCCTTGTACCGTACGAAGATCTCACCGTTGGCGAAGTCGTACGCGTCGGCCGGCGTCGGCGCGACGCCGAGCACCTCACCGATCTCCTTGGCCAACTCCGGAAAACCACGCCCGGAGAAGAGCATCAGGCTCTTGCGGTTTTCGGCGACGATGCTGCCCATGGGCCGTCTGCTCCCGTAGATCGGTGGTACCCGGCGGCGGTGGTGGGCCGGGGACTATTCGGTTGCAGTATCTCCCGCGCCGGACGCCCCGCCCACCGGCTCGGTATCCCCGTGGATTGCCTCACCTTCACTTGCCGTCGGCCCCCCGGACACCCCACCCTCGACGCCCTGCCGGGCCCGCTCGGCGGCCTCCGCCGCCGCCGTACCCGACCGGCGCTTGAGCACCCAGCCCTCGATGTTGCGCTGCCGCGCCCGGGCCACGCCCATCGCACCGGCCGGCACGTCCTCGATGATCACCGAACCCGCCGCGGTGTACGCGCCGTCGCCCACCACGACCGGCGCCACGAACATGTTGTCCGCCCCGGTCCGGGCGTGACTACCGATGACCGTCCGGTGCTTGCGCACACCGTCGTAGTTCACGAACACCGTCGCCGCGCCGATGTTGCTCTGCTCGCCGATCGAGGCGTCCCCGACGTACGTCAGGTGCGGCACCTTCGACCCCGCGCCGATCTCCGAGTTCTTGACCTCGACGAACGTGCCGACCTTCGCCTTCTCCGCCAGCCGCGCCGCCGGCCGCAGGTACGCGTACGGGCCGACACTGGCCCGCGGGCCGATCTCCGCGCCGACCGCGTGGCTGCGCACCACCGTGGCGCCCGGCCCCACCACGGTGTCCTCGAGCGTGACGTCCGGCCCGACCGCCGCGCCCGCGCCGACCACCGTGGCGCCCTTGAGCTGCGTGTTCTGGTCGACCACCGCGTCCCGATCGAGCGCGACGGTCACGTCGATCCAGGTGGTCTCCGGGTCGAGCAGGCTGACCCCGGTGCGCATCCAGGCCTCGTTCACCCGGTCCCGCAGCAGCCGCCGCAGCGCGGCCAGCTCCACCCGGTCGTTGCAGCCCAGCGTCTCCACATGATCCGCCGCGACGTGCACGGCCACCGGCTCGCCGGCCGACACCAGCAGCCCGAAGACGTCGGTCAGATACTCCTCGCCCTGCTCGTTGTCCGTCGACAGCTTGCCGAGCGCGTTTCGCAGCCGCACCCCGTCGAACGCGTAGATCCCGGCGTTGATCTCCCGGATCTCCCGCTGCGCGGGGGTCGCGTCGCGCTGCTCCACGATCTGCTGCAGCCGGCCCTCGGCGTCCCGCACGATCCGGCCGAGCCCGGTGGGGTCGGGCACCTGCGCGGCGAGCACGGTCGCCGCGGCGCCCGCCCGCTCGTGCGCCTCGACCAGCGCGCCCACCGTCTCCGGACGCAGCAGGGGCACATCCCCGTTGATCACCACGACCGTGCCACCGGCCTCCGGGACCGCGTCCAGCGCGATGCGCACCGCGTGCCCCGTGCCGAGCTGCTCCGCCTGCAGCACCGGGGTGGCCTGCGGGGCGATCTCGGCCAGGTGGGCGCGGACCTGGTCAGCCCCGTGGCCCACCACGACCACCGTGCGGTCCGCGGTGAGGGGCGCTGCGGCGCTCAGCACGTGACCGACGAGCGTTCGGCCGAGCAACGGATGCAGCACCTTCGGGAGCGCGGACTTCATCCGCTTGCCCTCACCGGCGGCGAGCACGACGACGGTGCGGAGGTGGGGCTGCTGGGACACGACGTGGCTCCCGTCGGTACGGCGACAGTCTCGCGGCCATGCTAACCAGACATCGACGTGGCATCGGCAGAAGCTCCCGGGAGAGGACTCGAACCCCTACAATCAGGACCAAAACCTGACGTCCTGCCATTAGACGACCCGGGACGGTCTAAAACGGGCAAAGCAATCAGCCTGCCGGACGCCTATACCTTAGCGTCTCCGGCCGAGATCCTCATCGGCCATTCCTTTCATGATCCCTTCTATCGCCCAGTACAGCTGTCGGGATCGCGGGACCTCGATGCTGAGACAGCCCCGATAGCTCTCGTCGGTGTTCCGGCGGACGGTGACCGGCCGGTGGCGCTTGAGCGACGTGGGCTGAAAGCGGTCGGGCGGGACGCCGGCGATCTTCGCCCACCACACCAGCGCGGCCCGCGCGTCGGCCGCCTCGTGGATCGCCAGCCGGTACCGCAACGCGTCACGCCCGACACCCATCTCCTCAACGAATCGCAGGAACAGCGTCACCAGCATCGGGTCGCTGTTCACGAACCGAACGCGACAGTCATTGGGACGCCACGGCTTCGCCTTCAGTCCCTCGGCCCAATACAACGCCGCCCCTACGAGCAACAGCTCCCGCCGCCCCAACCCTCCGGCCCAGGCTGCCGCATCCGTCACCGCCTCGGCGCGTGCCGCGTCACGGGCCGCCCTGTGCTCCGCCCACAACGCGTCCGTCATGACCTTCGAGTGGGCTCGCCGGCGAGCCCGGGCCTCTTCGGTGTCCCGGTCCAACGGCAGATGCCGGACCCACAGATAGGCGGTCGAGCGGGCCACCCCGACCCGCCGCGCGATCTCCGGCACCGGGCATCCGCCCCGCCGCAGCCGGATCGCCTCCTCGCGCAGGATCGCCGAATCCGCACGTCGCCCGGGTCGCCGCGAGGTCGTTGAATCGGTCATGGCCAGCAGGTTAGAACGCGCGTACGACAGATCCGGGCATTCATTCGCCGTTCTCTCCCGTGCGCGCCGCCGCACCTCAAGTTACGGTGACGTAGGCGTAACTTCGTGATCTCAGTCCCCTCTGCGAGGTGCCATGTCGTCGACCACTCTCGTCGAATCCGTACCCGGCCCGAAGCCCCTCACCCAGGGCACCCAGTCCCGCGGCATCCTCATCGCCCTCTGGGCCTTCGTGGTCGTACCGTTCCTGGCCCTGATCGCGGCCGTCCCGGTCGCCTGGGGCGGCTGGCTGAGTTGGACGGACGTGGGGATCGCCGCCTTCTGGTACGTGCTCTCCGGGCTCGGCATCACGGTCGGCTACCACCGCTACTTCACGCACGGCTCCTTCAAGGCGGCCCGCTGGCTGCGGATCGGGCTCGCCGCGGCCGGATCGCTCGCCGTGCAGGGCGAGATCATCCAGTGGGTGGCCGACCACCGGCGCCACCACGCCTTCTCCGATCTGGAGGGCGATCCCCACTCGCCGTGGCGGTTCGGCGCGACCGTCCGGGGGCTCGCCAAGGGGTTGTTCCACGCCCACCTGGGCTGGCTGTTCAACCGCGAACTGTCCAACCGGGAGCGGTTCGCCCCGGACCTCCTGGCCGACCGCGACATCAACCGGGCCGACCGGTTGTTCCCGCTGCTGGTGGCGGTGTCGGTGCTCGGGCCGGCGGTCCTGGGCGGGCTGCTCACCTGGTCGTGGCAGGGCGCGCTCACCGCGTTCTTCTGGGCCGGCCTGGTGCGCATCGCACTGCTGCACCACGTGACCTGGTCGATCAACTCGGTCTGTCACGTGTACGGCGAGCGGCCGTTCGCGATGCGCCAGGGCGACCGGGCCGCGAACTTCTGGCCGCTGGCGATCCTGTCCTTCGGCGAGAGCTGGCACAACCTGCACCACGCCGACCCGACCAGCGCGCGGCACGGCGTCCTGCGCGGCCAAGTGGACATCTCGGCCCGGGTGATCTGGCTGTTCGAGAAGCTCGGGGCGGCCCGGGACGTCCGGTGGCCGAAGCCCGAGCGGATCGCCGCGAAGCTGGTGAAGGCCGGCACCGAGCGGTAACCGGAGGGTGCCGGCCGACGTTACCTGGCAGTATGGCCCGGGTGAGCGGCTCGATCCCACGACAGGGCGTCACCGAGCGCCGACGAGGTGACGACATGACGGATGCGCCGGGTGGCGACAGCACCGCGGGTCGCCGCCGGGCGGTCCCGGCGTCCGGCAAACCCTCCCGGATACGCATGTCGGCGGCCCAGCGGCGCGAGCAGCTGATCTCGATCGCACGGCAGATCTTCGCCGAACGCGGGTTCGATGCCACGTCGATCGAGGAGGTGGCGTCCCGGGCGAAGGTCTCCAAGCCGGTGGTGTACGAGCACTTCGGCGGCAAGGAGGGCCTGTACGCGGTGGTGGTGGACCGGGAGGTCCGCAGCCTGCTGGACCGGATCACCACCGCGTTGACCGCCGGCCACCCGCGCGAGCTGCTGGAGCAGGCCGCGCTGACGCTGCTCACGTACATCGAGGAGGAGACCAGCGGGTTCCGGGTGCTGGTCCGGGAGTCGCCGTTGATGTCGGCGACGGGCAACTTCAGCAGCGTCATGAACGACGTCGCGCACCAGGTGGAGCACATCCTGGGTGCCGAGTTCTCCAGCCGGGGGTACGACCCGAAGCTCGCCGAGCTCTACTCGCAGGCTCTGGTGGGGATGGTCGCGCTGACCGGCCGGTGGTGGCTGGAGGTGCGCAAGCCACGCAAGGAGACGGTGGCGGCGCACCTGGTGAACCTGGCCTGGAACGGCCTGTCGCACCTGGAGGCGAAGCCGGGCCTGATCACCGTGCGGGGGCGGTGAGTCAGCGGTTGTTCGACTCGGCGACGGGGTGGTTGCGCCTCCGCCGCTCGTCCTCGGCGTGCTCCGCGGGGCCGACCTTGTCGTAGAGGCCGGTGCCGAGCAGGATCAGCCCGAAGAGCATCGACACGATGACCGTCGACATCGAGAAGTTGAGGAAGTTCGCCGGGGTCTGCAGCACCGACATCATGAGGATGCTGGTGACCAGGAAGACCACGCCGGCCGTCAGGTTCATGTAGTGGCCGAGGTTGCCACGCCGGGACGCGCCCACCAGCAGGAAGGCGCCGAAGACGACCGAGACGAGCGAGAACGCGAGGTTGGTGCGCAGCCCGAGCACCCAGCCGCCGTCGCGCTCGAAGAGCGGGTCGCCAAGCGTCAACGCGGTGCCCCAGACACCGAAGACCAGGATGTAGAGCCCGATCAGGCCGGAGAGGACCCGGTAGATCGGCCGCGCCGGGTGGTTCAGCGGGAAGTGCGCCATCACGCCTCCGACCGAGGACGACAGTCAGGGGACATTGTCGCCCGGACAGAAGCCGCACGTACCCCGAATCGCCCAGGAAGCGCGTACCGACGGCTCGCCGGGGCCCGACCGTGGCGGGGTCAAACCTGACCGCGGGTCGGGCTCCGGCGAGAACCAGGAGCGGAACGCCTCAGAGCACCAGCCGGGCCTTCTGCCAGGCCTCGTTCTCCTCTTCGGTGCCGACCTTGCCGTACATGCCGACCATGAGGAGGACCAGGCTGATCACCATCAGCACGATCACGGTCGCCACGCTGAAGTTGAAGATGTTGACCTCGGTGCGGATGAACGCGAGCCCGGCGAGGCTGAGCGCCATGATGACGTACGCCAACCACTGGTTGATCATGACGTCGACGTTGCGGCCGATCGCCGTGCCGGCCAGGACGGCACCACCGAGCAGCACGCTGAGCAGCGAGAACCCGAGGTTGGTGCCCTGGCCGAAGACGGTGGTGTCGTCCTGGGCGAGGACCTCGTTGCCGGCGCTCGTGATGAGGCCGACCACGCCGAAGGCGACCAGGTACAGACCGGTCAGCCCGCCGATCGCCCGGAAGATCGGCCGCGCGGGGTGGTTCACGGGGGTGTGGGCCATGTCTGAGTCTCCAACGACGCTGGGGTGCGGGTCGTCGGTGATTCTCCCGCATGCGCCGGTGTGACGCCGCACACGGCCCCGCCGGTCGCCGCGAAGCCGGAGGTCAGCCGGCCGGGAGCTGCTCGGCGAGCGCCAGCCACGCCTCCTCGACCTGCTCCCGTTCGGCCCGCACGTCCTTGAGCTGGGCGTCCAGGCCGGCGACCGTCGCGTAATCGGTGGCGTTGGCGGCCAGCCGGTCGAGCAGGTCCGCCTCCTTCTGTTCCAGCTTGCCGACCTGCCGTTCCAGCTTCGCCAGCTCCTTGCGGGCCTGGCGTACCTCGGCGGCGGACATGCCGGTCGGCGCGGGCCGGTCGGGTTCCGCCGCCGGGGCGGTTGCCGGCCCGGCGCCGTCGGCGGCCCGGGCCAGGTACTCGTCGACGCCGCCGGGCAGGTGGACCAGCCGGCCGTCACCGAACATCCCGTACGCGGAGTCGGTGACCCGCTCGATGAGGTACCGGTCGTGGCTGGCCACGACGATCGTGCCGGGCCAGGAGTCGAGCAGGTCCTCCAGGGCGGCGAGCGTGTCGGTGTCGAGGTCGTTTGTGGGCTCGTCGAACAGCAGCACGTTCGGTTCGGCGGCGAGCAGCCGCAGCATCTGCAGCCGGCGCCGCTCCCCGCCGGAGAGGTCGGCGACCGGGGTCCAGAGCCGCCGGTCGTCGAAACCGAAGACCTCGGCGAGCTGGGCGGCGGAGATCTCCCGGTCGCCGAGGCGGACCCGCCGGGCGACCTCCTCGACGGCTTCGAGGACACGCAGGTCACCGGGGAGTTCGGCGAGTTCCTGGGAGAGGAACGCGGGCCGCACCGTGGAGCCGGCCGCGAACCGGCCGCCGTCGGGGCGGGTGACGCCGGCCAGCATCCGCAGCAGGGTGGTCTTGCCGGCGCCGTTGCGGCCGAGGATCGCGATCCGGTCGCCGGGGCCGACCTGCCAGGTGAGGTCGTGCAGGATCTCCTTCGGACCGGCGTGCAGGCGGACGTGCTCCAGGTCGTACACCTGCTTGCCGAGCCGGGCGGTGGCCAGCCGTTGCAGCGACATGGTGTCGCGCGGCGGCGGCACGTCGGCGATGAGCGCGTTGGCCGCGTCGATGCGGAACTTGGGCTTGGAGGTGCGGGCCGGCGGGCCCCGGCGCAGCCAGGCGATCTCCTTACGGAGCAGGTTCTGCCGGCGGGCCTCGGTGGCGGCGGCGACCCGTTCGCGTTCGGCGCGGGCGAGGGTCCAGGCGGCGAAGCCGCCCTCGTACGCCCGGACGGTCTGGTCGGCGACCTCCCAGGTGGTGGTGCAGACGGCGTCGAGGAACCACCGGTCGTGGGTGACCACGACGAGGGCGCCCTTTCGGCCGAGGAGGTGGCGGGCGAGCCAGTCGACGCCGCCGACGTCGAGGTGGTTGGTGGGCTCGTCGAGGACGAGCAGGTCGGAGTCGCGGACGAGCAGCGCGGCGAGGGCCACCCGCCGGCGCTCACCGCCGGACATCGGGCCGACCGGGGCGTCGAGGCCGAGGTGGGGCATCCCGAGGCCGTCGAGGATGGCGCGGACGCCGGCGTCGCCGGCCCACTCGTGCTCGGCGCCCATGCTCTCGCCCAGCCAGGCGGTGCCGAGGACGACGTCGCGGACGGTCGCCTCCGGGGCGAGCTGGAGGGTCTGCGGCAGCCAGGCGACGCGCAGGTCGCGGCGGTGGGTGACGCGGCCGTCGTCCGGCTCCTCCTGCCGGGTGAGCAGGCGCAGCAGGGTGGACTTGCCGGCGCCGTTGAGGCCGACGACGCCGATGCGGTCGGCGTCGTCAAGGCCGAGCGAGACGTCGGTGAGCAGTGGCCCGGCGGCGCCGTAGCCCTTGGACACGCGGTCCAGGTTGACGATGTTGGCCACTTCACCTCCCATGGTCAGGGCGTCCCGGTGCCGGCTGGCACCTCAGGACGCCCACCCCAAGCGTACGCGGGCCACGCGTCCGCCAGTAACGCGCGCACCCGGCATCCGCGTGCCGCGCCATCATGATCGACTCTATGCCCCCGGCATCGCGGTATCCGCCACACCAGCGGCCTCGGGTCGATCACACCTGCTTCGGAACGGGGGCCGTGTGGGCGGTCAGACGATCCGGGCGCCGGCGACCGGGCCGTGGGCGGTGCGGGCCTGCCGGCACACGTCGGCGGCGTCCAGCTCGGCGGCGATCCGCTCCGCGTCGGACGCGTCGGCGGCGAGGAAGACGCAGGTCGGCCCCGATCCGGAGACGAGGCCGGCGAGCGCGCCGGCCGACTCGCCCGCCTTCAGGGTGGCGGCCAGCGACGGACGCAGGGAGAGCGCGGCGTCCTGGAGATCGTTGCCCAGGGCGGCGGCGAGCACCCGGGGGTCGCGCTGCCGGAGCGCGGCGAGCAGCGCGTCGGTGCTGCCGAGCGGCGGGCGAGCGGTCCCGGCGTCGCGGAGCCGGTCGAGTTCGGCGTACGCGGCCGGAGTCGACAGGCCACCGTCGGCGATCGCGACGACCCAGTGCCAGGAGGTGGGGCGGGCCAGCACCGGGCTGACCGCCTCGCCCCGGCCGGTGCCGAGCGCGGTGCCGCCGTGAATGAGGAACGGCACGTCGGAGCCCAGGTCGGCGGCGATGTCGGCCAGTTCGTCGCGGGACAGCCCGGTGCCCCACAGCGCGTCGCAGGCGACCAGCGCGGCGGCGGCGTCGGCGCTGCCTCCGGCCAGCCCGCCCGCGAGGGGGATCTGCTTGCGCAGGTGCAGCCGGGCGTGCGGGAGGACGCCCGCGTACCCGGCGAGGGCGTGCGCGGCCCGGATGACCAGGTTGGAGTCGTCCAGGGCGAGCTCCCCGGTGCCCTCGCCCTCCATGGTCAGGGTGAGGGTGTCACCGCGGCGCGCGGTCAGCTCGTCGTGGATCGAGATCGCGTGGTAGACGGTGTTCAACTCGTGGTAGCCGTCGCGGCGCAGCGGACCCACCCCGAGGTGCAGGTTGACCTTGGCGGGCACCCGTACGCGTACCGGCCCGCTGGCGCCCCGCGGCCCGTCGTCGTCCGGTCGCCAGGCCTCGGTCACGGGGTGTTGTCCCGGACGCGCGACCGGATGTCGAACGGCTTGGTCACGATCAGCTCCTGCTGTCGGTGGCGGGCGCGTACACGCGGCCCCAGGGCGGGCACGGCGCCAGCCTAGCGGGCGGCCGGCGCGGCGGCCGGGGCCGACGCGGCGATGTCGGCGAACTGCTCGACGGTGAGTGACTCCCCGCGTGCGCCGGGGTCCACACCGGCGGCGGTGAGCGCCGCCGCTGCCCGGTCGGCGCCGCCGGCCCAACCGGCGAGGGCCGCGCGGAGCGTCTTTCGGCGCTGCGCGAACGCCGCGTCCACGACGGCGAAGACCCGCTGCCGGGGTACGTCGGGGCGGGGCGGCTCGCGACGGGTGAAGGCGACCAGTCCGGAGTCGACGTTCGGCACCGGCCAGAAGACGTTCGGCGGGACCTTCCCGGCGGCGCGGGCGCGGGCGTACCAGGCGAGTTTGACCGACGGCACTCCGTACACCTTGGAGCCCGGACCGGCGACGAGCCGGTCGGCGACCTCCTTCTGCACCATCACCAGGCCGTGCCGCACGGTCGGCAGCTCGGCGAGCAGGTGCAGCACCACCGGCACGGCGACGTTGTACGGCAGGTTGGCGACCAGCGCGGTCGGCGCGGGGTCGCCGAGCTGGGCGGCGGTGACCCGCAGCGCGTCCGCCCGGTGCACGGTGAGCCGGTCGGCGTCGGGACCGGCGTGCCGGGCGGCGGTCTCCGGGAGGGCGGCGGCGAGCGCGGGGTCGATCTCGACGGCGTGCACGTGCGCCGCGACCGGCAGCAGGGCGAGGGTCAGCGAGCCGAGGCCCGGGCCGACCTCGAGCGCCACGTCGTCCGGGGCGAGACCGGCGGTGTTGACGATCCGGCGGACCGTGTTGGGGTCGTGGACGAAGTTCTGGCCGAGCTTCTTGGTGGGGGCGACGCCGAGGCGTGCGGCGAGGTCCCGGATCTCCGCCGGGCCGAGGAGACCGGTCACGCCCCGTAGCGTATGTGGGATGGCCCGGGTGATTGCAGGGGACCCTTCACCTACCGCAGGCGTTAATAAGGGGCCCTTCCTTTCACCAGGGGCCGAAGGCGCGGTCACCGGTTGTGGAGATGGCCTCGCACAGGTCGTCCAGGTCGGCGCCGGTGGTGGTGGCCAGCGCGCGGACGGTGAGCGGGATGAGGTACGACGCGTTCGGCCGGCCGCGGTGCGGCATCGGCGTGAGGTACGGCGCGTCGGTTTCCACGAGGATCTGGCCCAGCGGGGTCACCGCGGCGGCCTCGCGGAGCGCCCCGGCGCTGCCGAACGTCACGGTGCCGGCGAAGCTGAGCAGGTAGCCGCGGCGGACGCACTCGCGGGCGAACCCGGCGTCGCCGGAGAAGCAGTGCATGACCACCGTCTCCGGGGCGCCCTCGTCGTCGAGGATCCGTAGCACGTCGTCGTGCGCGTCGCGGTCGTGGATCACCAGGGTCTTGCCGTACCGCTTGGCGATGTCGATGTGCGCGCGGAAGCTCAGCTCCTGCGCCGCGCGGCCCTCGTCGCGGGTGCGGTAGAAGTCCATGCCGGTCTCCCCGACCCCGCGCACCCGGTCCTGGGCGGCGAGGGCCTCGATCGCGCGCAGCGCCTCGTCCAGGTCGGCCAGCCGCGGCGCCTCGTTCGGGTGCAGCGCGACGGTCGCGACGACCGCCGGGTACTTCTGCGCGACGTCCGCGCCCCAGCGGGACGAGTCGACGTCGACGCCCACCTGGACCAGGCGGTCGACGCCGACCGCGGCGGCCACCTCGACCGCCTTCGCGACCGGGTCGTCGACCGGGCCGCCGCCCGGCACGCCGACCTCGTGGACCGTGATGTCGAGGTGGGTGTGGCTGTCCAGCACCGGGCGGGGCAGCGGCTCGGGCGCGGGCGGAAACTCGCCGGCGCGGCGGGCGGCGCGCTGCTTGCGGGACTCGGTCTGCTCGCTCATCGCCGCAAGCATCACACACCGGGCCTGTCCATCCCCCCGCCACCCGATGTTCACCCCGGCTACGCCGTGCGCGCTTAGCGTCGCCGGATGGACCAGACGGGAGGTGACAGCATGAGTGTCGCGTCTCAGTCCAGCGGTGCCGCCGACGAGCGCACCGGACTGCGGGTCGCGTACGGCGGCGGGGTGTACCCGGCTGAGGAGATCGCCCGGGGCGCGGCGTACGGGCTGTTCAGCGCGGACGAGGTGCCCGGTTTCGAGTGGGCGCCCCGGCCGGGCACGGGGCTGCCGTGGCGGAGGTTCGTGCACGTCACCGAGGTGACGGCGGTGCACGGCGCGGCGGAGCCGGTCGAGCAGCCGGAGACGCCGCTGCTGGTGCCGCTGCACCGGGAGCGGGGCTGGGCGTCCGTGCATCAGCTCGCCCAGCAACCGCAGGCCGCGGGTGACCCGCTGCTCACCGCCGTCCGTTGGTCGGCGGCGGTCCGGCGCGGCACCCGGATGGTGAAGATCCTCTCGGCGGGGCAGCTCGCCGGCTACGTGCGGGGGTGGCTGCCGCACGGCTTCTGCTACCGGGAGCACGACGTCGCCCACCTGCGGACACCGGCGGCGACGGCGGTGCTGCGCGGGGACGGCGCGGGGGCCCGGGACGACACTGACGTGACGTACGTGCTGCGCTGGCGGGCCGCCGACCCGGCCGACTACGACGTGCCGGTGGGCGCGGAGCACCGGGGGCTGGTCGAGCTGGCGCCCCGCGACCGCCTCGGCGCGGCGGTGCTCGGCACCGGTTTCGTGCCGAGCAGCAGTCAGTTGGTGCCGGAGTTCATCACCCGGGACTTCGCCGACCTGCCGATGCCGGCGAACGCGACCCTGCTCGCGTACCCGGCGGACGGCAGCGAGGTGGTGTTGTACACGTACCAGGCGGAGCAGCGGGGGTGGCTGCGGATGGTCGGCCCGCAGTGGCGGCACCTGCTGGCCGCGGTGCCGGGCCTGTCGCCGGACCAGGAGTACGTGCCGACCGGCGAGGTGCCCCGGTCCACGCAGCTGATCGGCGGCTACGCCGGTGGCGAGTACGAGGCTGTCGCCGACCTGCCCGGCGGTTTCCGGGTGCTGGCGATGACCCGGGCCGCGCGGTACCCGGTCGACTCGGTGGCGCGGCGGGTGCGCCACGCCCGGTGGCGGGACGTGCCGTGCCTGGTGTTGCGGGAGGAGGCGGGCTGGCTGCGGCTGCGGTTGTGCCGGCCGGGCCCGGAAGCGGTGGCGACGACCGGTGCGCAGTGCCACGAGCGGGGGGTGTACGAGACCTGGGCACCGGGCACCGAGGTGACCGACGACCGGGTGGTGGACCACCCGTACGTCATCTGAGCGAATACCGGCGGACGGCAGGGGAATGCGCCCGGGGACCATGCGGGAGCGCGACCTCGGGAGAGAACATGCCGTTCATCACCGTGGGGACGGAGAACTCCGCCCCTATCGACCTGTACTACGAGGACCACGGGTCCGGCCAGCCGATCGTGCTGATCCACGGGTTCCCGTTCAACGGGGCGACCTGGGAGAAGCTGTCGATACCGCTGTTGAACGCCGGGTACCGGGTGATCACGTACGACCGGCGCGGTTTCGGCAATTCGGCCCAACCGACGTTCGGGTACGACTACGACACGTTCGCCGCCGACCTGGACGTGCTGATGTCGGAGCTGGACCTGCGGAACGCGATCCTGGTGGGCCACTCGATGGGCACCGGCGAGGTGACCCGCTACCTGGGCGCGTACGGCTCGGACCGGGTGCAGCGGGCGGTGCTGCTGGCGCCGCTGGCGCCGTACCTGTTGCAGACCCCGGACAACCCGGAGGGCGTGGAGAAGGGCCTGTTCCAGGGCTTCCAGCAGGCGATCATCGACGACCGCTTCGCCTACCTGACCCAGTTCTGCGAGGCCTTCTTCAACTACTCCGAGAACAAGGGGAAGCTGGTCAGTGAGGAGGCGTTCCGGGCGCACTGGGAGATCGGCGCGCGCGCCTCGGCGAAGGGCACCCACGACAGCGTGGACGCCTGGCAGACCGACTTCCGCGGTGACCTGCCGAACATCGACGTGCCGGTGCTGATCGTGCAGGGCGACAAGGACAACGTCCTGCCGTACCCGAAGACCGGCGCGCGGCTGCACCCGATGCTGCCGGGCAGCCAGTTGGTCACGTTGAAGGGCGCGCCGCACGGCACCCCGTGGACCAACGCGCCCGAGGTGAGCAAGGCGATCATGGAATTCATCGGGGCGCCGGCGATGGCCCGCGCCTGACACCGGCCGCGGCCGCTGCGACGCGACGGCCCCGGGGCGCGTACCCCGGGGCCGTCCCGGCGTCAGCCGGTCAGGCGGGCGAGCTCCTCGTCGACGATCGACGGGTCGAGCTTGCGGAACACCGGCTTGGGTGCGGCGAGCGGCCGGCCCGCCTCCAGCGGAACCGACTCCCAGCGCGCGCCGACCGAGTAGTCGCCGGTCAGCACCGGGTACGCGGGCCCGCCGTCGAGGTCCTCGACCTCCTCGACGACCGGCATCGGCGCGTGCACCCCGGTGCCGCCGAGCAGCTCGTGGATCTTCTGCGCGGAGTGCGGCAGGAACGGGGTGAGCAGCGTGTTGGCGTCGCTGACCACCTGGAGGGCGACGTGCAGGATGGTGCCCATCCGCGGCTTGTCCGCCTCGTCCTTGAGCTTCCAGGGGGCCTGCTCGGACAGGTACCTGTTCGCCTCGGCGACCACCTTCATCGCCTCGCCGATGGCCTGCTTCTGCCGGTGCTTGCCGATCAGCTCACCGACCGTGGCGAAGCCGGCGCGGGCCACGGCGAGCAGCGCCTCGTCGGCCTCCGTGAGCCCGGCCGGGTCGACCGGCGGGATCGCGCCGAAGTTCTTCGCCGCCATCGAGATGGACCGGTTGACCAGGTTGCCCCAGCCCGCGACCAGCTCGTCGTTGTTGCGCCGGAGGAACTCCGCCCAGGTGAAGTCGGTGTCGTTGCTCTCCGGGCCGGCGACGGCGATGAAGTAGCGCAGCGCGTCCGCGTCGTACCGCTCCAGGAAGTCCCGGACGTAGATGACCACCCGGCGGGACGACGAGAACTTCCTGCCTTCCATGGTGAGGAACTCGCTGGAGACCACCTCGGTGGGCAGGTTGAGCCGGCCCAGGTCGCCCGGCTGGCCGTCCCGGGAGCCCTCGCCGGAGTAGCCGGACAGCAGGGCCGGCCAGATCACCGAGTGGAAGACGATGTTGTCCTTGCCCATGAAGTAGTAGCCCTGGGCGTCCTTGCCCTCGCCGTCGGTGGACCACCAGCGGCGCCAGGCCTCCGGGTCGCCGGAGCGGCGGGCCCACTCGATGGAGGCGGACAGGTAGCCGATCACCGCGTCGAACCACACGTAGATGCGCTTGTCGGCGCGGTCCCGCCAGCCGTCAAGCGGGATCGGCACGCCCCACTCCAGGTCCCGGGTGATGGCCCGGGGCTGGAGGTCGGCCAGCAGGTTCTTCGAGAAGCGCAGCACGTTCGGCCGCCAGCCCTCCCGGGTGTCCAGCCACTGCCGCAGCGCGTCCGCGAGGGCCGGCAGGTCCAGGAAGAAGTGCTCGGTCTCGACGAACTTCGGCGTCTCCCCGTTGATCTTCGACTTCGGGTTGATCAGGTCGATCGGGTCGAGCTGGTTGCCGCAGTTGTCGCACTGGTCGCCGCGGGCGCTCTCGTAGCCGCAGATCGGGCAGGTGCCCTCGATGTAGCGGTCGGGAAGCGTCCGGCCGGTGGACGGCGAGATGGCGCCCATCGTGGTCTTCGGCACGATGTACCCGTTGCGGTGCATCCCGTCGAACAGGTCCTGCACCACCGCGTAGTGGTTGCGGGTGGTGGTACGGGTGAACAGGTCGTAGGAGAGGCCCAGGCCGTGCAGGTCCTCCACGATCACCCGGTTGTAGCGGTCGGCCAGCTCGCGCGGGGTGACCCCCTCCGCGTCGGCCTGCACCTGGATCGGGGTGCCGTGTTCGTCGGTGCCGGAGACCATGAGCACGTCGTGGCCGGCCATCCGCATGTACCGGGCGAAGACGTCGGAGGGAACGCCGAAACCGGAGACATGGCCGATGTGGCGCGGGCCGTTGGCGTAGGGCCAGGCGACCGCGGCGAGAACGTGACTCATGACCAGCAAGCGTAGTGACCCGTACCGGACCGCTGCGAACCAATAGGGCGGGCGGGTCGGCCCGGTGGCCGCGACCGGGTCGGATGTTGGTCCGATTTGTCCTCGACACGCGGCCTGACGTGCCCGGTGCGGTGTGCGTACCGGTGTGCAATGAACACGTGAGTGGCAGACGAGCCGACGAGCGCCCGTCCGGTCCGCCGGCCGGCGGTCACCACGACCCCGCCGCGCCGCCGCGTCCCGCCGGGGTGGCGCCGCACCCCCGTCCGGTGCCGGGCGCACCGTCGGCGACGGCCGAACCCGCCGTCGAGGTGGAGCCGACCACCGGTGCTCCGCTGGACGCGCTGCCGCGCCGGGTACCGGTCCGCCAGCCGCGCCGGCTGCGCCGGGCGCGCTCCCGACCCGGCGACCCGCCGGACGGTGACGAGGCGTGGGCGCCGATCGAGGAGGTGCACTGGGACGGCACGCCGGTGAAGACGGAGCCGAAGCCGGAGCGCGGCCGGTGGGCCCGGTTCGAGCGGTGGCGGCGACGCGCCCGTAAGCCGGCGCACCCGCCCGACCCGCTGCCGGGACTGGCCGCGCTGGTCTCCCTCAGCCTGCTCGCGGCGTTCTTCGCCTGGGTGAGCGCCGCGCCGCTGTGGCTCGCCGTCGGGCACTCGACGTCCGGGCGGGTGGTGATCGACGACTGCACCGGAGGGGGGCTGACCCAGCGCTGCCGGGGCAACTTCGTGGCCACCGGGGACCGATGGGTCGCGCACGGCGTCGCGGTGAGCGGGGTGGCCCGGGAGCTGGCGACGCCCGGGAGCGTCGTACCGGCCCGGGTGACCGGCCGCGACGCGAGCACCGCGTACGCCGACACCGGCGCGTCCGGGCACCTGCGCTGGCTGCTCGGCCTCCTGGCGGTGGCGGGCTGCGGCGCGGGCATCGCCCGCTGGAGCGGCGCCACCCGGCTGCGCGAGCCGCGGCTGCGCCGCTGGGCGGTGGCCGCCTCGGCCGTGGGGCCGCTGCTGATCACGGTCGGGTTCCTCACCGCCGCCTGGTGACACGGTGCAAGGAAGGGCCCCTTGATAACGCCTGAGGTAGTAGAAGGGTCCCTTCTTAACGGGCTTCCGCAGCGAACGGAAGCCCGTCAGCGGTGGACGACGTCGTAGACCTCGCGGCGACGGAGCCCGTACTCGGCGGCGACCTCGGTCACCGCGTCGCGTCGGGACCGGCCGCCCGCCTCCCGCTCGGCGACCGCCGCGCGCAGCGTCGCGTCGTCCGGCCGCTGCGCGGCCACCTGCGGCGCGCCGGCCACCACCAGCGTGATCTCCCCGCGCGGATCCCCCTCGGCCGCCCACGTCGCCAGCTCGCCGAGCGGACGGCGGACCACCTCCTCGTACGTCTTGGTCAGCTCACGGCACAGCGCGGCCGGCCGGTCCGCCCCGAAGGCGGCGGCCAGGTCGGCCAGTGCCCCGGTCACCCGGTGCGGCGCCTCGAAGAGGACCAGCGTGCGCTCCTCGGCGGCGAGGGCACGCAGCCGGGACCGCCGGGCGGCCGGGGTACGCGGGAGGAAGCCCTCGAAGCAGAACCGGTCACTGGCCAGCCCGGAGAGCGCGAGCGCGGTGGTGACGGCGCTGGGGCCGGGCGCGGCGGTGACCGGCACCCCCGCGTCCAGCGCCGCCCGCACCAGCCGGTAGCCCGGGTCGGAGACGCTCGGCATCCCGCCGTCGGTGACGAGGGCGACGGCGTGACCGGCGAGGAGCGTGTCGACAAGCTCCGGCGTACGGCGTTCCTCGTTGCCCTCGAAGTACGAGACGATCCGGCCGGGCACGGTCACGTCGAGGTCCCGGGCCAGCCGGGTGAGCCGCCGGGTGTCCTCGGCGGCGACCACGTCGACGGTGGCGAGCACCTCGCGGAAGCGGGTGGACGCGTCGGCCGGGTTGCCCAGCGGCGCGCCGAGGAGGATCAGGCGTCCGGGATCGGACTTCTCACCCACGAGACGGTGCTCCTTCATCGACGACGGTAGGGATTCTTGGGACGACGGGCGCCAGCACCCGCCTCCGCAGCCTACGATCGCGGGGTGACCCAGGCGTCGACAGCGCACCCCGCCGGCCAGGCCGGGCCGGAGCAGCCGGATCGAGACGAGTCCGCCGGCGGCGTCCCCGACGTCGTACGGCGCCGCCTGGCCAGCATCGACGCGCACCTCGACAGGCGGTCGTGGCTGGCCACCGGTGTGGTCGTCGCGATCGCGGCGATCCTGCGCTTCGTCAACCTCGCCCATCCGCCCGGCAAGATCTTCGACGAGGTCTACTACGCCCGCGACGCCTGGGGGCTGGTCGACCGGGGCGTCGAGTGGAACTACAAGGACGGCGGCCCGTCGTACGTGGTCCACCCGCCGCTGGGCAAGTGGCTCATCGGGCTCGGCGAGTGGGCCTTCGGCTACTCCGACACCGAGCACGGCGTCTCGGCCGCCGGGCACCTGGTCACCACCGCCCCCGAGTTCGCCTGGCGGTTCTCGGCGGCGGTCGTCGGCACGCTCTCGGTGCTGCTGCTGGTCCGGATCGGGCGGCGCCTGTTCCGGTCGACGGTGCTGGGCTGCGCCGCTGGTCTGCTGCTCGCCCTGGACGGCTTCCACCTGGTGCTGTCGCGCACCGCGCTGCTCGACATCTTCCTGCTCTTCTTCGTGCTGGCCACATTCGGTGCGCTGGTGCTCGACCGGGACGCCCGGCGGCGCCGCTGGGCGCGCGCCCTGGCGGACGGGCTGGACCCGGGCCGCCCCGGGCGCGCCGGCCGGCCGGCCGGTGGCTGGCGTACGTGGCCGTGGTGGCGACTGGCGGCCGGGGTGCTGTTCGGCTGCGCGTGCGCGGTGAAGTGGAGCGCGCTGTACTTCCTGCCGGTCTTCGTGCTGCTGGTGGTGTTCTGGGAGGTGGGCGCGCGCCGATCCGCCGGGGTGCGCCGCCCCTGGCGGGACACCCTGCTGGACGAGGTTCCCTGGCTGGTGCTGGCCGGGCTGTTGATGGTGGTCACCTACGTCGCCACCTGGTCCGGCTGGCTGCTCGGCGACGAGGGGTACTACCGGGTGATCGACGCACAGCGGTGGCCGAACGCCCCGCTGAGCGACACCCCGGTCATCGGGGCGCTGCAGAACCTCATCGAGTACCACCGGGCCGCGTACGGCTTCCACGCGCAACTGGACGACTCACACAAGTACCAGTCGTGGCCGTGGCAGTGGCTGCTGCTGGGCCGGCCGGTCGCCTTCTACTGGTCGGGCGACGGGGCGTGCGGCGCGGCGAGCTGCGCCTCGGAGGTGCTGCTGCTGGGCACCCCGCTGCTCTGGTGGTCGTTCCTGCCGGCCCTGGTCGCACTGGCCTGGCTGGGCCTGGCGCGGCGGGACTGGCGCGCCGGGACGATCCTGCTCTGCGTGGCCGCCGGCCTGCTGCCCTGGTTCTGGTTCGCGATCGCCGGCGGGCGCACGATGTTCTCCTTCTACGCGGCACCGGCGCTGCCGTTCCTGGTGCTCGCGGTGACCTACGTGCTGGGGGCGATCATCGGCCCGCCGGTGTCGGCCGGGTCGGCCGACGCGACGGAGGCCGACCAGGACCGCCGCCTCGTCGGCGGTGTCGTCGCCGGGGCGTACGTCGTGCTCGTGGCGCTCTGTTTCGCGTACTTCTATCCGATCTTCGTCGGCGACACCATGCCGTACGACGACTGGTCCAACCGGATGTGGTTGGACGGCCGCTGGATCTGACCGGCCGGGGCGCGGCGGGTCGCCGCCGCGCCCGACCGACGGCGGCACCGCTCGTCGCGGTCCGGTGACGGGACCGACGACAAGGGCCCGCGCGCTTTTCGCGTGCGGGCCCTTTCACGTAGATGCGCGCCCCGATCGCCTGCCACGGGGGAAGCGGGCGATTGGGGCGCGCAGGGAGAGCTTAACCAGCCGGCCGCAACGGCACAACGGGTCGGCCCGGGTCAGATTCACGACGGACGCCACGCCGGACAGTCGTTGCGTACGGGACCGATAACGGTCGGTCAGCCGGGCGGGACGGAGCGCCACGGGTGGGCCCCTGGCGCGATCTCCGGCCGGTGCACGGTTCCCTCAATGTATCGATGAATTTATCTTTCTGGTTAACACTCGTCGATTCCGACGGCACCCGCCACGACTGGACTGTCGGGCGACCCCCGACCGACCGGGATGGAGCATGCGATGACCCGTACCCTCCGCTGGCTGGGCGGCCTCCTGGCCGCCGCCACCCTCGCCACTCTCGGCCTCGCCGCCCCGGCGCGGGCCGCGACGATCTCGGTGCCGTTGCGCACCCTCGTCGCCGACCTGCCCGTCGCGTCCGAGGTGCGCACCGGCTACTCGCGCGACCTCTTCCCGCACTGGATCGACGCCGACGGCGACGGGTGCAACACCCGGTACGAGGTGCTGATCGCAGAGGCCACCACGAAGCCGTCGGTCGGCTCCGGCTGCTCCCTCTCCGGCGGCCGGTGGTACTCCTACTACGATGCCGTCTACTGGACCAACCCGTCCGATCTCGACATCGATCACCTGGTCCCGCTGGCCGAGGCATGGGACTCGGGCGCCCGCAACTGGACCACCTCGCGGCGGCAGTCGTTCGCCAACGATCTCGGTGACGTGCGCTCCCTCGTGGCCGTGACCGACAACGTCAACCAGGCCAAGGGCGACAAGGACCCGGCGGCCTGGCTTCCCGCTCAGGAGAGGTGCCGGTATATCCGCGAGTGGGCGGCGGTGAAGACCCGGTGGCGGCTCAGTGTCGACAGTGCGGAGAAGAGTTCGCTCACCAGCTTGGCGAACTCCTGCTCCAACGTCACGGTGACCGTGACCCACGCCTACTGAGACCGGCGGTCCGAGACGGGACGAGCGAAAGACACCTGTCCGTCCCGTCTCGGCCTGTCTGCGTCGAAGTCCGCTCTTAATCCGTCGAGTACGCCTTTGACCGGGTTTTCACATTACGAAGACGGGACGTACAGGGGTACCGGAGAAGCGGACATAAGGGGTCTACCGCACCTCTAGCCTCGTCCGAGTGGTCGCTCACATTCACTCTCACCAGGCACCGGAAGCCCCGCCGGGAACTCTGGTCCGGATCGCCACACCGGGCTCCGCCCCGGTGTTCGTCGATGTCACCGGACGTCGCCACCGGCGGGTCCGGCGGTGGGGGCTCCTCCTCGCCACCGGTTCCCTCGTGTACCTGCCGCTCGTCGCGGCCGCCGCCCTGACCGGAGCCGCCGTACCGTCCGGCGCATTGCCGCCGCCTGACCGTCGACCCGGGCTCGACGCGGCCGACCAGCCCGCCCCACCGGTGCCGGCGGACGTGCCGCCGGCCCTCGTCGAGTCCCCTCCACAGCCGATCGCCCCGCTCGTCCGGTCCGAACCGGACGGACCGACGCCCGAGGCGGCACCGGACTGGTGGCCGGATCCGGAGCCCCCGACGCCCCCGCCACCGCCCCCGCCGCCGCCACCGCCGCCACCGCTCCCCACGCCGTCGCCGACCGGCCCGACGGCCACGCCGTCGCCACCGCCGACCACTCCGTCGGCGCCGACGCCGTCTGCCACGGAACCGACAAGGGGGTGGCGGGCTTGACGGCCCGCCGGACAACCCGGAAGCACGACAGCGCCCGACGCGCGGCGCCACGCGCCCGCCGCGACCGCCCCGACCTGCGCACCGGCTGGTTCGTCTGGGGAATGCTGATCACGGTCGCGCTCTGCGTGCTGTTCGTCGAGGCGTACGCCAACTCCGAGTTCGTCCCCGACCATGTGCGGGAGAGCGGCGACCAGGACCGGGTGCCCGCCGCCGTCCGGTCCGGCGGCCCGGTGGTGGACACCACCGAGGGCCGGACCGCCTCGTACCGGCTGCCGGCCCGCACGATCGCCCTCACGTTCGACGACGGTCCCGATCCGGTGTGGACGCCGCGGGTGCTCGACGTGCTGCGCCGGCACCGGGTCGAGGCCACCTTCTTCGTCGTCGGCAGCCAGGTGGCACGGCACCCGGGTCTCACCCGGCGGATCGCCGCCGAAGGGCACGAACTCGGGGTACACACCTTCAGCCACCCGGACGCCACCGTGCTGTCCGGGTGGTGGCGCCGGTTGGAGTACGCGCAGACCCAACAGGCCATCATGAGCGCCGCGGGCGTCCGGACCCGGCTGCTGCGCTTCCCGTACTCGTCGACGCCGCAGGCGATCGACAACGAGGCGTGGACGGCTATCCGGGAGGCGGGCCGGCTCGGCTACCTGACGGCCGTGAACGACACCGACAGCCGGGACTGGGCGCGACCCGGCCCGGAGGTCATGGTGCGCAACATGACACCGCCGACCGGTCAGGGCGCCGTCGTCCTGCTGCACGACGCCGGGGGCGACCGATCCCAGACACTGGCCGCCCTGGACCGGTTCATTCCGATGATGACGGCCCGCGGGTACCGGTTCACGACCGTCACCGACGGCGTGAACGGCGGCCTGGAAACCGGTGCGGAGGGAGTCGGGCCGGTCGAGGGGAACGTGCCGGTGTCCGGCCCCGAACGCTTGCGCGCCGGCACCGTCATCCTGGCTGTCGGTATCGCCGACCTGTTCCTCGAGGTGCTGCGCGTGCTCTTCGTGGTGGTCGGCCTCCTGGTGCTCGCCCGTACGCTGCTGCTGCTCGTCCTCGCCGGCCGGCACGCCCGACGCCGCCGCTCCCGGCGCTGGTCGTGGGGCCGCCCGGTCACCGATCCGGTGTCGATCGTCGTGCCGGCCTACAACGAACAGGCCGGCATCGTCGCCACCGTCCGGTCACTGGCCGGCGGAGACCACCGGGGCATCGAGGTCATCGTCGTGGACGACGGTTCGACCGACGGGACCGCCGACCTGGTGGAAGCGCTGAACCTGCCGAACGTCCGGGTCATCCGCAAGCCCAACGGCGGGAAGCCGAGCGCCTTGAACACCGGGATCGCGCACGCGCGCCACGAGATCGTCGTCATGGTCGACGGGGACACGGTGTTCGAGCGTGACGCGGTCCGCCGGCTGGTCCAGCCGTTCGCCGACCCGTCGGTCGGCGCGGTCGCGGGCAACGTCAAGGTGGCCAACCGCACCGGCCTGCTCGGGCGGTGGCAGCACATCGAGTACGTCATCGGCTTCAATCTGGACCGCCGGCTGTACGAGACCCTCGGCTGCATGCCGACCGTCCCCGGGGCGATCTCGGCGTTCCGCCGCCGCGTACTGCTCGCCGTCGGCGGTGTCAGCGACGACACCCTGGCCGAGGACACCGACCTCACGATGGCCGTCCTCCGGGCGGGCTGGCGGGTCGTGTACGAGGAACGCGCCCGGGCCTGGACCGAGGCGCCCGCCACGCTGCCCCAGTTCTGGCGCCAGCGCTACCGCTGGAGCTACGGCACGATGCAGGCGATGTGGAAGCACCGCCGGGCGGTGTTCGACCACGGCGCGTCCGGTCGCTTCGGCCGCTTCGGGCTGCCGGTGCTCGCCCTGTTCGGGGTGGTGCTGCCCCTGCTCGGGCCGGTCCTGGACCTGATGGCGGTCTACGGGCTCGTCTTTCTCGGCACCACCGAGACGGCCGTGGCGTGGCTGGCGATGCTCGCCGTCCAGGCGCTCACCGCGCTGGTGGCCTTCCGGCTCGACCGGGAGCGCCTCGCTCCCCTGCTGACGCTTCCGCTGCAGCAGTTCGCGTACCGGCAGTTGATGTACCTGGTGCTGGTCCGCTCGACGATCACCGCGCTGACCGGGACCCGGCTGCGGTGGCGGAAGCTGAAACGGGCCGGGGACCCGGTCGCCGAGCCGTCCGCGGGGCCAGTCGCGCCCGGCGGCCGGGACCGGTGGTTCGACCTGCTGCGGGTGATCGCCCTGGGCCGGGTGGTGGTCTACCACATGTTCGGCTTCGCCTGGCTGAGCTGGGCCTTCCCGGCGATGGGGGTCATGTTCGCCCTCGCCGGGTCGCTGATGGCCCGGTCGTACGACCGGTCGCCGACCGGTGCGGTCAACGCCCGCCTCCGCCGGCTCCTGCCGGCGCTGTGGGTGCTGGGGCTGGTGGTCGTGCCGTTGATGATCTGGCAGGGCTGGCCGGACCGGCCCGCCTGGCCCGGACTGCTGACCTGGGTGGTTCCGCTCGCCGAGCCGGCGGGCAGCACCTGGGCCCGGGACGTCACCGGAGTGCTGTGGTACCTGGTCACCTTCCTCTGGCTGGTCCTGCTCTCCCCCGTGCTGCTCGGGCTCTACCGCCGGTGGCCGCTGCCGACGGTGCTGCTGCCGCTGGCGGCCGTGGTGGTCCTGCAGACCTCGGCCCCGTCGCTCGGGCGGGCCGTCGTCGACTCCGTCGCCATCGACCTGGCCACCTTCGGCGCCTGCTGGATCGTCGGGTTCGCCCACCGCGACGGACACCTGCGCCGGATCCCCTGGGGCGCCCTGGTGACACTTGCCGTCCTCTGCGCGGCGGTCGGGGTCGGGTGGGTCCTGACCCATCCCGCAGCCGGGCTCGACCTCAACGAGATCCCCGTCGCGCAGGCGTTCTACTCGCTCGCGTTCGTGCTGGTGCTGCTTCGCGCGGCACCGCGGATGACCTGGCTGGCCCGGGTACGGCCACTGGACGGCCTGATCACCGCGCTGAACAGCCGCGCCCTGACGATCTACCTGTGGCACAACGCGGCGATCGCGGTCTGCTTCAGCGTCGGCGACCTGTTCGACGTCTGGCAGCTCGGCAAGGCCGGCTACCTGGCGGTTGCCCTGGTGCTCCTCTTCGGGGTCGTGGTGCTGCTCGGCTGGGTCGAGGACGTCAGCGCGCACCGGAAGCCACGCCTCGTACCCTGGCCGGCCCGGGCGCGACCCCGGCCCGTCGTGGCGCGACCGGTACGCGTACCGGAACCGGCGCCGCTGCCCCCGGTGCGCGAAAAGATGAGGAGGTGAGAAGGGCGGGCGGCGCCCTGGCCGGGGCGCCGCCCGCGATGGCGCTCAGGGCTGCTTCGGCAGCCGCGGCAACCAGCCGATGAACCGGTCCTGGAGCGAGGTCGCGGCCGGCGCGGGCAGGTCCTGGGTGGCCGCGGCCAGGCAGGACCCGAGGTAGACGGTGAGCATGGCACGGTCGGCCTGGTACTCCCGCAGGAGCAGATCCCGTTTCGGCTCGCACGGCCACTCGGCGCCGCAGGTCCCGCAGGTCCAGGCCGGGGTCGACGGGGCGTGCTCGTCCGTCCTGGACGTCGAGGAATCCGCAGCACCGGTCATCGCGCTCCCTTTCTGGTCCGTGCCCGTCCGGGCACAGTCGACAGTGGATGCCGCCCGCTTCCCCACGCGACGCCCCAACAGCGTGGCAGAACTCTCCGGCGTTACACCATTGCGGTACGTTGATCGACCGTGGTGGACGCGAAGCTGACCGGGGACCGGGCGCCGGCCGGGCGAACCCGTCACCCGAGGCACGACCCGGGAGACGCCGATGCGTGACCTGCTGCCGCCGGCGGTCGCGGTCGCCGTGGCCGGTTCCACCGACTGGGCGGGCCGGCTGCTGCCGGAGGAACTGGCCTGCCTCGGCGAGCGGGCCGTGGAGAGCCGCCGCCGCGACTTCACCGCCGGCCGCGTCTGCGCACGGCGGGCCATCGCGGCGCTCGGCCTACCGCCGGTCGCGGTTCCGGCCGCCGCCGACCGCGCGCCGGTCTGGCCGTCCGGCGTGGTCGGCGCGATCACCCACACGCGCGGCTACTGCGCCGCCGCGGCGGCCCGCCTGGGCGAGATCCGGTCGGTCGGCCTCGACGCCGAGCAGCACAAGACCCTCAACCCGGGGGTACGCCGGGCGATCCTGTCGACCGAGGAGGAGGACCGGCTGGCGCGGCTGCCGACAGGTACCTCCTGGCCGGCGGTGGTGTTCAGCATCAAGGAGACGGTCTACAAGGTCTGGCATCCACTTGTCGGCACGTGGCTGGACTTCCACGACGCGTACGTCGAACTGGACCCGGAGGCCGGCACGTTCACGGCCCGGATCGCCGCCGCCCGGGTGGACGCCGCCCCCGCCGCCGGCGCGCCGACTGTCGTCGACGGCCGGTTCGTCGTCGCGGACGGCCTGGTCCGCACCGCGGCGGTGCTGCTCGGCTAGCGTTCGACGTTCGCCGTGAGCGGGCCGACGCGCAGGACCCCGTCGTCCAGCGGGGTGCAGCGCACGCCGCCCCGGCCGCGCAACGCCCGGAACGCCCCCGGGCCGATCGTCACGTCCATCCAGGCGCACGGGTTGGCCGGGCGGTTCACCCGCAACCGCACCGGCCCGTCGCCCGAGTCGAGCACCAGCAGGGCCCCGACCAGGCCGTCCACCTCGACGCCCGCGGTGAGGACGTTCCGCCGTACCTGAGTGAGGTCGATGCCCGGAGGCAGCGACTCCCGGGCGATCACCGTGACGCTCGCGTTGCGGTGCGCCGGCTTGCCGAAGTACCGGTCGCCGACGATGCCGAGCCCGGCCCGGATCCGCACCTCGTCGACCAGCTCGCCGGGCGGTGCGGGTGCCGGGCCGTCCGCGGGCCGCCCGACGTAGCGGTGCACGGGCGAGGCCAGCAGCTGGACGATCTCGGGCACGTCGCCGAGTGTACGAACAAACCCCTCGGGTACCGGGTGCCTCCGCGTTTCGTCGCCCCCGGGTGGGGGACGCGTCCCTGGCGGGGCGGGGCAACGCCGCCGTCCGCCGCGACGACAGGGGAGGCGACATGAGCGTTGAGCGGGCAACCGACAACATCGAGCAGCTCGCCGGCCCGGCCCGGGCCCGGATGGGTGACTTGAACCGGAACGAGCGGTCCGAGGCGGATCGGGTGCGCAAGCACGACGAGATCCACGGCCAGAAGCCCGGTGAGCACATCCAGGAGGACGCCCGGGACACCCCGGACAACTTCACCATCTGATCGCGCCGTCCTCCGGGAGGCCGTCTCCGGGCGGTCTTCCGGCAGTTTCCACGCCCGGAGGCTTCGGCGGCGGTTCGTCTGGCCGCCCGTCACCCGTTTTTCCGTGGCTGTCGGATCTAGGACGGCATGTCGTCCCGGGCCGGCCCACGCCGCAGGCTTGCGTGATGACCCGATCGATCGGGCGGTTCGCTGCCGCGCTGCTCATCACCGTGCCCCTGCTGGCCGCCGCACCGGCGGGGGCGGCCGGCCGGGCGGAACTCGCCGTCCGGGACATCCACCCGGCGGGCTGGATGTCGAGTTCGGCGTCCGACGTGAACGGCCGCGGCGAGGTGATCATCACCGCGACCAACGTGGTCGACGGCGAGATCCAGCCACCGCTCGGATTCGTCTGGCGGGCCGGGAGGCACACCGCGCTGCGTCCCCTGCCCGGCGGCACCGGCAGCCTGCCGCGCGACATCAACGAACGCGGGGAGGTCGTCGGTTTCTGCCAGTCCGACGCGTACGCGGCGCGCCCGTGCCGGTGGCGGCACGGCCGGCCGCACGACCTGGGCACGCTCGACGACCGCGGCACGGGGACCGCACTGGCGGTCAACGACCACGGGGACGTCGTCGGCGACAACCAGACGTTCATCCGGGGCGGCGAGACGCGGGCGTTCCTCTGGCGGCGCGGGGTGCTCACCGACCTCGGCGGCGTCGGCGACCGCAGCGCCACCGGCATCAACAACCGTGCCCAGGTGATCGGGGTGCACCACACGGACGCCGGGCAGCGGGCGTTCCTCTGGCAGCGGGGCCGGCTGACCGACCTGGGCACGCTCGGCGGCAGCGAGTCGGTGCCGGCCGACATCAACGAGCGCGGGCAGATCGTCGGAACCAGCACCACGGCTGACGGCGCCCGGCACGCGTTCCTCTGGGACCGCGGCCGGATGATCAACCTGGGTACGCCGTCGGGTGAGAGCGGTGCTCAGGCGGTCAACGACCGCGGTGAGGTCACCGGTTGGACGGTCGCCGCGGACGGTACCCGGCAGTCGTTCCGGTGGCACTTGGGTGTCCGGACCGAGTTCACCGGTTACGCCGGCGACATCAACGAGGCCGGCTGGATCGGCGGCACCAGTGCCGACCCGCGACGGGCCCTCGTGTGGCGCGGTGGCCGCACGGTGATCGGCGACCCGGCGGCCGCCGTCATGGCACTCAACGACCGGCGGCTCCTGGTCGGCTGGATCAACGCGCCGGGCGGCAACCACGCGGCCGTGTGGCGCTGACGGGGTCAGCGCGGGACGCCGGGTCCCGCTAGGGTCCGGGACATGCCCCGGTACGCCGTCGGTCTACCCAACGTCGGGCCCTTCGCCGACGCCCGCACCCTGCTCGACCTGGCCGTCGCGGCCGAGGAAGCGGGCTGGGACGGCGTCTTCCTGTGGGACCACGTCCTCTTCCACGACGGCGACTGGCCGGTGGTCAGTCCCGTCGTCGTCGCGTCCGCGATCGCGACGCGGACCTCGCGTATCCGGCTCGGGGTCCTGGTGACGGCTCTGCCGCGACGGCGGGTGCAGGTCGTGGCGCGGGAGACGGCGACCCTCGACGCCCTCTCCGGCGGCCGGCTGGTCTTCGGAGCCGGTATCGGCTCGATGGATCTCGAGTACTCCGCCTTCGGCGAGGATCCCGACCTGCGTGCGCGCGGCCGGCGCCTCGACGAGTCGCTGGCGCAGCTCGGGGCGCTCTGGTCGGGCGAGGAGGTGGCGACGCCGACCGGCGCGCGGGTACGGATGCTGCCCGCCCCGGTGCAGCGGCCCCGCATTCCGGTCTGGTGCGCCGGCCGCTGGCCCAACCGCCCCGGCTTCCGCCGCTCCGCCCGCTGGGACGGGGTGGTGGCGACCTTCACCGGGGCGGGCCAGGGTGTGCCGGTGCCGGTCGGGCAGTTCGCCGACGCGGTGCGGTTCGTCGCCGCCGAACGCGGGAGCCTGGACGGATTCGACGTCGCGGTGGAGGGCTGGACCGCGCCGGAGGACGCGGCGGAGGTCGTCGCGCCGTACGCCGCCGCCGGGCTGACCTGGTGGATCGAGGCCATGGGGTGGTGGCGCGGCGGGCCCGACGCCGCCCGGGAGCGGATCCTGGCCGGTCCCACGGTCTGATCGTCGCGGGCGCGGGCGTCCGGGCGGAACGGCACTCACAGGTGGTCGAACACGGGCGGGAAGACGAGCACCACCACCCAGGCCCACACCGCGTACACCGGGAGGTAGCCGGTCTGCCACCGTTCGAGGGCCACGAACGGTGTCCGCCGGCGGACGAAACCCCACAGCAGCCACGCCGACCAGGCGAGGTTGGCCAGCAGGATGACGTTCTCGCCGAGGGCCGCCGCCTTGTTGGGCGTGGTGCCGTACTCGGTGATGCGCCCGGTGATCTCCACCAGCACCAGCACGTCGATGACGAGCGCGCTGACCACGAGGGCGAGCTGCAGCTTGTCGAACAGGCCGGGCGGCGCCAGCGGATCGCGGGCCGAGATCGAGTAGAGCAGCAACCCCAGCACCACGACCAGCAGCAGGTCGAAGAGGATCAACGCCTCCCGCTCGACGTCGATGCCGGCGCTGGTCCAGCCGAGCGCGACGAGGAAGGCCAGCAGCACGGCGGTGAACAGCGGGGTGAACAGCCGCGTGAGCACCGGGGCGATGTTCTCGACGACGCTCTGCTTGGCCTCCACGAGCCAGCCGGCCACCACCACCGCGGCCACACTGCCGCAGGGCAGGATCCACTGCGAGATGAGGACCTCCGGGTTGATCCCGATGGCCTGGAAGGTCCCGGCGGTGAACGCGGTCAGCACACCACCACCGAGGGCGATGAGCACGTAGTAGACGAACCACTCGCCGGTGAAGCGGATGAAGTCCATGCGCCGTCGCGACGAGCGGAGATCGTCGGCCACGTAGGCCAGGCCGACCACGAGCCACAGCGCGATGGGGAGATGGATGCTGGTGACGACCAGCGACTGGGAATCGTCCCGGAGCGGGTAGGCGTTCGCCGCCACGGCGCCGAGCACGAAGAGCCCCAGCAGTACGCCGAGCAGCACGGACCGGGCCCGGCGGCGCCAGGCCAGGAAGGCCGCCAACCAGGGCAGCGCGAACAGGCTGTAGTTGGGCGCGTAGAACGAGCCGTCGTCGTCGAGAGTCATCCCGAACAGCTCCGGGACCTTCACGGAGGCTGCCGCGCCCGCAGCGCAGAGCACCATCGCGTACAGGTCACGCCGGGACCGGGCGTCCACCACCGCGCCGTCGGCGTCGCCGGTCAGCACCAACTGCTTCCACAGCCGCTCCGAGTGCTCGCGGGCGAACTCCCGGGACAGGTCGTCCAGGCGCCCCATGCGCTTGACCGCGACCAGGAACGCCTCGTCGGCACGCAGGCCCGTGGCCATCAGCTCGTCGACGGAGCCCCGCAGATGGTCCTCCAGCTCGTCGGCGTCGGTCCGCTGCAGCTCCGGGCGGCGCTGCACGTACCGGCGCCACTCCGCGAACTGGGTCTCCAGCTCGTCGTGTCCGTCCGGCGCGGTCATGCCGGTCCCCCCATCGGGAGCGCCCGCGACGGCCGGAAGTCGCCGGCCGCCAGCCAGATCTCCTTGAGCGCACCCACGACGGTGTCCCACTGGCGGCGCTGCTCGGCGAGCTCGGCCAGGCCCGTGTCGGTGATGCGGTAGTACTTGCGCCGCCGCTCCCCAGCGACCGACTGCCAGCTCGACTGCACGTGACCGAGGCGCTCGAGCCGGTGCAGCAACGGGTAGAGCAGCCCCTCGGTCCAGTCCAGTTCTCCGCCGGACAGCTCGTTGATCCGCCGGAGGATGGCGTAGCCGTAGCTCTCCCCCTCGGCCAGGATGCCCAGCACCATCGGGGTCGCCGAGGCGGCCACGAGATCCTTGGTGACCTTCACGAAACCTCCCGGGCCGCGTACACCTAGAACTGCAATGCATAGTAGTTCTAGGTATTGTCCGCGCGCCAGAGCCTTCCCCGATGTTCTTGGGCGCGCACCGGGGGCGCTGAGCGACGCGGTGATCCTCAGCCGGGATGGTGTGGAAATCAACGAAGGCCGTCTCCGGCTGGCGGAGACGGCCTTCGTGAGCTGGGTGGAGCTGAGGGGATTTGAACCCCTGACCCCCTCGATGCGAACTGTCGGCGAGCGGGTCGCGTCGGGTGTGATGCGAGGTCAGCGGGCCTGCTCAGGTCCCGCTCGGCTCGGTTCGGCTGGCACGGTTGCTGTACTTCGCTGCTGTACTGCTGGCATCGACGGATCGGCCGCCCTGACCCATCCGAGGAAGCGGCGGTGCAGCACGCCGGCCGGCGTCCAGGGCATGTCCTCGGCGGCCTGGACGAGGTAGGAGCCGAGATAGAGGGCCAGCGACACAGGAGCGTCCGCGTACTCCGCCCGCAGCTCCCGCCGCCGCGTCGGGCAGGGCCACGGCAGGCCGCAGCCGCCGCAGCCCCAGATCGGCATGACCGGGCCGTGGGTGGTCACCGCACACCCTCCAGGAAGCGAACGGTGATCGTCCGGGCCTGGCGGCTGGTCGCCCACTCGACGTGCCAGCACGGGTACGGCGTCAGCCGCGACCACCAGGCGCGGCAGCTGGCGCACATGCCATCGAGCCCTCGGACGTGCACCGCGAGGATCATCTGCTCCTGCCCGTCGCTCACTGTTCGCCCTCCCCCGGCCAATGGCCACGGTTGATTGGAATCCGGTGCCGGGCACGACAGGGCAGATCGGCTCCGCAGCGGCAGACCCGCTGCCACCGCCGCCAGGACCACACGGGCCGATGCCGTCGCGCCAGCGTCATCGCTGCGGCAAGCAGGTACTCGTCGTACGAGACACGCCGCACTGGATCTCCCTTCGGCTGGTCGACGGCACGGCGGCCGGGCCTCGCATGGTCATCCGACCGCGCACCTGACGCTCACCGTAATGACGTAGGACTGTAGATACAATAACCTGTAGAGCTGTTGGACACGTAGCGTCACATTCGTGATCGACCCCAGCGCGGATCGAGCAGTGTTCCGGCAGCTCGCGGACCTACTGCGTGACCGGATCATGTCCGGCGATCTCGCTCCCGGCGCGTCACTGCCAAGTGAGCTGCGGCTGGCTCAGGAGTACGGGCTGAGCCGAACAAGCGTCCGGCAAGCGATAGCGCTACTCCGGTCGGAAGGGCTCGTGATCGTGGAACCGCCTCGCGGCACGTTCGTCCGCAGCATGGAGCCAAGCGAGACGGTGACCCTTCGCAAAGGCGACACCGCCTCCGCCCGGATGCCCACCCCCGCTGAGCGGCGCGAGCTGGACATCGGCGAGGGTGTTCCGGTGCTGGTGGTGTTCCGCGCCGATGGCTCCCGCGAGCTGTACCCAGCAGACCGGATCCGCGTCGGACGCTAGCGGCGCGCGAACCTGCTACCCCTCGCTTGTAAGTTCTGGGCGCGTCGTCCGGCGTTGTCCGTCCGCGTCCGCGACCTCGGACGATGTCCGCGCACGGCGGCCGGCGGCTGTCCGTGTCGCGGCTCGTTGCTGTCACCGTTGCTGTCGCCGGCCACCCCTCGCCGCGACCCGGGCACGCTGCTCCATCCGCCACCCAACGAGCCCATAGGCCAGGAGAGGAAACGCGATCAGGAGGAATCCGCCGCCCGCAGCGAGGAGCCACGGCAGGATCCTGTCCCACTCCGCCCGGTCGGCGACCGGGTCAACCCACGGCGGTTGGGGCTCCAGGAACGCCGGAGCACAGCACCCGACCACGGCGGCTGAGACAAGCATCAGGGTGCCGGCGATCAGCGCGCGGCGCGGCCGAGACATGATCCGATGCTCGCAGAATCCGGCGTACAGGTCGACTCGTCCGTCGCCCACCAGCTCAGAGCCGCGACCAAGGCTCTGAGCTGGTTCTATGTCTGGGCGTCGATGGTCGGTCGTGGTCATCGTTGGTCGACATTTGACGGCCTAGCGACGGCCTGACGGCCTGTAAACGGCCTGATCTTGGACTCGGGGATTCTTGCGGACGTGTGCCACCGTCGGTAGACGTGCCGACAGATGATCCGACCTGGTTTGACTGGACGTCCCTGCTCCTCAACGCCACCGCCACCCTCGCCGCCATTGTCGCCCTCGGTCTGGCGGTCCTCGGCATCTTCCTCACCTGGCGACAAGGCAAGCGAGCAGACGAGGTGCTGATCCGCGAACGGCGGGCTACCTTCGAACTCCAGGTGTTCCGGGACCTGCTCGACAGCATTGCCAGCGCCACCTACGGTGACCTGCTCGGAATGAAACTCCGTGATACCGCGGGTCTGCTGCACCGATAGGTGACATCTGAGTTGGCTTGCCCGGTGGGCAGGCTGGAAGGATGTCGCTGTGCCCAAGCCCTATCCCCGAGAGTTCCGTGACGACGTCGTGCGTGTGGCTCGTGACCGCGAGCCAGGCGTGACGGTTGAGCAGATCGCCAAGGACTTCGGCGTGCACCCGATGACCTTGTTCAAGTGGCTGCGCCAGGCCGACGTCGATGCCGGCGCCGCCCCTGGGACGGCCGGCAGCGAGTCGGTCGAGCTGCGGGAGGCGCGTAAGCGGATCCGGTTGTTGGAGCAGGAGAACGAGGTCCTGCGGCGGGCCGCTGCCTACTTGTCGCAGGCGCATCTGCCGGGAAAAGGCTCTACCCGCTCGTGAGCGAGCTGGCCGCCGACGGGATCCCCGTGGCGGTGACGTGCCGGGTGTTGAAGATCGCTCGTCAGCCCTACTACCGGTGGCTGGCCCGACCCGTCACCAGTGCCGAGCAGGTGGCGGCATGATGCGGATCCTGCGGCACAGCCAGATCGCCGTGACCATGAACATCTACGCCCAGGTCGCCTCGGAGGCGACCGAAACCGCCCTCACCAGGCTCGGCGAGCAGTTCCTCTAGCCACAGCCAGCTTCATCCGTAGGCGTACTCGTCCACGTCAAGCTCGGCTCGCGTCAACCGAAGGAACTCCAGCACCCGGGCGTCGACATGCCAGCCCAGCAACTGGTGCTGACCGGGGAGCTTCTCCAGTCCTTCGACCGGGCTGGTCAGGTCTTCTTCCTCGCCATCCGGATGCTCGAACACACGGACGACTTGCAGCACGCTCGCTCCGCGCTCTCCATCGATGGCGTCCAGCTCCACGGCAAGTTCGCCGATGCGTTCCGCGTGGTCGAAGAGCCGATCCACGATCCGGCTGATCTGTTCGTCGACCGTCAACCCGGGCTTGCGGCAGGTGATCTTCCACCGGTGGCACGCAGGCCTCGCAGGGCTAGCCACGCGGCTGCCACGAACGGCAATCTCGTCCGGTTCGATGCCGAGCCTCGCGGTGATCTCGGCGGCCGAAACCCGCTCGGAGCTCAGCGCGAAGTACACGTACTGCGAGACGATCATCGAGGGACCCTACCTGCGCACGTACCCTCGGCGCTGCTGTACTTCACTGCTGTACAAGATCGAAAAAGGCCGTCTCCGGCTGGCGGAAACGGCCTTTGAGCTGGGTGGAGCTGAGGGGATTTGAACCCCTGACCCCCTCGATGCGAACGAGGTGCGCTACCGGTCTGCGCCACAGCCCCTCCGCCGGCGGACCGGCGTCGGTCCCACCCGGCGTGCACCGGGCGGGCCGGCGACAAGGCTAACAGGTCACCGGCCCTCCCCGCGAACTGCCCCCGGCCGACGCGGCGGCCAGGGCCCCCTCGGAAGCTGCGCATCGAGGTGGCCGACCGCCAGGGACACCGCAACTTCGGGGAAGTTGCGCCCTTCACCTGCGCACGAGGCCACAACTTCCCCGAAGTTGCGGCCTCGCGGCGCGCGCGGCGCGAGGCCGCGGGGCGCGCGGCGCGGCGCGGTCAGGGGGTGGTCAGGCTGAGTGGGGGCCGCCGCCGGACTGGTACGGGCGGCCCCGCAGGCCGCCGGTACGCCGGTAGGAGACGGTGCCGCCGTTGGCCGCCGCCGGCAGGTCCGCCGGCCGGTCCAGGCCCATCGCGGTACGGCGTACCGCCTCGCGCTGGGCGGCCAGGCGGCGCTGCGCCTCGCGGCGGGCCGCTGCCCGGCGGGCCTGCTCCCGGCGCACTTCGGCCTGCCGCGCGGCCAGCCAGGCCGCCTCGCGGGCCCGGGCGCGTCGGCGGCGCTGGTCGGCGAGCGCGCGGGAGCGGAGGTGGACGACGTACACGATGAGCAGGGTGCCGGTGACCGCGAAGCTGATCCAGAAGCCGGGGCCGACGACAAGCACGCCGACCAGTTCGGTGGTGTTGAGCAGCAGCAGCGCGGCCAGCACCCGACGCCGCCGGTAGACGGCCGGGGTGTGCTGGCGGCGTCGCGGCGGCCGGCGACGGCCGGCGCTCGACCGGCCACCGCCCGAGCGGACACCGGTGCCCGGGTCGCCCGTCCGCAGCCGCCGGCCACGGGACGCCGGGGGGACCGCACGCAGGCGGTCCGACCGGCGGGACCCGGCGGGCGGGGCGGAGACCGGCGCGGCCAGGCGGCCGGTGGACACGTCCTCACTCAGGGTGATGATGAGAGTACGCGGCGGGTTCACCGGCCGGCGTCCCGGGACAGTCCGGCGCCGCCGGCGGCGCTGGAGCACCCGCGCCGTCGACTGCGCCCGCTCCGCCGCCAGCCGCTCGGTGGCGTCGTACCGGCGGACCAGGGCCGGGGCGAGAGCGAGCAGGCCGGCGGCGGCGAGGACGGCGAGGAGCACCGACGTCGGCACCCTCACCCCTCCCGTCACCGAGTTCGGAGCAACCGCCACCCGACCGCAGGATCTTTCACCGATCAGCCTCGGGGGCGAGGATCGTACGGGCGGGCCGCGTTTGCCGCAGCTTGCAGTTACCTGAGGTTACGGGCGGTCCTGCCGGATGCGGCCACGCCGCGCCGATCGTCACGGGTGGGACGGTTCACCCGGTTGCCGCTCGCAACCGGTGCCAGCGGGCCAGCAGGCCGCCGTCGGCGGCCACCTCCTCGCTGGTCATCGCGTACCCGATGTGGTCACGCCACGCGCCGTCGATGTGCATGTAGCGCACGTGGTACGCCTCTTCGCGGAAGCCCAGCTTCTCCACCACCCGGCGGGAGGGCCGGTTCTCCGGACGGATGTTGACCTCGATGCGGTGCAGCCCGCCGGGACCGAAGGCGTGGTCCACGGCCAGGGCCAGTGCGGTCGGCATGATTCCCCGCCCGGCGACCCGGGCGTCGACCCAGTAGCCGGCGTAGCCGGAGCAGAAGGCCCGGCGCACGATGCTGCCGATGTTCAGGTGCCCCACCAGGCGTTCCCGGCCGTCCTCCCGCAGGCAGACCGCGTACGGCATGCTCTCGCCGGTCCGGGCCGAGCGGCGCTGGTCGCGGTACACCCAGCGGAAGGCGGCGGGCGAGTTCAGCTCGTCCCAGCCGCCGGGGAGGGAGGACTCCCAGGGCGCGAGCCAGGCCTCGTTGGCGCGGCGTACCTCGGACCAGGCCGCGGCGTCCGAACGCCGGTACGGGCGCAGCAGCACCAGGCCGTCCATCAGCACGACCGGCCAGCCGGGCGTACGGCGTCCCAGAAGGCTCACTCGGTCGATCCTCCGCCCCTCGGCGCACCGAGGGCAAGACACCTCACCGACGTCGGTCCAGCAGCAACACGTCCACGGTGGAGCCGGCGGCGGCGGTGGTGACCCGCTCGCCGAGCACCATCAGCCCGTTCGCCTCGGCCAGCCCGGACAGCGTCAGCGGCCCACCGCGCAGCGGCTGGACGGTGTAGCCGCCGCCGCGCCGCTCGGCGACGTGTGCCGGGCGGAACTCGCGCAGCCCGGCCGGTGAGGAGATCGTCTCCAGCAGGTGTGCCCGGACGCTGGGCCGGAACACCGGTTCCGCCCCGGCGAGCAGGTTGATCGCCGGCCGGGCCAGCACCTCGAAGCCGATCAGTGCGGCGCCCGGCTCGCCGGGCAGGCACACCACCGGCACCTCCTCCGGGCCGACCGTTCCGAACCCCAGGGCGGTGCCCGGGTAGAGCGCCACCTCGGTGAAGGTCACCGGGCCGGCCCGGCTTCCCTCGCGCCGGGACATGATGCGCCGCACCATGTCGCCCGGCCCGGTCCCGGTGCCGCCGGTGGTGATGATCAGGTCGGCGCGCAGGGTCTGGTCCTCCAGCAGGCCGCGCAGCCCTTCGGGGTCGTCGTCGCAGATCCCCACCCGGTACGCGAGGGCGCCGACCTCGGCGGCGGCGGCGGTCAGCGCGTGCGAGTTGACGTCCACCACCTGGCCGGGCTGGCTGCCGCGGCCCACCTCGACGAGTTCGTCGCCGGTGGCCACGATGACCACCCGCGGGCTGGGGCGGACCACCACGTGCCCGATGCCGGTGGCGGCGAGCACCGCGACCAGCGCCGGTGAGACGTACGTGCCGGCGCGGGCGAGCGGGGCGCCGGCGTTGATCTCCTCGCCGGCCTTGCGGACGCCGTACCCGCGCTTGGGGGTGCGGTGGATCTCCACCGCGGCCATGCCCTGGTCGGTCCACTCGACGGGGACCACCACGTCCGCGCCGATCGGCAGCGGCGCTCCGGCGGCGACCGAGAAGCAGGCTCCCGGGGTGAGCCGGACCGGGCGCCAGCTCGCCGCGCCGAGGTCACCGACCACGTTGAGCCGGACGGCGCGGCCGCCCGGCGAGCCGGCCTGGGCCGGGACGTAGCCCACGCCCCGGCCGCCGCCGGCGATGTCCTCCCAGCGCGCCGCGTACCCGTCGACGGCCGCCTGGTCGAAGGCCGGGAAGGAGTGCGGGGCGGCGACGTCCTCGGCGAGGACGTTGCCGTACGCCTGGGTGAGGTCGAGGTCGAGCGGAGGCAGCGCGCGTAACCTGCGCAGCACACTGCCCAGGTAGTCGGCGAGCGGCGTCAACTCGTTCGCGGCCGCCTCGGCGTCGGCCGTCGCGGTCATGTACTCGGACCGCCCGACGCGTCGGAGTTGACGAACTCGACAAGCCACTTGCGGAACTCGGAGCCGAGGTCCTCGCGCTCGGCGGCGATCTGCACGACGGTCTGCAGGTAGCCCAGCGGCATGCCGGTGTCGTAGCGGGTGCCCCGGTAGACGATGGCGTGCACCGGCACCCCCTCGGTACGGAGGATCTCCATCGCGTCGGTCAGTTGGATCTCGCCACCGCTGCCCGGTTCGGTGCGCCGGATCGCGTCGAAGATGCGCCCGGGCAGCACGTAGCGGCCGAGCACGGCGAGGTTGCTCGGGGCGTCCTCCGGCTTCGGCTTCTCCACCATGCCGGTGACCCGTACGACGTCGGCGATGTCGCCGAACTCCGGCTCGGCGGGTTCGACCGAGGCGATGCCGTACCGCGTCGTCTCGGCCGGGTCGACCTCGAAGAAGGCGAGCACGACGCCGCCGGTGCGGGCCTGCAGCTCCAGCATGGCCGGCAGCAGCGGCTCGGACGGCTTGACGAACTCGTCGCCGAGCAGCACCGCGAAGGGCTGGTCACCGACGTGCGACTCGGCGTACCCGACGGCGTGGCCGAGGCCGAGCTGTTCCGGCTGCCGGCAGGTGTAGATGGCGGCGAGTTCCTCGGTCCGCTTGACGGCGGCGAGCAGGTCGGGCTTCTTCTCTAGGCGTTCCTCCAGGTCGGGGCGGCGGTCGAAGTGGTCCACCATCGAGGTCTTGCCGCGCCCGGTGATCAGCAGGACGTCGTTGATGCCGGCCTGGGTGGCCTCCTCGACGATGTACTGCAGCACCGGCCGGTCGACCACCGGGAGCAGCTCCTTGGGCACGGCCTTGGTGGCCGGCAGGAACCGGGTGGCGAGCCCGGCGGCCGGGATGACAGCCTTGACCGCGCGGGGGCGGCCGGTCGCGGCCGTCGTTGAGGGGTTCGCTGAGTGCTCCGACATGTCGCGAGACTATCGGCCACGGCTCTGTCGTGGCGGGTGAGGACCGGAAGACGCGCCGCCGCCGGCAGCGGCCGGCCCGGGGCCGGTGTCGGGGTCGGACGCTTCCCGACCCGCGCCCGCCCGGGGCAGCCCGTCCTCCGGGCTCACCGCGCCGGCGGGCACCGGGATCTCCCGGACCGGCGGGGCGGCCCGCGCCGCCGGGGCGACCCGCCAGGTGTCCCGCCCGCCGGCCTTCGCCGCGTACAGCGCCTCGTCGGCCGCGTCGAGCACCTGCTGCCCGTTGCTGCCGTGATCGGGGTAGACGGCGATGCCGATGGAGACGGTCACCGGCACCAGGACCGGCGCGCCCGGCCCGTTGACGGCGATCGGCGTGGTCCGGATCGCGTCGCCGAGCCGCTCCGCGACGATTGTGGCGCCCCGGGCGTCGGTCTCCGGCAGCAGCACCACGAACTCCTCACCGCCCTGCCGGAAGGCGAGGTCCACCTCGCGGATCTCGCCACGGACCCGGCGGGCGAACTCGGCCAGCACCGTGTCCCCGGCGGTGTGCCCGTAGGTGTCGTTGACGTGCTTGAAGCGGTCCAGGTCGAGGGCGAGGACGCTGAGCATGCGGCCGAACCGGCTGGCCCGCTCCACCTCCCGGCGGATCGACTCGCGCAGGTAGCGGTAGTTCCACAGGCCGGTCAGCGGGTCGGTGAGGGACAGCCGCTGGGCCTCCTCGTGCACCCGCACGTTGTCCACCGCCACCGCCGCGTGGCCGGCGAAGGTGCGCAGGGTGACGAGGTCGTCGTCGTCGAACTCGTCGCCGCCGAGCCGGTCGTAGAGGGCCAGCACGCCAAGCACCGCCGCCGGCGCCGCGCCCTCCGGCGCGACCCGGCCGCCGGCACCCTCGGCCCGGGTGACGTCGCCGCCCGGCGCCGCGAACGGCACCGCGATGTACGTGCGGCAGCGCGGCTCCCCCGGTGGCACGGCGGACGGGTCCACCCGGCCCCGGCGCGGTTCCCCGGTCACCGCGACCGCGCCCACCACGCCGCTGCCCAGCGGCACCCGCACCGGCCCGGACGCGCCGTCGGGTGGCGTCAGTCCCTCGGTGGCCTGGGCGACCAGCAGCCCGCCCGGGTCGACGAGGAGGACGGCGCCGGCCCGGGCGCCGGTCGCCGCGATCGCGCTGTGCAGGATGACCCGCAGGATGCGTTGCAGGTCGTGAGTGCTGGCCAGGGTGTCCCCCAGCACCGCCAGGTGGCCGCGCAGCTGGTCCCGGCTGCTGGTCAGCGCGGCCACGTAGGTACCGGTCTCGCGGGTCATCCGGTTGAAGGCGCCGCCCAGCCGCCCGATCTCGTCGCGGCTGCGCACCGGTACCCGGGCGGTCAGGTCACCCCGGGCCACCCGGTCGACCGCCCCGGCCAGCTCGACCAGCGGCCGGGTGGTGACCCGGGCCAGCCGCCAGGCGGCGGCGACCGCCAGCAGGGCGGCCAGCAACACGGCGGCGATCAGTGCGGCGTACAGGCCGGGCGGCTGGTCGCTGGGGACCGACAGCACCAGCGGGAGTGGCTGCCCCTCGGACGGGCCGACCCGGCGCACGTACCGGCCGTCCGCGGTCCCGACGACCCGCTCGCTGTCGAGCCGACCGACGGCGGCGAGCACGGCGTCGCGTACCCCGTCCGACTCGGTGGTGTGCCGGAGCCGGGCGGGTGCGTCGGTGCTGTCGAGCAGGGTGACCGCCACCCCGGTGACCGCCGCGAGCCGCGCCACGAAGGCCGGGTCGACCGGCTGGGCGGCGGTGACCGCGCCCAGCGGCGCGCCGGCGGCGTCCCGCAGGTCCACCCGGACCGCCAGCGCCCGGGGCGGTCCGGCCGCGGCGTCGGCCGTGGAGCAGTCCCGCCAGGGTGCGGGCGGCGCCCCCGGCGTGGCGTGGACGACCCGGCCGGTGACGTCGGTGACCAGCACGGCGACGGCCAGGCCCCGGCTGACCACCTGGCCGGCGGCGGTGGCGCGGTCACCGGTGAGGGCCACCGCGTCGGCGGCCGCCCGTAGCTGCTGGCAGAGCGCGTCGATCGAGGTGCGGACGGCGGCGGCGGCCACCGCGAGCCGTTCGGTGGAGCGGCTGCGGTCGACGGCGGCCACCGCCGACCCCACGAAGAACGCACCGACCAGGACCGGGCCGAGCACCACCGTCAGGAAGGCTGCGGTCAGGCGCCCCCGTAGTGTCACTCGGTCCCCCCGGAACTTCGCCGGCCGATGCTTGCGATGCTGACACAGAGCCACGCCGTGATGAGCTTTGCGTCAGGAGTGTTGCGTGCCGGAATTTTCGTATGGAGCGGAAGTGCCCCCTGCCGCCAAGCGGGGCGTGCGCGCCGCGCTGCTCGCCCGCCGCCGGTCGCTGACCGCCGCGCAGCGCGCCGACGCCGCCGGGCGCGTCCAGGCCGAGCTGGTGGCCCTGGTACGCCGGCTGCGCCCGCGCCGGATGACGGCGTACGTGCCGGTCGCCTCCGAGCCGGGCGGCCCGGACCTGCCCGCGGTGCTGCACGCGGCGCTGCCGGAGGGCGCCGAGCTGCTGCTGCCGGTGCTGCGCGACGACCTGGACCTGGACTGGGCGCCCTGGACCGGCCCGGCGGACCTGGTGGCGGCCGGGCGCGGGATGCGGGAGCCGACCTGGCCCCCGCTGGGCGTGACCGCCGTCGCGAGCGCGGAACTGGTGGTGGTGCCGGCGCTCGCGGTGGACCGCCGGGGCGTGCGGCTGGGTCGCGGCGGCGGCTCGTACGACCGGGCGCTCGCCCGGGTGCCGGCGACCGCGCTGACCGTGGTGCCGCTGCACGACGGCGAGCTGGTCGGCGCGCTGCCCGCCGAGCCGCACGACCGCCCGGTCCGTGCCGTGGTCACCCCCGCCGAGGGCCTGCGTACGCTTGATGCCGCCGCCCCGGCCTGACCGGTGGCCGGCGGGTGTCGCGCCCCACACTTCCGCTGGACGAATCCGGGGCGATGCCGCACCATTGGCACTCGAAGACGTCGAGTGCCAACCGGCCGTGCCAGATCCGGAGGAGAACGTGCCCACGTACCAGTACGCCTGCACCGCGTGCGGCCACCAGCTCGAGGCGGTGCAGTCCTTCTCTGACGAGCCGCTGACCGAGTGCCCGGCGTGTGACGGGCGGCTGCGGAAGCTGTTCAACTCCGTCGGGATCGTGTTCAAGGGCTCGGGCTTCTACCGCACCGACTCCCGCTCCTCCGACTCCGGCAACGGCACCAGCGCCGGCAAGCCCGCCGCGTCGAACGGCGACTCCGGCTCGTCGAGCAGCTCGTCGTCGACCTCGTCGAGCGGCTCCTCGTCGACCTCGTCGAGCGGCTCGTCGGGCAGTGCCTCCAGCGGCTCGTCCCCGGCCAAGGCCCCGGCCGCCAGCGCCACGTCCTGACTCCGGTCGGGGCAGCGCTCCGGCCGGCGCCACCTCCGCGGCTCCGGCCGGGCCCGCCTGTTCGGCGCGGCGTCAGTCCCAGTGCGGCGGGCGCTGTTCGAGCAGCCAGTCGTCGTTGCCGCCGGCCCGCTCGCCCCAACCCCGGTCGGTGTCGTCGACGGTCTGCTCGGGCAGCACCACGAAATCGTCGTCGCTCAGGTCGACCGGCCGGTCGTCGTCGCCGCGTACCCCGGCGGAACCCGGATCCTCGATGGTCACGAGCGGCAACGGTAGCGCAGTCCCGGCACCGCCGGGACCGCGCGCCCGGGCACCGGACGGCCACGCCGTTGGTAGCGTCGGACGACGTGACGACCCCCGGCAGCTCCCCGGACGACTACTGGCGCCGGCCCGCCCCCGGCCCCCGCGACACCGCCGGCGCCGACCCGGCCGCCCCTGACCGGTCGCGCCGGCCGGACGGGTACGCCGGTCCCCCGGCCACCACCCCGCCGCCGGCCGGCTGGCGTCCACCGCTGCACGTCCAGCCGCCACCGCCGCGGCGGCTGCCCCCGCAGGACATGGCGCAGCTCGACCACGCCGAGCAACGGGCCCAGCGCGTCACCTGGATCGTGGGCGCCGTCGCCGGCGTGGTGCTCGTGGTGCTGACCTGCACCCTCTGCTCGCGCCTGCTCCTCTAGGCCGGGTCAGAGCGTGTTGCCCCACACGGCCTCGGCGCCGCTGTGCCCGGTGAGGTAGACGTACACGAGGCTGACGGCGGCCAGCACGACGACCACCACCGACAGCGCCGGGGTCACCCAGGACGGCAGCTTCGGTACCCGCGGGTGACCGCTGGTCAGCACGAGCAGCGCGACGGCGGCGAAGGCCAGTGGAAGCACGTACCGGAAGGTGAGGTCGCCGTACCGGGAGTGCTCGAAGATCTGGTCGACGATCGGGCCCTGCAGCCCGCGCGCCACGAACACGTCGGTCAGTTCCTCGCCGGACCGCACGGCCACCCACGCGGTGACCGGTGCCGCCACGGCGAGCAGGACGACCGCCCAGTCGAGGCGGGAACGGAACCGGGGCAGCGCCACGTACGCGATCGACACCAGCGCGAGCAGCGGTACGAAGACGACCACCGCGTGCACCACGAGCGCGTGCGCTGGTAACCCCATGATCTCCTTGAACATCGGCACCTCCGGCAGGATGCGATCGCGGGAGGTCAGCCTACGGTGCGCCGGCCCGCCCGCCGAAAACTCTCACCGGGGCTACACGCACCCCTGATCCACCCGGTTCACCGTCTTTCCAGAAACGCCGGCTGTGGCCGGGACCACCTGTCGCCGCAGCTCGGTTGTCGGTCCCTGCCCCGCGTGCTGTCATTGGCTCATGTCCACAGGTGAGGAGCTGCTCCGGTCGAAGGGCCTTCGGGTCACCCGGCCGCGCCTCGCCGTCCTCGAGGTGCTGGCCGCGGGCGGCCACCTTGAGGTGGACGAGATCACCCGCCGGGTCCGGGAGCGCCTCGACTCGGTCTCCACCCAGGCGGTGTACGACGTTCTCGGCGCGCTGTCGCGGGCCGGGCTGTCCCGCCGCATCGAGCCCGCCGGCAGTCCCGCCCGCTATGAGGCGCGGGTCGGCGACAACCACCACCACGTCGTCTGCCGGGGCTGCGGTGACATCGCCGACATCGACTGCGCCGTCGGCAGCGCCCCCTGCCTGGACCCGGGCACAGCTCACCACTTCGAGGTGGACGAGGCCGAAGTGACCTTCTGGGGCCTCTGTCCCGCCTGCCAGGCCCGGCGCGCGGCCGAGGACTGACCGACACCGCCGGCGGCACGCCGCCGCGTGGCACTCTTGGTCGGTGGACTCCGACGATCTCGGCCTGTTCGGCCCCGGCTCGGTCACCTGGAAGGTGCACGACGAGCCGATCCTGATCGTCGCCGGCCTGCGCTCGCTCTACCTGCAGGCACTGCATCCACGGGCGATGGCCGGGGTGGCACAGAACAGCAACTACCGCTCGGACGCCTGGGGCCGCCTGGTCCGGACCGCCACCTACGTGGGGACCACCGTCTACGGCACCACGGCCGAGGCGGAGGCGGCCGGGCAGCGGCTGCGCCGGCTGCACGCGCGGCTGCGCGCCACCGACCCGGTTACCGGCGAGGAGTTCCGGATCGACGAGCCCGACCTGCTGCGCTGGGTGCACGTCACCGAGGTGGAATCGTTCCTCGACACCGCGCGCCGGGCGGGGCTGCCGCTGACCGACGCGGAGGTCGACGGCTACTACACCGAGCAGCGGCGCGCCGCCGCCCTGGTCGGACTCGACCCGGACACCGTTCCCGGTACGGCCGCCGAGGTGGCCGCGTACTACCGCCGGATCCAGCCCGAGCTGCGGATGACCCGCGAGGCCGCCGAGACCGCGCTGTTCCTCACGGCCCCTCCGCTGCCGTGGAAGGTGAGCCTTCCGGCCCGGGTCGGGTTGACCCTCGGGCCGCCCCGCTGGGCGTACTTCGGGATCGCCGGCACAGCTCTGGCGCTGCTGCCGGCCTGGGCCCGGCGGCGCTACGGCGGTCTCGGCCTGCCGACCACCGCGCTCTCGGCGGACCTGACCGTCCGCGGGCTGCGGCTGGCGCTTGCCGCGCTGCCCCGGCGGTGGCGGGAGGGGCCGCTGCAGCAGGCCGCCAAGGAACGCGCCGCCCGGCTGGCCGGCGCTCCGCTCGCCCGCTGACCGCCCGGGTCGCCGGTCCGGTCAGGTGTCGCCGGCCCGGTCGACGGCGGCCCATGGCTCCTTCCCCGGCGTCTGCGCGCCCTCCGGGCAGGTACGCCGGTAGTCGCACCAGCCGCAGCGCGGACCGGGCGCGGCGGGAAAGGCGTCGTCCGGGTCGCCGCCGTCGGCGACCGACCGCTCGGCGGCCATGATGTCCCGTGCCGTCTCCTCGGCCCGGCCGACCTGCCGGGCGAGGGACTCCGGGCTGTGCTCGTGCGCGGCGACCGTCCCGGTCGGCAGGTGGTGCAGCTCCACCCGGCGGCACGGCCGGCGGAACACCCGCTCGGCCGCGTACGCGTAGAGCGCCAGGGCCTGCGAGCCACGTGCGTCGTCGGCGTCCAGCCCGGTGCGGCCGGTCTTGTAGTCCACGATGACCAGTTCCGGGCCGGATGGGCCCTGGCGGGAGTCGATCCGGTCGGTTCGGCCGTTGAACGCCAGCACCCCGGTCTTCACCGCGACCACCCGTTCCACGCCCAGCGGATCGGTCTCCGGGTCCAGCGTCCCCACGTACGCCTCGAGCCAGCCCAGCGCCCGCCGGTAGGCGGCCCGCTCCTGCTCGTCGTCCCGGTAGCCGTCACGGACCCAGGTGCCCTTGAGCAGGGTGGCGAGCGCCTCCGGCCGGCGCCGGTCGGCGGGCAGCGCGTACCAGTTCTTCAGGGCGGTGTGGACGCTGGCGCCGAGCGAGTTGTGCGCCCAGGGCGGACCCTTCGGCGGGGCCGGCCGGTCCACGTAGGAGTAGCGGTAGCGCCGGGGGCAGTCCTCGTACGCCCCGAGCTTGCTGGGGGTGCAGACGAACAGCCGCTCCGGCATGCCCTCGAAGCCGAGCTGCTCGGGCTCGGCGGCACGGGGCCGCGGCGGGGAGGTGGAGGGTCGGCCGGCTCGTCGCACACCGCGATCCTGCCACCCGGCACCGACACGGTCAGCCCATGGTCGCGTACTGGGCGACGAACGCGGCCACCGCGTCGGCGATCAATTGCACCGCGATCGCCGCCAGCAGCAGGCCGGCGATCCGGGTCAGCACCTCGATTCCGCCCGGCCGGAGGACCTTGACGATCCCGCCGGAGAAGCGGAGCACCACCCAGACCGTGAGCATCACCGCGACGATGGCGGCCGCGATCGCGGTGACGTCGGCCGCGCCCTCGGCCTGCTGGACGAAGAGCATCGTCGCCACGATGGCACCGGGACCGGCGAGCAGCGGGGTGCCCAGCGGCACCAGCGCGATGTTCGAGGTGGCCTGCTGGCTGGGATCGTCCGCCTTGCCGGTCAGCAGTTCCAGGGCGACGAGCACCAGCAGCAGGCCGCCGGCGGCCTGGAGCGCGGGCAGGTCCACGTGCAGGTAGTCGAGCAGGGTCTGCCCGGCGACCGCGAAGATCACGATCACGCCGAGCGCGAGCGCCACGGCCTGCCATGCCGCCCGGTTCCGGTCCCGGGCCGGCAGGGGGCCGGTCAGCGCCAGGAAGATGGGCATCATGCCCGGCGGGTCGACGATCACCAGGAGGGTCACGAAGACCTCGCCGAAGAGCTTGAGATCCACCGGATCAACCTAGCCGCGCGGTTCCCGGCCGAAACCCGGATCAGCCGGAAGCGACCTCGGTCACCCCGGCCGCGACGATCCGCTCGTACGCCTCGACCCCGGTGGTGAACGCGCCCAGCCGGACCGTCTTGTGCGCGCCGTGGAAGTCCGACGAGCCGGTGACCAGCAGGCCCAGGTCGGCGGCGAGGGCCCGGACGTGCGCCCGCTCGGCCGGCGAGTGGTCCTCGTGGTCCGCCTCGAGCCCGGCCAGCCCGGCGGCGGCGAGGTCGGCGATCAGCTCGTCCGGCACGATGCGCCCCCGCCGGGTGGCCCGCGGGTGGGCGAAGACCGGCACACCCCCGGCGGCGCGGACCAGCCGGACCGCCTGGAAGACCTCGATGTCCTCCTTGGGCAGCCGGTAGCGCTCGCCCAGCCAGTCCGGGCCGAACGCCTCGGTGGTGGTCGCGACCAGCCCGGCCCGGATGAGCGCCCGGGCGATGTGCGGCCGGCCCACCGTCCCCCCGGCCGCCCCGGCCAGGACCTCCGGCCAGCTCACGTCGATGCCGTCGGCCTGGAGCAGCCGGACGATCCGCTCGCCGCGCTGCTCGCGGGCGAGGCGCACCCGGGCCAGCTCCGCCGTCAGGTCCGGGTCGGCCGGGTCGAAGAGGTACGCGAGCAGGTGCAGCGGCACCGCCGGCTCCTCGCCGTACCACCGGCAGGACAGCTCCGCACCGCGAACCAGGCGCAGCCCGGGTGGCAGGGCGCGGACGGCCGGATCCCAGCCGGCGGTGGTGTCGTGATCGGTGATCGCGACGACGTCCAAGCCGGCCTGCGCCGCCGCGCGCACCAGCTCCACCGGGGTCAGGGTCCCGTCGCTGGCGGTGGAGTGCGCGTGCGGATCGATCCGCGGGCTCATCGCGCCAGACGCTACCGGATGGGCCGCGCGGCGGTTGACGGCACGGGCCGGACCGGGCTCAGAAGCCGGTGCCGGCCACCGGCAGCACGGTGGCACCGGGCGGCACGCTGGAGATCAGCAAGTTGCCCACCGGCTGCCCGGCCCGCACCCGGTCCGGGACGATCCGCGCCAGCCGGTTGCCCTCCAGGACGTGCACGGCGACGCTCTGCGACCACGACACCGGCCCGGTCAGCGACGGGCCGGCCGCGCGCACCATCCCATCGGGGCCGAGCCCGTCCAGATCCACCAGGAGGGCACCGCCGTCGCCGTTGACCAGCAGCCAGCGGCCGTCGGGTGACACCGAGCCGCGCCCGTCCCCGCTCAGCGCGTGGCCGCAGGCGCTCCGGACCACGGTCAGCGCCTCTGCCGGATCGAGCAACGCCAGGCAGGGACGGCGTGGCGTACCGGCGAGGATCTGCCCGACGAGCAGGCCGTCGGGCCGTACCCCGTGGACGTGGCGGACGCCGGCTCCGCCCTCCGTCGCGGTACGGCCCGTCACCGGGTCCCACAGTCCGTACCCGCCCCGGTCGGGGTGGAGCCGCAGCAGCACGTCGTCGCCGACGAGGCCGACCGGCTTGGCCCCTTCCGGTGCGGGATGTCGCGCCACGACCATGACCTGGTTGTTGATGACGGTGCCCTTGACCAGCACGCTGCCCTCGCTCCAGGCGACGTGGCGTCCGTCGCGGGACAGGACGATCTCCTTCGCGCCGGCCAGCAGGACCTGCGTCACCCCGTTCGGACGCGCGATCCACAGCGAACGCCCGGCTGGCGTCTCCGCACCGACGAGCAGCCAGGCACTGGCCTCCGGGTACCGCTGGGCCCACTCGATGGCGCCGACCCCGGTCAGCGTCACCCGCCGGGCGGCGGCGGTGACCAGGACGTCCTTCACGATCAGTTCGACCCCGGCTGGTCCCGGGTGCGGGAGTGCGGGAGTCGGGGCGGGCTGCCGGGAGGGCTCGGTCTCGCCCAGCCCGATGACGGCGGGCCCGGGTACCACCGCCGGGTCGGCGAGAAGCTGCATCATCCCCGTGCTGACCGCGACCGTGGTGACCGCGGCCAGCGCCAGGCCGGCGACGGTACGGCGGCGCTGCGCGCGCCGGGCACGCCGGACGGCGACGCCGGCGTGGTCGGCGGCGGGCGGGCGCGGCTCGGCGACCTGCTGGCCGAACGCCTCGCGCACCGCCTGCTCCAGCTCGTCCCGTGTCACGTCTGTTGAACGCGCCGGGGGCGCGGTCCGGTTGTCACGACGCGCGGTGCCGCTCACCGACCCTCCCCGGCCGGCGCCTCGGCGGCACCACCCGGGCGGCCGGTCCGCGCTCCGACCGGCACCGGGGCGGTCCGAGCGGCGTCGGGCCGGGGTGCGGAGGAGGTCGGCGGGCCACCGAGGACGGTCGGCTCGCCAGGACGCGGGTCGACCGGCGGGGCCGGCGCGGCGGGCCGGGGAGCGGGCGCGGCGGTCGGTCGGGCGGCGCGCTGCCGCAGCGGAGCGGGGTCTGCGGGGAGGTCGGCGGTGTCCACACCCATCCGCTTGCGCAGGGTCGTCAGGGCGCGGGAGGTCTGGCTCTTGACCGTGCCCGGCGAGATGTCCAGCAGGGCGGCGGTCTGCGCCTCGGACATGTCCTCGTAGAAGCGCAGCACCAGCACCGCCCGCTGGCGGGTCGGCAGCGCCTTCAGGTGCCGCCACAGCAGGTCCCGGTCGAGTTGCCGCTCGATCTCGTCCGCGCCGGCGCGTTCGGGCAGCACCTCGGTCGGGCGTTCACCATGCCAGCGCCGTCGCCACCAGCTGGTCGACGTGTTGATCATGACACGCCGGGCGTACGGCTCGACCGCCTCGATACCGCCGAGCCGCTTCCAGGCCAGGTAGGTCTTGGTCAGCGCGGTCTGGAGCAGGTCCTCGGCGGTGGCCCAGTCCCCGGTGAGGAGGTACGCCGTCCGCAGCAACGCGCCGGAACGCGCCGCGACGAACTCGCGGAACTCCTCCTCCCGAAGGTCCCTGCTCGCCACCGCCCAACCTCCGTCCCCCGTCCTGCCAGCAGGCTCCCACGGAAAATGGTGCGCTGTTCATCAGATGTTCGGACAGAAACCTTCAGGCACCGTCGTCGGCCTTCGCCTCGTCGGCCTCCTTGCCCAGCCGCGCCTCGACCGCCTGCGGCTCGTACATCTCCTCGACGACGCGCAGGTAGAGCTCGTTCGGGTTGGGCAGGTTCTTGATCTCGCGCAGCGCCTGCTCCTGACCGGCGGACTCCAGCACGAACGTGCCGTAGTTGAGCGCCCGCCCGGCCGGCGTCTGCTCGTACTTCATGTCGGTCACGCGGACCAGCGGCATCATCGCGACCCGACGGGTGATGATGCCGTTGACCACCATCACCCGCTTGTTGGTCAGGATGAAGCGGTCGTACCACCAGTCGGCGACCTTCCACGCCACCCAGCCCATCACCGCGAACCAGAGCAGCACCGCGACGGTGGTCAGCGCGCCGACGTCCTGGCCGGCGAGGAAACCGGAGAGGTAACCGAGCACGAAGGTCGCGGCGATGCCGATGAGCAGGGGTGTCGCGAGATGGATCCAGTGCCGCTTCCACTCCCCCCGGTACCGCTCGGTGGGGAAGAGGTAGCGCGCGACGAGCGAACTGGGCTCGTCCTCCAGGGGCAGGACCCGCCGCGGCGTCATGCCGGCCGCGTCGGCCCGCAGGCCGGCGAGCTCGTCCTCGGAGATCTGCGGCGGCTGGTAGCCGCCCTCGGGGTCGCGGATCCACGCCCGGCCCGACCGGCCCTCGCCGGCGTAGCCCGGGCCGTCACCGAGGCTCGCCCCGCCGGACAGGGAGGGGCCGTCGGACAGGCCCGGACCGGAGCCGTAGCCCGGACCGTCGTCGGGGTTGACGCGGGGGATCGGCTCCGTGTCTCGTTCCCGGCGCTCCCGGTCGGGGTCGTCAGGGTCGAAGGGTGGACCGGAGGGGCTGCCCATGGGCGGCTAGGCGACGAGGTTGGTGAAGAAGTCGCCGAAGCCCTGGGCGATGTCCACGATGCCGCCGCCCAGCGACTTGAAGACATCGGCGGCGGAGTTCGGCCGGTAGGCGATGAAGAAGATCAAGAATGCGATCCCGGCCCAGGTGAGGACCTTCTTGACCATGGCGGGCCATCCTCTCGCGCGGCGCCGGGTCCGTTTACCGCAGCAGCACTCACAGTATCAGCGTGGTGTCGTACAGTTATTTCCTGCGTCCGTTCTCCGACATTCCGGGGGACTTGTCAAGCCTTCCCGTGCAGATACGGAGATGGTGCGCCGTACACGAGCTCGGGTGGCGTCCACTCGGTGAGGTCGCGCAGGACGACGTCCTCGGCGAGCAGATGTCCCGCACTCGCCGGCCAGGCTATCGCATGCAGCCACATTCCCCGAGCTTCGCCCGCGTACGCGCTTCTATCCGTCGGTGCGTCCAGCAACCACAGTGGAGTCGGGTGACCGGCCACCCGGATCCGGGCCTGCCCGTGATGTTCCGGGTGTCCCGGCCCGGGGTCGGTCAGCGCCTCGGTGAGCTGCGGACCCGGGTCCGGCCCGGTGATCCCGGCGAACCGCGTGGCCAGGCCGACACCGGGTTCCTCGGCGACGAAGACCAGGTCGGCCGGGCCGCCGCCGAGCGGCTCCGGCCCGGCGCAGGCGACCGCGGTGGCCCGCACCCCGGTACGGTCGTCACCGGCGTACGCCACGCCGGTCAGGGTCCAGCCCGGCGGCAACGGCCACGGGCACCAGAGCGGGACCGGCGCCCGGCGCGGTGGGTCGGCGGAGGCGGTGATGCGGTCGACGACGCTGGCGACGATGTCCGCGTTTATGTGTTCCGGAACGTGCAGCGGCGCGACCGGTCCGCACAGCAGGCACCGGGACTCGGAGTGCATGAGGTCCGGTGGGCGGACCTCGCCACCGCACCGGGGACAGCTCACCGCGACGCTCACCACCCCACCGTCACCCCGCCGGGCCACGGCGTCAAGCGGAGCGGCCGTTTCGGCCCGGTGGCTGCGGAAACACCCGCGGCGGCGGCCGCGGCGCCGCGCCCGGCTCCGGCGGTCGGCGGGCGGCTCAGGCCGGCGGGGGCCCGCCGTAGGCCCGGATCCACGCGTGCATGGCGATGCCGCTCGCCACACCCGCGTTTATCGAACGCGTCGAGCCGTACTGGGCGATCGAGTAGAGCTGGGCGCAGGCCGCGCGGGCGGCGTCGGACAGCCCCGGCCCCTCCTGGCCGAAGAGCAGTACGCACCGCCGCGGCAGCGTGGTCGTCTCCAGCGGCCGGGAGCCCGGCAGGTTGTCGATGCCCACCAGCGGCAGTCCGGCGCCGGCCGCCCAGGTGGTGAAGTCCTCGATCGTCTCGTGGTGTCGGACGTGCTGGTAGCGGTCGGTCACCATCGCGCCCCGCCGGTTCCACCGGCGCCGGCCGACGATGTGGACCTCGGCGGCGAGGAACGCGTTGGCGTTGCGGACCACCGTGCCGATGTTCAAATCGTGCTGCCAGTTCTCGATCGCCACGTGGAAGTCGTGCCGGCGCCGGTCGAGGTCCGCCACGATCGCCTCGCGCCGCCAGTAGCGGTAGCGGTCGACGACGTTGCGCCGGTCGCCGGCCGCGAGCAGCTCCGGGTCGTACCGCGGGTCGTCCGGCGGGTCGCCCGCCCAGGGGCCCACGCCGACGTCGAGCTGGTCACCGGTCACGGTCACAAGACAGTACGGCCACCTGGCCGGGTCGCTCAGCGCAGCCCCAGCGCCCCGCCGAGCCGGTCGAGGAACCGGCGGTCGGCCGGAGCGGGGTTCCCGTCCGTCTCCGCCCGGCACACCCGGGCCGCGATCGACTGCACCCACTGCCGGTACGCCGCGGAGTCGGCCGGGTCGGCCCGCCGGTCGAGCACCCGGGCCGCGGCCCGCGCGTCGGCGAGCAGGTCGACGACGTCGGTGAGCCGGCCGGCCGCTCCCGGAGGCGGCCCGTCGTGTCGGGCGTAGATCGCGGCCACCACGGCGCGCACCAGGTCGCTGTCGAAAGCCCGACCGGCGGCGACGGCGTCGAGGCCGGCCAGGCCGGCGGCGACCCCCCGCGCCGGCCGTCCCGGTGCCGGCATGGCGGCGGCCACGACCGTCCGGCCGGGCAGGGTGGTGAGCAGGTCCCACTCGGCGACGGAGTAGACGGCGGTGGTCAGCGGTGCGGCGCGGCGGCCGGTAGCGGGCGGCTCTCCGGCGACGGAGTGGCTCATGAGGACCTCCGGCGTCAGCATATGCCCCGATTGAGCGGGCACGGCCCCATAAATCACCAAACGTCGAGACGTCGCCCGCCGGGCCGGGCACCACCGGGGATGCCCGGCGCCAGGGGGTACGCGGTCAGCGCGGCTCGGGGAAGCTCGGCCGCTCCGGGTCGACGCCCTCGGCGACCGCCGCGGCCGCGTACTCCTTCTTGGGCACCATGACCTTGCGCCGGAACACGCACACAAGCGTGCCGTCCTGGTTGTAGCCGCGGGTCTCGACGGCGACCACGCCGCGGTCCGGCTTCGAGGAGGACTCCCGCTTGTCCAGCACCGTCGTCTCGCCGTAGATGGTGTCGCCGTGGAACGTGGGCGCGACGTGCCGCAGGGACTCGATCTCCAGGTTCGCGATCGCCTTGCCGCTGACGTCCGGCACCGACATGCCGAGGAGCAGCGAGTAGATGTAGTTGCCGACCACCACGTTGCGCTTGAACTGGCTGGACGTCTCGGCGTAGTGCGCGTCCATGTGCAGCGGGTGGTGGTTCATGGTGAGCAGGCAGAAGAGGTGGTCGTCGTACTCGGTGACCGTCTTCCCCGGCCAGTGCCGGTAGACCGCGCCGACCTCGAACTCCTCGTAGTAGCGGCCGAACTGCATCCTTGTCCCCTTCGACGGGCGGCGATGGAGTTCGGCACAGCATGCCTTATGAGGTGTTAAGGCGATGCGCGGGGCGGCGGCGGCGGGGATATGTCACACCGGCGTCACCCGGGGCCGGACGCAATGAGCGGCGGGGCCCTCCCCGGCACCCGCCGCCCACGCTCTGATGCGGAAGATTCTGCCCCACACGAGCAACACCCCGACAGAGACGGGGATCACATTTATCTTTTTGTAACACTACTTGGAGTAACGGAGATCGTGTGTGAGGGCGATCTCCACCACCGTGATAGGTCCATGTCAAGCGTCAAGTTACCGATTCGTAGCCAATCGAGTGTCCGATCTCTATGGAAACGCTCCCATCACGGGTCGTCACGCAAATGCGACGTGCACTTGCGCAACGCAGCTCCGCCCGGTACCGATGGCCGTCGATGACGGTGATCGCCACGGCGGCCCCGTCGGGGCGGGGGCGTTTCGGCCCCCCGAGGGCGGGAATTCGACGAGGTACGCCCTGGTTCCACCAGACGTAGCTATTCCGCGGTGATCGGAGAGATTCCCATGGCAACCGTTGAGCTGACCACGGCAAACTTCGACGAGATGGCGGGCCGCGACGGCATCGTGCTCGTCGACTTCTGGGCCGACTGGTGCGGCCCCTGCAAGCGGTTCGCCCCGGTCTACGAGCGCTCCTCGGAGAAGCACCCGGACATCGTCTTCGGCAAGGTCGACACCGAGGCGCAGCAGGAGTTGGGCGCCAAGTTCGACATCCGCTCCATCCCGACCATCATGGCGATCCGCGACGGCGTCATCGTCTTCGCGCAGCCGGGCGCACTGCCCGAGTCCGCCCTGGAGAACCTGATCGAACAGGTCGAGGCACTGGACATGGACGACGTCCGCAAGAAGCTCGCCGAGCACAAGCACTGAGGTTTCGCGACACCCGCCGCGGCCGGCCCGACCGGGCCGGCCGCGTTGCTTGCGCTATCCTCGTACATGTGTTCGAATAGTGGCCATGCGCTGGGACAACCTCTCCGCTCCCCCGGACGAGGGACGTCCCGACGGGTCAGCGCCAGCGACACCACCCCTGCCGCTGGCGCTGCCCGGCGCCGTCGCACGCACCTTCGACACCCCCGAGTTCGCCGGCATGACCTTTTACGAGGTCCACGCCAAGTCGATCATCAACCGGGTGCCGGGCGCCTCCCGCGTCCCGTTCGAGTGGACCATCAATCCCTACCGCGGTTGCAGCCACGCGTGCGTGTACTGCCTCTCCGGCGACACGCCGGTCCTGATGGCTGACGGTCGGCCTCGACAGATCCGCGACCTCAGGGTCGGCGACCGGATCTTCGGCACCGAACGCCGGGGTGGTCGTCGCCGCTACGTCGTGACGACCGTGCGCGCCACGTGGTCCACGGTCAAGCCCGCCTACCGGTTGACCCTCGACGACGGCACCAGCCTGGTGGCGAGCGGCGACCACCGCTTCCTGTCCGACGAGGGCTGGCGGTACGTCGCACCGGACCCGGGTCGCCGGCGGCGACTGGTGCCCGGCGAGCGGCTGCTGGGCACCGGTTCCTTCGCCGAGGGTCCCAAGGGCTCCGCCGACCACGACCGCGGGCACCGCTGGGCGACCAGCGGTGGCGACCGGCCGGACGCGTCGACCGACGAGTGGCTCCTGGGCCTGCTGGCGGGGGCTTTCGCCCGGGGCGGGCGGTGCAGCGGCGACGCACTGCGGATCGGCCTGCCGGCCGGGGACGTCTTCGACGAGGTCGCCGCGGCGCTGGAGCACTTCGGCTTCACGTCCGTCCGGGAGGACCACAACCTGCCCGGCGGGCCCCGGCAGATCCGGCTGACCGGTGGGCTCCGCGAGCGGCTGCGGTTCCTGCACCTCACCGGGGGCACGGCAGGGCGGCTCGTCGAAGGCGCACCGGTACCCCGCGGTGCGGCACCCCGGGTGGCCGCCGTCGAGCCGCTCGGCGTCGACCTTCCCCTGTGGGACATCACCACCGGCACCGGCGACTTCATCGCCGACGGCGTGGTCAGCCACAACTGCTTCGCCCGCAACACGCACACGTACCTGGACCTGGACGCCGGCGCCGACTTCGACCGCAAGGTGATCGTCAAGGTCAACGCCGGTGAGCTGGTTCGCCGGGAACTGGCCGCCCCCCGCTGGCGCGGTGCGCACGTCGCGATGGGCACCAACGTGGACTGCTACCAGCGCGCCGAGGGTCGCTACCAGCTCATGCCGGAGATCATCAGAGCCCTCCGGGACTTCGCCAACCCGTTCTCGATCCTCACGAAGGGCACGCTGATCCTGCGTGACCTGCCGCTGCTCCGCCAAGCCGCCGAGGTGACCCGGGTGGGCGTCTCGTTCTCGGTGGGTTTCGTGGACGAACGGCTGTGGCGGGCGGTCGAACCGGGCACCCCGAGCCCCCGCCGCCGCCTGGACGCGGTCCGCCGGCTCGCCGACGCCGGCTTCCCGGTCGGAGTGCTGATGGCGCCGATCCTGCCCGGCCTCAGCGACGACGACGAGTCGATCGAGGCGACGGTGTCGGCGATCGCCGCCGCCGGCGCCGCGAGCGTGACGCCCCTGGCGCTGCACCTGCGCCCGGGCGCCCGGGAGTGGTATGCGCGCTGGCTCGGCCGCGAGTTTTCCCACCTGGTCCCCCGCTACCGCGAGCTCTACCACGCGGGCTCGTACGCGCCGCAGTCGTACCAGCGGGAACTGACCGCCCGGGTGCGGATTGCGGCGCGGCGACACGGGTTGCACCGGGGCGAACGCGGCGACGACCGCCGACCTCCCGATCCGGCACCGGCACCGCCGGCACCCGAGCAGCTCAGCCTGCTCTAGCCGGGCACCGCTACGCTGCCGCCGTGCGGGAGATCATGACCGGTGCCCTACGGCGACAGCGCCGCGCCGCCGCTACCGCTCTTCTCCTCGGCGTGCTCCTGGGAGTGCTCACCCTGGTCCTCGAGGGCCGGGCTACGGGTCTCCCGGTGGCCACCGTCGGCCTGCTGGTCGCGTACTACGGGTTCGTTCGGCGGCCCAGCCGAGCCCACCTCCGGCAGGCACCGGACGGATCGGGGTTCTACGCGCCGCCACAGCGTTTCGTCACGTTCCACTCCGTTCTCCTCATCTGGCTGCCCTTCCAGCTGATCTGGTACGGCCGGTGGGAGCGGGATGTCTTCTGGTGGCTGTTCCTGGCGACTTCGCTGACGGTGACCGGGGTGGTCGCACATCGGCAGTGGACGCGGCTCCCGATGCTCCGGATCACCGCCGACGGCGTGGCGTCGGACGGTCCGCTGCGTGCGGTCTCCGTACCCTGGTCGGCGCTGGACCCCCTCGGACCGCCACCGGTGAAGGAACATGACACCGCCCTCCGCCTGCCCCTGGCTCGACCACACGAGGTGGTGGGGCGCGGTCGCCGCCGGGCCGAGGCGCGGGTGTGGCTGCGCGACCTCGACGTGGCCCCGCCGCTCCTGGCCGCCGCCGTCACGCACTACGTCCGCCATCCCGAGCACCGGGCGGCGATCGGCACGCCGGAGGAGTACGACCGGCTGCGTCGCGCACTGGGAGGCACGCCCTGATCATCGGAGTTAGAGTCGGCAGGTGCGCTCACCTCAACAGATCCTCGCCGACGCCGCCGTGATCGCCGTCGTGGGCGCGTCCCGCGATCCGCGCAAGGCCGCGCACAGCGTGCCGTTGCAGATGCAGCGGTACGGGTGGCGGATCATTCCGGTCAACCCGACCGCCGACGAGCTGTTCGGCGAGCGGGTCTACCGCTCGCTGGCGGAGATCCCCGAGCCCGTCGATCTGGTGGACGTGTTCCGCCCGGCCGACGACGCGGTCGACGTGGTCCGGGAGGCGGTCTCGATCGGCGCGCCGGCGGTGTGGCTGCAGCTCGGCATCGTCTCGCCGGAGGCGCGCCGTATCGCCACCGACGCCGGGATCGACTACGTCGAGGACCGCTGCCTGATCGTGGAACGCGCCGCCGCCGGCCTGACCCGCCTGGGCTGAAACCCCTCGACGCCCCGCCCACCGCCCGCTCTCTCCGTCGATCATGAAGTTGTGGTGCCTGACAAAGGTGCCTAACTGGTCGTACCGACCACCACAGCTCCATGATCAACCGTGGGCGGGAGGTCCTACCCTTTCCGGTGTGCAGGAGGGGCGAGGGCTGACGGGACGGCGGGGTTTCGCGCTGCTGGTCGGAGGGGTCGCGGGTGGGGCCGTGGCGCTGGTCGTGTCGCGGATGCCGCTGGATACCCACGAGGAATGGGACGTCGGCCTGCTCATCTGGCTACTTGCCGGCGGCCAGCTGCTCTTGTCGCACCGGTGGCGACCGCGTCGCCGGGCACGGCTGGTGTGGCGGGCGCGGGTCGCGGGTCGGTACGGGGTCGAGGCCGGGCTGGTGGCACGCCGCTCGCTGGTGGAGTGGGCCCAACTGGGAAGCTCGGTGGCCGTGCCGACCGTCCTCGCGTTCGGGCTACTGGCGAGGCTGCCCGATCACGAATGGAGCGAGTTGGTCCGGAGCCTCGTCGCGCTCGGCATCGGCGTCTTCGTCGGGAAGGTGGCGTACGGCGTCGCACGATTCACGGGCGCGCTGGCGCTCACGGCGAGCGGCGTGCGGCAGGGACGGCAGCATGTTCCGTGGCCGTCCATCCGGGAGACGGTGCTGCGCCGTAGCAGCGGCCGGGTCGACGGCGTGTATCTGCGCACCATGCCGAGCCAGGCCGGCACGGCGGGAAATCCAAACGGTGGGCACCCGGGCCGGACCCCGACGGCAGAGGCCCCGAGCGGCGGGGCGCACGGGCGTGCGGTACCGGTTACCCGGACCGTCGGCGGGCGTGCCGTCGCCGTGCCGGACGAGCGGCTGCTGGCCGCGATCGAGCACTACCGGACCCGGCCGGACGCGTTGGCCGTCGGGCTGCCGGTCGACGCTCCCGAGCCGGCCGGCGGCTCGCCCGTTAAGAAGGGGCCCCTCCTCTACCGGAGGCGTTAAGAAGGGGCCCTTCCTTTCAAAGCTTGTACTGCTTCAGCAGGCCGCGGCTGATGATCGTCTTCTGGATCTCCGAAGTGCCCTCGCCGATGAGCAGGAACGGGGCCTCCCGCATGAGGCGCTCGATCTCGTACTCCTTGGAGTAGCCGTAACCGCCGTGGATGCGGAACGCCTCCTGCACCACCTCGGCGCAGTACTCGGACGCGAGCAGCTTGGCCATCCCGGCCTCGACGTCGTTGCGCTGGCCGGCGTCCTTGAGCCGGGCGGCGTTGACCATCAGCGCGTGCGCCGCCTCGATCTTGGTGCCCATCTCGGCCAGCTTGAACGCGACGGCCTGGTGCCCGGCGAGCGGCTGGCCGAAGGTACGACGCTGCTGGGCGTACGCGACGGCCAGCTCGAACGCCCGGATCGAGATGCCGCAGGCCCGGGCGGCGACGTTCACCCGGCCGACCTCGATGCCGTCCATCATCTGGTAGAAGCCGCGGCCGACCTTCTCCTCGCCACCGAGCACTGCGGAGCCGGGAACGGTCACCCCGTCGAGGACCATCTCGGTGGTCTCGACGCCCTTGTAGCCCATCTTGTCGATCTTGCCGGGGATGGTCAGGCCGGGGGCGGTCTCGCCGAAGCCGGGCTCCTTCTCCAGCAGGAACGTGCTCATGTTGGCGTAGACCGAGTCGGCCCCGGTGTCGGTCTTGACCAGGGTCGCGACCACCGACGAGTACGCCCCGTTGGTCAGCCACATCTTCTGGCCGTTGAGGACGTAGTTGTCGCCGTCGCGGACCGCCTTCGACTTGATCGCCGAGACATCGGAGCCGCATTCCGGCTCTGACATGGAGAACGCGCCGCGCACCTCGCCGGTGGCCATCCTCGGCAGCAGCCGGGCCTTCTGCTCCGCCGAGCCGTGCTGGGAGATCAGGTACGCGACGATGAAGTGCGTGTTGACGATGCCGGAGATCGACATCCAGCCGCGGGACAGCTCCTCGACCACCAGGGCGTACGTCAGCAGGGACTCGCCCAGGCCGCCGTACTCCTCGGCGATGGTCAGGCCGAACAGCCCCATCTCGCGCATCCCGTCGAGGATGTCGGTCGGGTACTCGTCGGCGTGCTCCAGTCGCTGGGCGTGCGGAATGATCTCCTTGTCCGCGAACTCCCGGACGGTTTCCAGGATCGACCGCTGCACATCGGTCAGGCCGGGCGTCTGGGCGAGTCTGGCCATCTCAGCCTCCGGGGGATCGGCGCATTACTCAAGGGTAACTAAACGCTCGGTCAGTATCGGCCGCGCGGACGGCGTCGCCAAGGTGACCAGTCCACACAACCGCTGTGAAAAGGTTCACCGGTCGGGGTAGCGTCCGGCAATAGGACGCGATCCGGCAGGAGGAGGAGACCGTGAGCCAGCCACCGCCGCCGGGCCCGCCGGACCCCGACCGGCCGCCGTCGCCGTGGGAGCAACCCGCGTCGGGCCCCGAGCCGCCGCCCCCACCGCCGCCGCACGGCTACGACCCGAACCAGCCGCCGCCGCACGGGTACGACCCGAACCAGCCGCCGCCCCCGTACGGGCCGCCGCCCGGCGGCCAGCCGTACGGCCAGCAGTGGGGGGCGCCGTACGGCGGATACGGGCCGCCGCCGGGCACCAACCGGGGCGTGAACGTCCTGGCGATCCTGTCCCTGGTCTTCGCGTTCGTCTTCTCGCCGGCCGGGATCGTGCTCGGGCACCTGGCGAAGCGGCAGATCCGCACCAGCGGCGAGGAAGGTGACCAGCTCGCCACCTGGGGGCTGATCCTCAGCTACATCTTCACCGGGCTCCTGGTGCTGGTCTGCTGCGGCTGGATCGCCCTGGTCGCCATCGCCGGCGGCGACATGCGGAACTACTGACCCGCGGCCCGCGGCACCGACCGACGCCGCGGGCCGGCGACCTCAGCGGAACTGCGCCTCGCGGACGCTGTTGCCGCCGTCCACCACAAGCATCTGGCCGGTGATGTACGACGCGGCCGGCGAGCAGAGGAAGGCGATGGCGGCGGCCACCTCGTCCGGCGTGCCCGGCCGGCCGACCGGCGTGCCCAAACCCTGCCGGATCTCGGCCATCGTCGAGGCGGCGGTGTGGATGGTGCCCGGAGCGACCGCGTTGACGGTCACCCCGTCGGCGATCATCTCCATCGCCAGCGCCCGGGTGAGCCCGACGACACCCGCCTTGGCCGCCGCGTACGCGGCCTCGGTCGGCAGGGCGTTGACCGGGCCGGCCGTGGCCGCCAGGTTGACGATCCGCCCCCAGCCCCGCTCCGCCATCCCGCCGATGAACGCCCGGCTGCACAGGAAGGCCGTGGTGAGGTTGCGGTCGATCTCGCCGCGCCACTCCTCGTAGCTGAGCTGGGCGACCGGCCGCAGCACCTCCGGGCTGGCCCGGCTGGCCAGGCCGGCGTTGTTGACCAGTACCTCCACGTCGCCGAGTTGCTCCGCGACGGCGTCGGCCAGCGCGCCGACCTCCGACTCGTCGGTGAGATCCGCCACGAAGCCGGTGACCCCCAGCTCGCCCGCCCGCTCGTGGATGCGGCGCGTGGTGGAGACGATGGCGACCCGGGCGCCCAGGTCGGTCAGGCGGCGGGCGGTCGCGTACCCGATGCCGTCCGGACTGCCCGCACCGGTGACCAGCGCGACCTTTCCGTCGAGCCGCATCGTCACCGGCTCCGGAAGGGCCGCCGGCTCATCCTGACCGGCGGGGCCGGTCACCGACCGGCTGCGGCGCGCCAGACCGGGACGGCTCGCGTCCCGTCGGGGTCGGCTGCCGGCTCTCGCGTCAATCGCCATGCCAGGATCCTGCCCGTTCGCCCGGGCCCGGGCAACGCGGCACCCGGTGGCGGAGCCCCCGGGTTTTCGCCTCGCTGATTACCCTGACGGCTCACCCGTACCTCGATGGAGAGCAGACGATGAGCTATCCCCCGCCGTCCGGCGGCTGGCAGGACCCGGCCTGGTCCGGTCAACAGTCGTCCCCGCCGGCCGACCCCACCCTTCCGGTGAGCGGCCAGCCGATCCCCGCACAGCCCACCGGTGGCGACCCGTACGCACCGGCGAACCCGTACGCGGGCGCGCCCACGAGCCCCTATCAGGACCCGTACGCGGGTCAGAAGCTGGCACCCGGCCAGCCGGCGCCCGACCCGTACGCGGCCGGCGGCTACCCGCAGCCGGTGTACCCGGGCTACGGCTACCCGCCCGCGCCGCAGACGAACGGGATGGCGGTCGCCTCGATGGTCGTCTCGATCATGGGCGTCATGGGCATCTGCGGCTACGGCATCGGCGGCATCATCGGCGTGGTCGGGGCGATCCTCGGTCACGTCGCGAAGCGGCAGATCCGCGAGCGGGGCGAGGCCGGCGAGGGCATGGCCAACGCGGGCATCATCATGGGTTGGATCTCGACGGCCATCGCGTTGATCGCCGCCGTGGCCATCATCGGTCTCATCATCTTCGCGGCGAACCAGGACGCCTCCGCGACGTACTAGGACCGCCGGCGGGTCGTGCCGCCCGATCAGCCGGGCGGCACGACCCCGGGTCACTCCGACGGCGGGGTGAAGGACGAGGTACGGGTCAGCCCGGCCGCCCGGCCCTTCGCGGCGATCACCAACGCCATCTTGCGGGAAGCCTCGTCGATCATCTCGTCGCCGAGCATCACGGCGCCGAGCTTCCCGCCGGCCTCCGACGTGTAGTGCTCGTACGCGTCGAGGATGAGCTCGGCGTGGTCGTAGTCGGCCTGGCTCGGCGAGTACACCTCGTTGGCGGCGTCGATCTGGCCGGGGTGCAGCACCCACTTGCCGTCGAAGCCCAGCGCGGCCGAGCGCTTGGCCACCTCACGGAACCCGTCCACGTCGCGGATCTGCAGGAACGGGCCGTCGATGGCCTGCTTGTCGTGCATCCGCGCGGCCATCAGGATCCGCATCAGGATGTAGTGGTACGGGTCGCCGGGGTAGTCCGGGATCAGCGCGCCGACAACCAGGGACTTCATGTTGATGGAGGCCATGAAGTCGGCCGGCCCGAAGATGATGGTCTCCACCCGCGGCGACGCGGCGGCGATGGCGTCGACGTTCACCAGGCCGGCGGCGTTCTCGATCTGCGCCTCGATGCCGATCCGCCCGACCTCCAGGCCGAGCGTCCGCTCCAACTGGGTCAGGGTCATGTCCAGCCACTGCACCTGGGCCGCGTTCTGCACCTTCGGCAGCATGATGCAGTCGAGGTTCGCGCCGGCCCCCTCGACCACCTCGATGACGTCCTTGTACGTCCAGGGCGTGGTCAGGTCGTTGACCCGGACCACCCGGGTCTTGCCGGTCCAGTCACCCTCGTTCAGCGTGGCGACGATGTTCTTGCGGGCGTCCGGCTTCGCGAGCGGGGCGACCGCGTCCTCCAGGTCGAGGAAGACCTGGTCGGCGGGGAGACCCTGGGCCTTGCCCAGCATCTTGACGCTGGAACCCGGTACCGCCAGGCAGGACCGGCGGGGGCGACCGACTGCGGCCATGGATGCGCTCCTTCCAGCGTCCGGCGGGCACGCCGACGCCACCTGAACGTGAGAGTGTGAAGACTTAACGATCCCAAAGGGCGTTGTGACGCCACGGTAACCTCGTGCCGTGACCGGGGTGAATGGACCTGTGGAAGATCTCACTGGGCGTCGGCTGGTGGTGGTGACCGGAGCCAGCTCCGGCATCGGCCTCGCGGCCGCCGTCGACCTGGCCTGCCGCGGCGACCAGGTGGTACTGGTCGGGCGCGACCCGGCCCGCCTCCAGGCCGCCGCCGAGCAGGTCCGCGAGGCCGCCGGCGAGCGCCCGGAGCTGTTCCGGGCCGACTTCGCCGTCCTCGACGACGTCCGCGGCCTGGCGGAGCGGCTGCGCGCCGCGTACGACCGGATCGACGTGCTCGCCAACAACGCCGGGGCGATCGTCCTTCAGCCGATCACCACCGTCGACGGTTTCGAGCTGTCGATCCAGGCCAACCACCTCGCGCCGTTCCTGCTGACCAACCTGCTGCGGGACCGGATCGGCCGGATCGTGGTGACCGCCTCCGGCGCGCACCGCAGCGGCTCCCTCGACCCGGACGACCTCAACCGGCCGCTGCGGCGGTACCGCCCGATGGGCGCGTACGGCACCAGCAAGCAGGCGAACATCCTGTTCACCGCGGAGGCGGCGCGGCGCTGGCCGGACGTCCCGGCGTACTGCTTCCACCCCGGCGTGGTGCGGACCCGGTTCGGCAACGACAGCCGGCTGGTCGCGCTCGGCATGCGACTGCTGCCGTTCCGCAGTCCGGAGAAGGGGGCCGAGACCCTGGTCTGGCTCGCCAACCAGGAGCCGGAGCGGCTGCGCAACGGTGGTTACTACTTCGACCGGCGGCCGCGCCGGCCGCTGCCCAAGGCGGCCGACCCGCGGCTCGCCGCCCGCCTCTGGACGGCCAGCGCGAAGGCGGTCGGTATCGAGGACTGACCTCCGTCGCTGCGATACTGCGCCGCATGGTCTCGACGGGGAACGACATCCTGCAGGTGCTCGGCGCGGACAAGGAGCTGGAGGAGCGGCTCAGCGCGGAACTGACCGCGTTCAACAACCGCGCGACCGGCGCGACGGACGAGGCCGACCTCGCCGTCCGGGTCACCGGCGCCGACGGTGCCCTGGTCGCCGGCCTGACCGGCTGGAGCTGGGGCGACTGCGCCGGAATCAACATGGTCTGGGTCCGCGATGACCGCCGCGGCGAGGGCTGGGGCGGCCGGCTGGTGCGCGCCGCCGAGGAGGAGGCCCGCCGGCGCGGCTGCACGCAGATCTCGGTGTCCTCGTTCTCGTTCCAGGCGCCGGAGTTCTACCGCCGGCTCGGCTACCTCGACACCGGCCGTCGCGAGGGCATCCCCGGCGGCCACGTGGACCACCACCTCTGGAAGTCGCTGGTCACCGACCCGGCCGCCGCCGTGCGCCTGGTCGCGCTCGTGGAGCTGGCCGCCGACGCGGTCGAGGCCGGCCGGGAGTACGAGGATCGCGTGCTCGCCCTGCTCGGGCGGCACGGCGGCCGGGTCGAACGCCGGCTGCGCGCCGATGACGGGCTCAGCGAGGTGCACGTGATCCGGTTCGACACCCGGGCGGGTTACGAGTCCTTCCTGGCCGATCCGGAACGGATGGCGCTGCGGGCCGCCCTCGGCGACACCGCGCCGACCACCCGGGTCCTCGAGGTGCGGGAGGTCTGACCGGCCCGGGCGCCCGCGGTGGCGGCCCGGGCCACGGACGGCGCCGCTCAGCGAGGTGGCGTCCGCTGCTCGCGGAGCGGGGTGGCGTCGGCCGGGACGGTGGGTGGAACCGGTGGGGTGGGTCCGGTGCGGCGGGTTCTCGCGCTGGCGAGGATGACCACCGCGACACCGGTCAGCAGCAGCGCCAGGCCGCACAGCGCCAGCGGCCGCGGCAACTGGTCCAGCCAGACCCAGCCGATCAGGGCGGCGCCCGGCGCCTCCAGCAGGATCAGCACGCTGACCGTGGTGGCGGAGACCCGGCGCAGGGCGAAGTTGAACATCGAGTGGCCGAGCAGCTGGGCGCCGGCGACCAGGGCCAGCACCACGAGCCAGGTGCGGGTGTCGAACCCGGTCAGCCGCACCTGGCCGACCAGGCAGACCACGAGCAGGAGCAGGGCGCAGACGCCGTAGCAGACGGTGGTGTAGGTGGTGGTGCTCAGCGTCCTGCGGGCCCGCTCCCCGAGGGCGGTGTAGACCGCCGCGAACATGCCACCGACGATCGCGAGCAGGTCACCGAGGAACGCCCGTCCGGAGACCGTGACGTCCGCGCCGGTGGCCAGCCCGGCGCCGGCGACCGCGACGCCGATGCCGACCCACACCCCCCACGACAACCGCCGGCCCTGAACGCGGGCGATCAACCCCTGCCACACCGGCTGGGTGGCGACCAGCGCGGTGGCCGCCGCCACGGTGGTGAGCTTGGCGCTCGGCATCCAGGTGGCGAAGTGCGCGGCGAGCGCCACCCCGGACAGCACGCAGTACCAGGCGTCCCGTCGCCCGGCGGGTGCGACAAGCGCCCGGAACTCGGCCCGCCGCCGTACCAGCGCGACCGGTCCGAGCACCGCGGTGGACAGCAGGTTGCGCCAGAAGGCGATCGCGAGGGCCGACGCGGTCGCGTACGCGACCAGGGGCGCGGACGACGACACGGCCACCACGGCGAGCGCGAGCGCACCGAGGGTGAGCGGGTCCGGCGACGGGCGGTGCGGTGCGGACGACACGGAGAGCAATACTCACACGAAATCCGGCAACCACGCACGGTCAGTACTCGGTTACGATCACACGCGATCCGCCGGCGACTCCCCTCGACCGCCCGGAGGCCCACCCCCATGCCCATGTTCCAGGCGGTGCTGTTCGACTTCTTCGGCACGCTTACCTGCTCCGCGCCGCGGGGCGCCGCCCACCGCGCCACCGCCGACCTGCTCGGCTGCCCGCCCGAGGTGTTCGTCGACGTCCTCGACCGCACCTTCCACAAGCGCGCCACGGGCCGGTTGGGCACCGCCGAGGCGACCCTGCGCTGGGTCTGTGAGCAGGCTGGCGTACACCCATCCGACGAGGCGGTGCGGTCCGCCGTCGCCGCCCGGCACCGGGCCGTCCGCGCCGACATCCGGCTCCGCGCCGAGGCGGTGCCGACCCTGACCGCGCTGCGCCGGCGTGGACTGCGGACCGGGCTGGTCAGCGACTGCACCCACGAACTGCCCGCGTACCTTCCGCACCTGCCGGTCGATCCGCTGCTGGACGTGCGGGTCCTCTCCGTACAGGTGGGGCGCTGCAAGCCGGACCCGGAGCTCTACCGGGCCGCGTGCCGCCGCCTGGGGGTGGAACCGGCGGCCTGCCTGTACGTCGGCGACGGCGACAGCCAGGAGCTGACCGGGGCGGAGCGGGCCGGGCTGACGGCGGTCCGCCTGGCGGCCCCCGACCTCGCCGACCACCTGGTCTTCAACCCCGACCACACCTGGGTGGGAGCGGAACTGGCATCCCTGACCGACGTGCTCCACCTCCTGGACGCGGGTGAAAGGAAGGGCCCCTTCTTAACGCCTGCGGTAGAGCAGGGGTCCCTTGTTAACACGTAGCGGCGGCCTCAGCGGCGGCGGACGCGGTGCAACCGGAAGGGCTTGCGGGTCGCCCGCACCACAGTCGCCCCGCGCGGCGACTCCGCCAACGAGCCGGTGGGCAGTGCGGTGCCGGAGGCCGGGTCACCGGCGGGCGCGAGCCGGTTGAGCGCGCAACCCTCGGCCGCCCAGCGCGCCACGAGATCGGCGGCCGGGCCGGGAGCGTTCAGCCGCTTGGCGGCGACCAGCGGCGCGATGGTCTCCCAGTGCTCGGTGCCCGGAGCCAGCCGGGTCACGTCGGCGGGCCAGGTGACGATCCGGCCACCGTGGTCACCGCGCAGGGTGACCTCCGCGCGCGTCGCGTCGGCGAGCCCGGGGGCGGGCTGCTCACCCGGCCCGCTCACCACGAAGAGCGCCCCCTCCAGGGGGACGCACCACAGGGCGTACGCCGGCCCTCCGGGCACGCCGACCCACGCCACGGCGGCCTTCTTCATCGCCTCGTCGACCAGTGGGGTGCTGCGCTCGTCGGCGTCGCTCACTCCCGCATCCTCCCGTACCCGTCGGCGGTGTGCCCGTCCCGCGGGGTGTTAACAGGGGACCCTTCCTCTACCGCAGGCGTTAAGAAGGGGCCCTTCCTTACCCCTCAGCCGATGAAGGGTGGGATCAGGATCTCGCCCTTGGCCACCGGCATCACCTGGCCGGAGACGGTCGCGCCGACCGCCGCACCGCCCGCCGCGGTGACCGTGCACGCCAGCGACGACGGCCGGCTGATCTCGACGCCCTGGCGTACCGCGTAGCTGGACCGTCCCTCGCCGGGCAGCAGGCCGCTGGCCACCAGCCACACCCCCAGTCCGAGGGCGGCCGACCCGGTCGCCGGATCCTCGGGTACGCCGAGCCCGGGCACGAAGACCCGGGCGTGGGCGGTTTGCGATTCGGCCTCCCAGGAGAAGACGCTGACGTGCTCCACTCCGTACCGCTGTGCCGCCGCCGCGTTCAACCTCGCCCGCGCCACCGCGTCCGGACGCACCGGCAGGTACGGGAACTCGAGGCCGCACCCGGCGACCCGGGGTGCCGGCCCGACGTGGTCGTCAGCGGTGAGACCGGCCATCTCCAGCAGCGGCGCCGGGTCCAGCTCCGGACCGAGCGTGGGCAGGCCACCGGTAAGCGTCGCGCCGGTGGCGGTCACCTCGACCGGCAGCACGCCCGCGCCGCACTCCTGAGTGACCTGGCCGGCGCCGAAGAGGCCGCGTCGGCTGGCGGTGACCGCCGCGCCGACGCTCGGGTGACCGGCGAACGGCAGTTCGTCGACGGGTGTGAAGATCCGCGCCCGGTAGGTGGCGCCGGCCTGGGTGGGCGGAAGCACGAACACGGTCTCGGAGAGGTTGAACTCGAGAGCGAGCGCCTGCATCTGCTCGGTGGCCAGGCCGTCGGCACCGAACACCACCGCCAGGGGGTTGCCGGCGAAGGGGCGGTCCGTGAACACGTCCACGATCTCGTAGGCCAGGGTCGACATGGTGTTAGACACTAGGCGCTCGGAACCGGTCACGACGGCACAGCCCGGCCACGCCGCACCGGAACGCCGCCGGACGGCTCCCGTGACCGGTCGGGAAACGCCGCCGGTCGCTGCCCTACGCGATCGGCGGCCCGGCCTCCTCCCTGCCCGGGCCGGGACGCCGACCCAGGCCCTAGGCTGGTGCGCGTGAGCACGCCGACCCGGGTCTACATCGCCCGTCTCGCCGGCGTCGCCGTCTTCGACCCCAACGGCGACCAGGTGGGCCGCGTACGTGACGCCGTGGCCCGGCTGCGCGCCACGAAGCGCCCGCCGGAGGTCGTCGGTCTGGTCGCCGAGATGCCGATGCGCCGGCGGATCTTCCTCTCGATCAACCGGATCACGTCCCTCGACGCGGACGCGGTGGTGCTCGGGACCGGCACGCTCAACCTGCGCCGCTTCGAGAAGCGCCCCAACGAGCTGCTCGTGCTCCAGGAGCTGCTGGACCGGCGGGTGCAGATCGACCCGGCCGGGCAGGCGGGCACCGTGGTGGACGTGGCGATGGAGTCGTCCCGCGGCGAGTGGACGCTGTCCCGGGTCGCCGTCCGCGAGCACACCGGCCGGCTGACCCGCCGCGGCAACCTGCACCAGGTCGAGTGGGACCGGGTCCGCGGGCTGAGCGGGATCGCCGACACCCGGGGTACGGCCAACCTGCTCGCGGTGCTTGAGGACATGCGCCCCGCCGACCTGGCCAACGCGCTGCAGGACCTGCCGGACGCACGCCGCAACGAGGTCGCGGCGGCCCTGGACGACGAGCGGCTCGCCGACGTGCTCAGCGAGCTGCCGGAGCACGACCAGGTGGAGATCCTGGCCGCCCTGGACCGGGAACGCGCCGCCGACGTGCTTGAGCAGATGGACCCGGACGATGCCGCCGACCTGCTGGGCGAGCTGCCACCACCCGAGCAGGACGTCCTGCTCGACCTGATGGAGCCGGACGAGGCCGACCCGGTACGCCAGCTGCTGAAGTACACGCCGGGCACGGCCGGCTCGGTGATGACCTCGGAGCCGGTGATCCTGCCGCCGGACGCCACGGTGGCCGAGGCACTGGCCCGGGTGCGGGAGCCGCAGCTCTCCCCCGCGGTGGCCGCCCAGGTGTTCGTGACCCGGGCGCCGATGACCACGCCGACCGGCCGGTACCTCGGCATGGTCCACTTCCAGCGGCTGTTGCGGGAACCGCCGGCCGACCTGGTGGGCGGCATCGTGGTCAATGACATCGACCCGCTGCGCCCCACCACCCCGCTGCCCGAGATCACCCGCCGGATGGCCACGTACGACCTGGTCGCCATGCCGGTGATCGACCGGAACAACCGGCTGGTGGGCGCGGTCACGGTCGACGACGTGCTGGACCACCTGCTGCCCCGCGACTGGCGGGACCGGGACGCCATGCCGGCGGGCCCGGTCGCCGCCGACGAGACGCCGGAGGCCGTTGATGGTTGAGCGGCGGCGGGCGGAGCGGCTGGACCAGCCGCGCGAGGCCCGGGGGGTGCGGCTGCCCCGGTTCGACCCGGAGGCGTTCGGCCGCTGGTCCGAGGCGATCGCGCGCGGGATGGGGACCGCCCACTTCATCGTCTACATGACGGTGGTCATCGCGACCTGGTTCCTCTGGAACACTCTCGCGCCCGCGGATCTGCGCTTCGACCCGTACACCTTCACGTTCCTGACCCTGATGCTGTCGTTGCAGGCCAGCTACGCGGCGCCGCTGATCCTGCTGGCGCAGAACCGCCAGACCGACCGGGACCGGCTCGCGCTGGAGGAGGACCGGCGCCGGGCGACGGCGCAGAAGGCGGACACCGAGTACCTCGCCCGGGAGATCGCGGCGCTGCGCAACGCGATGGGCGAGGTGGCGACCCGCGACTTCCTCCGGTCGGAGCTGGCCCGGCTCGCCGAGGAGCTGGACGACGCCGCCCAGCGCCGGCAGCGGCTGGAGCGCCGGGTGCCGGAGCGGCCGGCCGGCGGGGACGGGTTGGACGAGCCCCGCGACGAGCTGGACAGCGACTACACCCGCGACGGCCGCCCCGAGCCCGGGACGCGTTGAACGCCGCTTGCCCAAGGGGCCAGGCGAGCGGCGTTCGCCTCGGATCGTCGCATTTCCGTCGGGTCCCGTCCAGCCCATCGATTCGCTCACACCGACCCCGCCTGGGGCGGTGACGGACCACCGCCGACGTAGCATTGCGGGCATGTCAGCACCCGTCAGCACCGTCTCCGACGCGATCCAGGCCGCCCTGGCCACCGTCAACGACCCGGAGATCCGCCGGCCCATCACCGATTTGGGCATGGTTCGCTCCGCGACGGTCGGCGACGACGGCCTCGTCCACGTCGAGCTGCTGCTCACCGTGGCCGGCTGTCCGCTGAAGGACAAGCTGCGCAGCGACATCACGGCCGCCGTGGGCGCGGTGCCCGGTGTGACCGGGGTGGAGATCGAGTTCGGCGTGATGAGCCCCGAGCAGCGCCAGGAGCTCCAGTCGAAGCTGCGGGGCGGGGGCGCCAGCCAGGAGCCGGTGATCCCCTTCGCCCAGCCGGGGTCGCGCACCCGGGTCTACGCGGTCGCCAGCGGCAAGGGCGGCGTCGGCAAGTCCAGCGTGACGGTCAACCTGGCGGCGGCGCTGGCCGCCCGGGGGCTCTCCGTCGGCGTGGTCGACGCGGACATCTACGGCCACTCGGTGCCCCGGATGCTGGGGGCCGACGGCCGGCCCACCCGCGTCGAGGACATGATCATGCCGCCGCAGTCGCACGGCGTGAAGGTCATCTCGATCGGAATGTTCACCGCCGGCAACGCCGCTGTGGTCTGGCGCGGCCCGATGCTGCACCGGGCGCTGCAGCAGTTCCTCGCCGACGTCTACTGGGGCGACCTGGACGTGCTCCTGCTCGACCTGCCTCCGGGCACCGGCGACGTGGCCATCTCGCTGGCCCAGCTGCTGCCCAACGCCGAGATCCTGGTGGTCACCACGCCGCAGGCCGCCGCCGCCGAGGTGGCGGAGCGGGCCGGCGCGATCGCCCTGCAGACCCACCAGCGGGTGGTCGGTGTGATCGAGAACATGTCGTGGCTGGAGCTGCCGGACGGCTCCCGGATGGAGGTCTTCGGGGCCGGCGGCGGCCAGACGGTCGCCGACTCGCTGACGCAGACCATCGGCGCGCAGGTGCCGCTGCTGGGTCAGATCCCGCTGGACACCCGGGTCCGCGAGGCCGGCGACGAGGGCAACCCGATCGTGCTGGCCGAGCCGGAGTCGGCGGCCGCCAAGGCACTGGGCCAGGTCGCCGACCGGCTGGCGGTGCGCCGCGAGTCGCTGCTCGGCAAGCCGCTGGGCCTCAAGCCCGCCGGCCGCTGACGGCACCACCGCCCCGACGCACCCCCCGAGACGCGCCCCGGCCACGGCCGCCCGGGGCGCCGCGACAGCCCTGCCGGGGCGATCAGGTCGCGTCGTCGTAGCTGGCGCGGGGGGCGGGGGCGGGCGAGGCACCGCCGGCGGCGGTGGCGGTCCGGCTCCCGTTCGAGCGGGGGTCGACGGCGGCCGAGACGTCCTTCAGCTCGTCGTGCACGCCGGCGACGTCGGCCCGCAGGTTGTCGTAGACGCCCTGGAGCGGCTTGCGGATCGCCGCCTCCTCCTCCTCGCTCAGCAGGTGCTTGCGGATGAACGCCTTCGGGTGCAGGTCCTCCAACTTGATGTCGGTGCCCAACTCCCGGCTGAGGTCCGTGGTGGCGTTGTTCGCCATCCGGCGCAGGTTGCGCACCATCCGCAGGCCGTCGTTGATGACCGCGGGCAGCCGGTCACCGAAGATCAGGAGCGCCAGGAGCAGCAGCGCACCGATCTCCCACCAGTTCAGGTTCTCGAACACTGCGCGGGCCTCCTCTCGGCGTCAGCGCAAGCCTACGCACGTGGCAGGCCACCTCGGGAGGGGGTGAGGGGCTCACTTCGCGTCTGCGGCGAGCGTCACCGAGGTGTTCTGCCGGGAGGAACCCCGGCGATACTCCACGGTCACCACCGATCCGGGTGCGAACTTACGGACCAGGGCGATCAGGTCGGTCGGCTCCGTCATCGGCCGGCCGTTCAGCTTCAGGATCACGTCGCCGGCCCGCAGCCCGGCGTCGGCGGCCGGGCCGGACGGTTCCACGGAGGCCAGCCGGACACCCGCGCCGACACCCGCCCCCGCACCGCCGACCTGGGCGCCGATCACCGTACGGCGGGCCTTGCCGGTGCCGATGATGTCCTGGGTGATCCGCTTGGCCTGGTTGATCGGGATGGCGAAGGCCAGCCCGATGTTCCCGGCCTCCTGCCCGTCGGCGACCAGCGACTTGATCGTCGAGTTGACCCCGATGACCCGGCCCGCCCCGTCCACCAGCGGGCCGCCCGAGTTGCCGTGGTTCACCGCCGCGTCGGTCTGGATCGCCGCGTAGTAGCGGGTCGGGCCGCCCGGCTCGCCCGCCTGCATGGTGCGGTCGAGCGCGCTGACGATCCCGGCGGTGACGGTGTTGGCCAGCGAGAGCGGCGAGCCGATGGCCAGCACCGGGTCGCCGACCGCGAGGGCGTCGGAGTCGCCGAACTCCACCGGGCGCAGGCCGTTCCGGGCGACCTTGATGACCGCGATGTCTGATTCCGGATCCTGCCCGACGACGGTAGCCGGCGCCGAACTGCCGTCGTTGAAGATCACCGACGCCCGCCCGGTCGCGCCCGCCACCACATGGTCGTTCGTGATCACGTGGCCGTCGGTGGTGGCGATGAACCCCGAGCCCTCACTCGTCCCACCGAGGCTCGCCACCCGGACCGTCACCACGCTCGGCAGCACCCGCTCCGCCACGCCGGCCAGGGACTCCGGCTTCCGTTGGGCCAGCTCCGGCGGTTGTCCCGGATTCGCGCCGAGCACCGGGCCGGCGGCGGCACCGCCCCGGATGGCGAACGCGTAGCCGAGCGCACCGCCCAGCGCGCCGGCCAGCAGGGCCGTGATCAGCGGGATGAGCAGCAGGTGGCGCAGCGCGGGCCGGCCGGGAGCGTCCGGGTCGGTGACCGGCTCGGGCTCGGCCCCGACGACCGGCCCGGCGGGCACGACGACGGCCGCCGGGGCGGCCGGGTCACGCCACGGGTCGGCGAGCGCGTCGGACCACCAGGGCGAACCCGGGCCGTGCGGCGGTGCTCCCGCCGGGGGGTACGCGGACGGCGGCGGGCCCGCCGCTCCGGGACCCGTCCCGGGCTGGCGCCACTCCCAGCCGTCGGTCACGTCGCTGCCTCCCACTCGTCCCCGGGCCCTCCGCGCGACCCGCCCACGGCGGCTCGCGGTCGAACGGGCACCGCTTCCAGGATTACACGGATGCGACCGGTGGAGTCACCGGTTGCCGCCGGTGATCGTCGACGCGGGACGCGCGGCTGCGTACGCCGCACGTCGCCTCTAGGCTCACAGTGCCCACTCGCCCCTGTGTGACAACACGCGCCGCCCGGAGGTGTCCCATCGCCACGGTCGCCGGTTCCGGCCCCTCGACCCCGGCTATGCAGTTCGCCGAGTCGTACGTGACCGAGGATCTCGTCCTGCGCACCGCCCGCGCCCTCGCCCATGAGGTCGGTCTCGACGCGGTGACGCCGGGCGCGGGCGCGGCGCTGCGGCTGCTGGCCGCGGCGGGCAACGCGCGCGCCGTGGTGGAGATCGGCACCGGAACCGGGGTCAGCGGGGTCTGGTTGCTGCGCGGCATGCGTCCGGACGGGGTGCTCACCACCATCGACGTGGAGGTGGAGCACCAGCGCATCGCCCGGCGGATCTTCACCGAGGCGGGCTTCCCCGCCGGCCGGACCCGGATCATCACCGGGCGGGCGCTGGACGTCCTGCCGCGCCTCGCCGACGGTGCGTACGACCTGATCTTCGTCGACGCCGAGTCGACCGGGTTCGCCGCGTGCGTGGACGCCGCCCAGCGGCTGCTGCGGCCCGGTGGGGTGCTCGCCCTCAACGGCACGCTGGCCGGTGGCCGCATCGGCGACCCGGCCGCCCGGGACGTGGAGACGGTGACCATCCGGGAGACGGTCAAGGCGATCCGGGAGTCCGAGCACTGGATCCCCGCCCTGTTGCCGGTCGGGCACGGCCTGCTCGCCGCCGTCCGCTGCTGACCGTCCGGGCGTCTCAGTCGAGGGTTGCCAGCCAGCGCAGCAGGGACCGGACGCCCCAGCCGGTGGCGCCCTTGGTGAGCTCCGCCTCGGCGCCGTCGGACCAGGACGGGGCCGACATGTCGACGTGCACCCACCGGTCCCGCAGCTCACCCGTGAACTCGCGCAGGTAGAGCGCCGCCACCACGGAGCCGGCGCCCTGGACCGGCGCGCTGTAGAGGTCGGCGATGTCGCTGCGCAGGTAGTCGACGTAGTCGGCGGGCAGCGGCAGCCGCCACGCCGCCTCCCCGGCTGCCTCGGCCGCCGCCAGCAGGTCGGCGGCGAGCCGGTCGTTCTCGCTGTAGAGGGCACCGGTGCGCTTGCCGAGGGCCACGGCGTTCGCCCCGGTCAGGGTGGCCAGGTCGACCAGCACGTCGGGGCGCAGTTCGCGTACGGCGTACGCGATCGCGTCGGCCAGGACCAGGCGCCCCTCGGCGTCGGAGTTCGTGCTCTCGCTTGTCACCCCGCCGTAGTGGCGGATGACGTCGCCGGGCCGGTACGACCCGCCGCTGACCATGTTCTCCGCGAGCGGGGCGAGGGTGGTGACCCGAACCGGCAGCCGCAGCGCGGCCGCGCCCAGAGTCGCCGCGACCACCGCCGCCGCACCGGCCATGTCCTTGCGCATGAGTTTCATCGCCGGCACGGGCTTGATGGAGATGCCGCCGGTGTCGAAGGTGATCCCCTTGCCGACCAGCACCACGTGCGTGCGCGCGTCGGCCGGCCGCCAGTCCAGCTCCACGAGGCGCGGTCCGCTCGCCGAGCCGGAGCCCACGGCCAGGATCCCGCCGAAGCCCTCGGCGGCCAGCTCGTCCGGCTCCCGGACCCGCAGGTGCAGGTCGGGGACACCGGCCGAGGCCTCGGCCAGCTGCTCGGCGAACCAGCGCGGGTTCTTCACCGACGACGGCATGTTCACCAGGTCGCGGGCGAGCCGGGTCATCTCGGCGGTCGTCCGGGCCACCTCGACCGCGTCGGCGTACGCGGCCGGGTCGGCGACCAGCAGGTCGACCACTGCCAGCGCGGGGGCGGCCTCGTCGGCGCCGAGCCGGAACCGGTAGGACGCGAGCAGCAGCCCTTCGACGAGCCCGCGGACGGCTTCGGCCGGAGCGCCGGCCGGCAGCGCGAGCGTGACGTGGCTCTCATCCCTCGCGGCGCGGACGAGAGCGGCACCGGCGGCCCGCCAGGCGCCCTCGTCGCCCGTACCGACGCCGAGCGGAAGCAGCCGGACCGGGACGCGGCCGGGCCGCACCTGCGTCCAGGTCTCGCCGGGGGCGCCGGTCAGACGTGCCGCCGGCACCAGCGCGGACAGCTCGTCGGCGACCCCGTCGGGCAGGGCCGTCCCGACGGGCACCGGCTCGGCCGGCGACTGCGCACCGGCCGGTCGGACGGGTAGGGCCAGGACGTCGAGCCGGTCGGGCTCGGCGAGCAGACGGATGGCGAGCACGCGGCGCCGTACCTCCAGGAGAGCGTGCGGAGCTGCCTCCGCGGGACGTGAAGGCCCCTGAGCCACCGGCGGGGCCGGTGGCTCAGGGGTGGTTGAACCGTCCGCGCTCGCGCACGGATCGGGCCGTGATCAGCCGGCGGCTGCCTTCAGCGCGTCACCGAGCGCGTTGGCCTCGTCGGGAGTCATCTCGACGACGAGCCGGCCACCGCCTTCCAGCGGGACCCGCATGACGATGCCCCGGCCCTCCTTGGTGACTTCCAGCGGACCGTCGCCCGTCCGCGGCTTCATCGCCGCCATGTTGTCTCCCCTCAGACCTGAACCAGGGTCGGTGGGTCTCCCCACAGCCACTTCGCCACGACCACCCGCAACCGGTGCGGAGGTGTCGACCAACGATTTTCCCTGATGAACACCGCCGGACCCAAACCGAGGCAGCATTGATGTAACAGCATCTAGCTTATCCTGAGAAGGCCTGTCACAATGTGCGGTCATGCAGGCACGGTCGGCACTCTTCGACCTGTACGGTGACTATCTCCGGCCCCGGGGTGGCCGGGCGCCGGTCGCTGCCCTGGTCAAGCTGTTGGCGCCGCTCGGCATCGCACCGCCGGCGGTGCGGACGGCGGTCTCCCGGATGGTGCGCCAGGGCTGGCTCGAACCCCTCCGGATGGCCTCCGGACCGGGCTACGCGATCACACCGAAAGCCGCCCGCCGGTTGGACGAGGCGGCCGCGCGAATCTACCGCACCGGACGGATCACCTGGGACGGGCGGTTCGACCTGCTCGTCCTGGAGGCGCCGGCGTCCCGCCGCGAGCGGCAGCGCCTCGCCGCGAACCTGAGCTTCCTCGGCTACGGCACCCTCGACGAGTGCACCTGGGTGGCCACCCGCCCGGGCGAGGACGTCGACCTGCTCCTGGAGGAGGCGGGCGTGCGCTACGAGCGGTTCACCGCCGCGCACGCCGCCGGCACGCCGGGGGCCATGGGCGTCGTCCGGCGGGCCTGGGACCTGACCGAGATCGGCCGGGCGTACGAGCAGTTCGTCGCCGAGCAGCGGCCGCTGCTGTCCGGGGTCACCGTGCGCAGCCCGGACGAGGAGGCGTACGCGGCCCGGTTCCGGCTCGTGCACGCGTGGCGTACCTTCCTGTTCCGGGACCCGCAACTGCCGCCGGCACTGCTTCCCGAGCGCTGGCCCGGCACCGCCGCGGCGAGCTTCTTCGACCGGCACGCGGCCCGGCTGCGGCCGTCCGCCGACCGGTACGTCGAGCACTGCCTCGACGCCGGCAACCGCATCGCCCGACAGAAGGGTCGTTGACACCGTGACCGAGCCGCTGCTCGTCGACCGCACCGACGCCGTCGTCACCCTGACCTTGAACCGGCCGACGGCCATGAACGCACTCGACGTGGCGCTCAAGGAGGCCCTCCGCGACACCCTCACCGAGCTGGAGACCGACCGGAGCTGCCGGGCGGTGGTGCTGGCCGGCGCGGGCGGGTCGTTCAGCGCCGGGCAGGACCTGCGCGAGCACGTCAAGACGCTGGAAGCGACCGAGGGCAACCCGCTGGACACCGTCCGGGCGCACTACAACCCGATCGCCGCCCGGCTGGCGAACCTGCCCAAGCCGGTCGTCGCCGCCGTCCGGGGCATGGCCGCCGGGGCGGGCGCCTCACTGGCCTTCCTCGCCGACATCCGCATCGGCGGACCGTCCACCAGTTTCCTCATGGCGTTCGCCAAGGTGGGCCTCGCGGCCGACACCGGCGCCTCCTGGACGCTGCCCCGGCTGGTGGGCCACGCCAAGGCCGTCGAGCTGCTGATGCTCGCCGAGCCGGTGCGCGCCGAGGAGGCCTGCCGGCTCGGCCTGCTCAACCGGCTGGTCGCCGACGACGAGGAGGTGCTGCCGGCCGCACAGGAGCTGGCGGCGCGGCTCGCCGCCGGGCCGACCGTCGCGTACGGGGCGATCAAGCGGCAGCTCTCAATCGCGGACGCGGGCACCCTCGCCGACGCCCTCGCCGCCGAGGCGCAGGCCCAGTCCATCTGCGGAGCCACCGACGACCACCGCTCGGCCACGATGGCGTTCGTCAACAAGCAGAAGCCGGTCTTCGAGGGTCGCTGAACTCGGGAGCGGGGCCGGTCGACGCGAGCGACCCCCGGCGCGGTCAGTCGTCCTCCTCCGGGTCCTGGTTGGCCTCCGCACCGAGCACGAACGCCTGCATCGCCAACTCGTCGCCGGACGGCGAGACGAAGGCGGGCAGCTCGCGCGGGCCCAACTCCTGCACGTAGGCCCAGAACAGCCGGACCGCCTCCGCCGGGGACGCGGCCTCGATCGGCAGGTCGAGACTGACCAGCCAGGTCCGCCGCGGCGGGAGCGGGCCCAGCCGGTCGGCCAGTTCCCGGAACACCGCCGGGTCCAGCGCGCTGACCGGCCCGTCCAGCGCCAGCGCGTCGGCCGGGACCGGCTCGTCGAAGGCCCTCCGGGTGTACGCGATGACGAGCCGCGGCTCGACCCGTTCGGACAGCGGGTCCTCCGGCACCTCCGGGCGCCGCTCACCGGCGTCGGTGACCCGGCCGAGCGCAACCAGCCGGGACGGCTCGTCGGCCAGCACCGCGACCCGGTCGCCGGGTCGCGGCCGGGGACCCGCGCTGAGACCTGTCAGCTCCAGCGTGTCGTGGTGGACGAGCCGCTCGGCCTCGTACCGGTCGGGCGGCAGCAGCACGGCCCAGGTGTCCGTGCCGTCGGCGTGGATCGTCCGGTCGGTCCGGTACGCGGTGTCGCTCGTCATGCCTCCCATCCCATCACGCCCTCGCGGCCGCCGGCACGTGGCAGCCGGCGAGGTGGTCGTCGACCATCCCGGTGGCCTGCATCAACGCGTACGCCGTGGTCGGGCCGACGAACCGGAAGCCGCGCTTCTTCAGCGCCTTCGCCATCGCCGTGGACCCCGGGGTCAGCGCCGGCACCTCCGCGAACGAGGCCGGGCGGGCCGGCCGGGGCGGCGGCGCGAAGGACCAGAGCAGGTCGGAGAGCCCTTCCGGCAGCTCCAGTGCGGCGCGGGCGTTGGCGATCGCCGCCTCGATCTTGGCCCGGTTGCGCACGATGCCGGTGTCGGCGAGCAGTCGGGTGACGTCCGCCTCGGAGAAGGTCGCGACGGACTCGATGCGGAACCCGTCGAACGCCCGCCGGAAGGCTGGCCGCTTCCGCAGGATGGTCAGCCAGGACAGGCCGGACTGGAACGCCTCAAGCGTCATCCGCTCGTAGAGGGCGTCGTCACCGCGCAGGGGACGGCCCCACTCGGTGTCGTGGTAGACGGCGTAGTCCGGGGTGCTCGCCCCCCAAGCGCAGCGCGGCGCCCCGTCGGCGCCGATCACCAGGTCAGTCACGCGTCAACGCTAGGCGACCCCTGTGACACCGTTGCCTCGAGGCCGGTGGCTGCCTATGGTGCTGCTACCGGACGGTAGCTGTGCCGGTCGGCACCGGGACGGAGGCGGTCGGATGAAGGAGTTCCCGGACATCATCGCCTGGTCGATTCCGGCCTTCCTGCTGCTCGTCGTCCTCGAGCGGGTGTCGTACCTGATCCACCGCGACGACGACGAGGTCGGCTACGGGGGCGCGGACACGGCGACGAGCCTCGCCATGGGGCTGGGCAGCGTCTTCACCGACCTGCTCTGGAAGGTCCCGATCGCGGCCGCGTACGCGCTGCTCTACGCGCTCACCCCGCTGCGGGTCACCGAGGTCTGGTGGACCTGGCCGCTGATCCTGCTGGCGCAGGACTTCTGCTACTACTGGTCGCACCGCGGGCACCACGTGATCCGCATCCTGTGGGCCTCCCACGTCGTGCACCACTCGTCCCAGCGGTTCAACCTCTCCACCGCGCTGCGCCAGCCGTGGACCGGCGTCACCAGCTGGATCTTCTACCTCCCGCTGATCCTCGCCGGCGTGCACCCGGCCGTGCTCGCGTTCGCCGGCTCGGTCAACCTGCTCTACCAGTTCTGGATCCACACCGAGCGGATCGACCGCCTGCCCCGCTGGTACGAGTTCGTGTTCAACACCCCCTCGCACCACCGGGTGCACCACGCCTCGCAGGGCGGCTACCTCGACCGCAACTTCGGCGGCATCCTCATCGTGTGGGACCGGCTCTTCGGCACGTTCGCCCCGGAGCGGGAACGCTGCGTCTACGGCCTGACCAAGAACATCACCACCTACAACCCGCTGCGGGTGGCGTTCCACGAGTACGCCGCCATCGCCCGTGACGTGCGGACTGCCCGCTCCTGGCGGCAGCGGGCCGGGCACCTGCTCCGCTCGCCGGGTTGGGAGCCGGACCGGTCCGCCCCGGCGGCGGCCGAGGTCGCGCCCCCGCCGGCAACCGCGACGGCCTCCTGACCAGCGGCCGGGTACGTCCGGCCGCGCCGGGTCGTCAGGGCAGGCGGCCCTGCTCCACCATCCGTCCGAAGCGCTTCAAGGCCTGCGTCAGCCCCACCTTGGAGCCGGGCCACAGCACCGGCCAGGCGATCCGCCCGGCCGCGCCGCCCGGCAGGTGGAACCACTCGTGCCAGACCACCTGCGTGCGGTCCCCGGCCAGCGGGGTGCAGCGCAGCACTCCGGGGCCGCGCAGCAGCTTCCCGCAGTGCACCACGCCGACCTCGTACGGTGCGTCGACCCGTACCACCCGCATCTCGTCGCGGACCGCCGCCGGCCCGACCGCCGTGACCGCCTCGATCAGGCTGCCCTCGCCGCCGTCCCCCTCGACCACCCGCACCCGGGTGAAGGGGATCCAGTCGGACTGCCGCTCCCAGGCGGTGAGCGCGGCGAAGACCCGCTCCGCCGGCGCGTTGACGATGACCGTCGCGGTCACCTCGGCGGCACCGGGCTGTGCCGCCTCGCGCAGGTTCTCGGCGCCGTCGCCGGCCGTCACGCCGACTCCGAGCGCACCACCGGGCCGTGCTCGCCGACCGGACGCGGATCGGTCCCGTCCTCGCGGCGCTCGGCGGCGTCGTCGCCCGGCCCGGCATCCCGGCCGGCCGGCGTGTCGTCACCGGCCGGCGCGTCGCCGACCGGAGCGCGCACCGTCGTGTCGCCGGCGCCGGACGCGACCGGGCCGGCGCCGTTCCCGACGGCGCCGGCGGGCACGGCCGAGGTTGCCGCATCGTCCGGGGCCTCCGCGACCGCCCCCCGCGTGTCGTCCGGACCCGCGGTCCCGGGTGCGGCAGCCGCGTCGGGTGCCGGCGGCTGTGCCTCGGTCGGGGCGTCGGGCTGCGCGTCGGTCGGGGCGTCGGGCGCCGGCGGCGGCGCGGCGGCGGCCTGCTCACGTGCGCGGCGCAGCGCGTCGGCGTCGGCGGTGCGCCCCTCACGCAACGCGGCCACCTCCGCCTCCAGCACCCCGATCAACTCCGACTTGTAGCCGATGTCGTACGCCGCCCGGCGCATGGCCTGGTCGACCTGGGCCATCCGGTACCCGCGCAGGGCCGTGTCGAACCGGACCTCCCCGACGTCCGACTCGCGCAGCGGCCGGGTGCCGGGCAGGGGCACCGCCTTCCCGTCCGGCTCGGCCGGCGCGAGACCGGGATCCCGACCCGTGACCAGCACGGCCACTCCGAAGACGACCGCCGCGACGGTCAGCGCCACGACCAACAGGAGGAGAACCTGACCCATGCACAGATCGTGGCATGTCGAACGGACCGGGGCGACCCCACCACCCCGGACCACCACCCCGGCAGCCGGATCGGCACCGGTCGGACCGGCCGCGGCAGCACCGGTTAGCGTCGTGACCGGCGTCGTGACCGGCCGTACGGTCGGCCGGCGACGTGACCGGCCGTACGGGTCGGCGACGGAGACCTCGGGAGGCGGGATGGCGGACGCGCTGCGGCTCGGCGGGCGGACCTTCGGCCCCGGCGAGCTGGCGGTCATGGCGATCGTCAACCGCACGCCGGACTCGTTCTTCGACCGGGGCGCGACCTTCGCCTTGGACAGCGCGCTGCGCGCGGTGGAACGTGCCGTCGGCGAGGGCGCCGACATCATCGACGTCGGCGGGGTGAAGGCCGGCCCGGGGGCGGAGGTCGACGCGACCGAGGAGATCCGCCGGACGGTGGACACCATCGCCGCGGTCCGGGGCGCCTTCCCCGACGTGGTCATCTCGATCGACACCTGGCGGGCCGAGGTGGCCGTCGAGGCGGTGGCGGCCGGGGCGGACCTGCTCAACGACACCTGGTCCGGCGCCGACCCGGCGCTGGCCCGGGTGGCGGCGGAGACCGGTGCGGGTCTGGTCTGCTCGCACGCGGGCGGCCTGGCGCCACGGACCCGGCCGCACCGGGCGGCCTTCGACGACGTCGTGCGCGACGTGGTGACGACGGTGACCGGGCTCGCCGAGCGTGCGGTGTCCCTCGGCGTACGGCGCGACGGCATCCTGATCGACCCGGCTCACGATTTCGGCAAGAACACCCGGCACTCGTTGGAGATCACCCGTCGCCTCGACGAACTCTCCGGCACCGGCTGGCCGCTGCTGGTCGCCCTGTCGAACAAGGACTTCGTCGGCGAGACACTTGACCTGCCGGTCGCCGAGCGGCTCGAGGGAACGCTCGCCGCCACCGCCGTCTCGGCCTGGCTGGGCGCCCGGGTGTTCCGCGCCCACCAGGTCCGGCCGACGCGGCGCGTGCTGGACATGGTGGCCGCCATCCGGGGCGACCGCCCACCGGCGCTTACCCGGCGCGGCCTCGCCTGAGCGGCCCTCGGACAGCCGGACCCGGCCGCCCGGGTCAGGTCCAGCGCAGGATGTTCTTCCGCCAGGCGTAGAGGATGCCCAGCGCCAGGACCGCCACGAAGATCGCCATCTCGACCACGGTGACGAGTCCGAAGCCGGGCCGGTCGAAGACCACCGCCCAGGGGAAGAGGAACACCGCCTCGACGGCGAACAGGACGTACAGGTACGCGTACACGTAGTAGCGGATCTGCGCCTGGGCCCAGTCCGCGCCCACCGGGTCGAGACCGCACTCGTACGTGGCGCGCTTGCCGGCCGGCTCGGCCGGACGGGCGGGACGTAACACCCGGTTGGCCGCGAACGCAGTACCAAAGAAGAGGAGGCTGGCGAGGAGCAGCAGCCCGAGCGTCGCGTACGAGCCCAGGTAACCGGTCACGGTGGCCCAGCCTACCGGTCCACCCGGCCGGCTCGCTCCGAACACGTTACGGTTTTGTTTCTCGTCGGGACTAGTGCCTACCGACAACTATTGCTGACCATGGTTTCCTCACCCCCAGCCACGGAGGATCGATGGCCCGAGTGGATCAACCATCCGGCCGCCGCCCGCGCGACCCGCGTACGGCGTACCGGTGGACTGTCTCGCTGGCGGCCGCGCTGACCGTCGCCGCGCTGCCCGGGCCGGCCACCGCCGCCCCGGTCGCCGAGGCCGTCGCCGTCACGACCACCGACCCGACCGTGCCCGGCGGCGAGGCGACCGAGCCGGGCGGGGAGACACCGACCGGCGATCCGACCTCGACCGAACCGGTCCCGACCAGCCCGCCGCCCACCGTCGCGGAGCCGACCACCACCGCACCCACGAGCGACCCGGCGCCGACGACCACCGGCCCGACGGTGCCGCCACCGCCCCCCACGGCACCGACCACCACGGTCCCCACCACCGCCGCCCCGCCGCCTCCACCCCCGCCGGTGCACTCCCCGGCGCCGGGCGCCGTGCCGACGCTGGGGGTCAGCGTCAGCACCGGCGATGTCGTGCTGACCAGCGCGTACTGGAACCGGCCGGCAACCGCGGCCACCCTGCGGGTCACGGTCACCAACACGGGCACCGTCACCGAGCGGATCCGTCTCGGCTACACGCTGCCCGCCGGCATCACGGACGGCGGCACGAGGGGCTGCTCCGCCGCCGGTGGCCGCGACCACCGGTGCGGCGAATGGGCCACCGCGCCCGGCGCGCGGTTCAGCACCGAGCTGAAGCTGCGGGTCAGCGGTGACGCCTGGCGACGGATGCCGCTGAGCGGCGTCGTACGGGTGACCGCGAGCGCACCGGGCGTCGACCCGGTCAGCGACGACCAGGGCTTCGCGGTGCTCTTCCCGCCCGGCCCACCGGCCCCCGGCATCCGGCTCGAGGCGGACGAGGTCGCGTTCGACGCCAGCGGCGCTGCGAACGGGCTCCAGGTACGGCTCGGCAACACCGGAGCGGTGGATGCGAGCGGCCGGGTCGAGATCGTCCTCCCGGCGGGAGTGACCGTGCCGGCGCTGCCGCCGGGCTGCGTCGCCGTCGACGCCGCCCGTACCCGGTGCGAGCTCGGCACCGTGCGCGCCGGCCGCACGGCCGGCCTACGCCTGCCGCTGGCGGCCACGCCGGAGGCCCAGCGGAGCGCACCGCTGGCCGGCGCGGTCGTCGGTGAACTGGACCCGCGCGCCGGCCGGTCCCGGAAGGTCCAGATGAGCTTCCGCATCGTCACCGCCGCCGCGCTGGTCACGCCGGTGGCGGCGCCGGCCGCGCCGTTCGGCTCCCAGGACCCCGTGGCGGTCGACGAGGCGACCGCCACCGGCGACGGCACCGGATCCGTGCAGCGAACGGCCGTCATCCTGATCGCGATGTCCACGCTGCTGGTCGTGCTTGCCCTCACCCTCGCGACCGCCTCGCTGCGACGCCGCACGACCGGGGCGGCCGCCGGCCCCGCGCCGCCGGTCGGGTAGTGAGACCGAGGTGTTAAGAGGGGCCCCTTCTACAACGCGAGGCGTTAAGAAGGGGCCCTTCCTTACCGGGCCACCACCCGGTGATCTGGATTACGGCGTGCGGGACGAAACGTCGCATAGTCGGACGGAGACTGCGCTTTCCCGGTCCCAGTCGGCGGACCTCTCGAGTAGGTGACGAGGTGATCCGACGTAGGCTCTCAGGTGAGAAACGACAGCGGGCCGGACAACCACCAGGTGTGAGTCACGGCGGTGCGCCGAGGAGGTCACGTGACCGGGCAGGGCGAGGTCAGGAGCATGTGCGGCGGCCCGGGCGACCGTGCCGCCCGAAGCGAGGTGCGGGCGTGACCAAGCAGATCCGTCAACTGGACCGGGTGGTCATCCGCTTCGCCGGCGACTCCGGCGACGGCATGCAGCTCACCGGCGACCGGTTCACCTCCGAGACCGCCCAGCTCGGCAACGACATCTCGACGTTGCCCAACTTCCCGGCCGAGATCCGGGCGCCCGCCGGCACCCTGCCGGGCGTGTCGAGCTTCCAGGTGCACTTCGCCGACTACGACATCCTGACTCCCGGCGACGCGCCGAACGTCCTGGTCGCGATGAACCCGGCGGCGCTCAAGGCCAACCTCGCCGACCTGCCGCGCGGCGCGGACATCATCGTCAACACCGACGAGTTCACCAAGCGCAACCTGGCCAAGGTCGGCTACCAGGCCAGCCCGCTCGAAGACGACTCGCTGGCCGGCTACGTGGTGCACCCGGTCGCGCTGACGTCGATGACCGTGGGCGCGCTCGCCGAGCACGCGGTGTCCAAGAAGGACGCCGAGCGGGCCAAGAACATGTTCGCGCTCGGCCTGCTGAGCTGGATGTACTCCCGCCCGTACGAGTCGACGTTGCGGTTCCTGGAGCGCAAGTTCGCCGCTCGCCCGGAACTGGTGGCGGCAAACGTCGCGGCGTTCAAGGCCGGCTGGAACTTCGGTGAGACGACCGAGGACTTCGCGGTCCGGTACGAGGTCAAGCCGGCGAGGATGCAGCCGGGCACCTACCGGAACATCACCGGCAACGCGGCGCTCTCGCTCGGGCTGGTCGCCGCCGGCGTCCGCTCCGGGCTGCCGGTCTTCCTCGGGGCGTACCCGATCACGCCGGCGTCGGACATCCTGCACGAGCTGAGCAAGCACAAGCGGTTCGGCGTGCTCACCATGCAGGCCGAGGACGAGATCGCCGCGATCGGCGCGGCGCTGGGCGCGTCGTACGGCGGCGCACTGGGCGTCACCACCACCAGCGGCCCGGGTGTGGCCCTGAAGGGCGAGACGATCTCGCTCGCGGTGGCCCTGGAGCTGCCGCTGGTCATCGTCGACGTGCAGCGGGCCGGGCCGTCGACCGGCATGCCGACCAAGACCGAGCAGGCCGACCTGAACATGGCGCTCTACGGCCGGCACGGCGAGGCGCCGGTGGCGGTGATCGCGCCGAAGTCCCCGGCGGACTGCTTCTACGCGGCGCTGGAGGCGGCGCGGATCGCGCTGACCTACCGCACGCCGGTGATCCTCCTGTCGGACAACTACGTCGCCAACGGCTCCGAGCCGTGGCTGCTGCCCGACGTCGAGTCCCTGCCGGACCTGCGGGTCGAGTTCGCGACGGCGCCGAACGGCGAGGACGGCACGACGTTCCTGCCGTACCTGCGGGACCCGGAGACCCTGGCCCGGCCGTGGGCCATTCCCGGCACCCCGGGCCTGGAGCACCGCATCGGCGGCCTGGAGAAGGCCGACAAGACCGGCGACATCTCGTACGACCCGGCCAACCACGACTTCATGGTGCGCACGCGCGCCGCCCGGATCGAGACGATCCCGGTGCCGGACGTCGAGGTGGAGGACCCGGACGGCGACGCCCGGGTGCTGGTGCTCGGTTGGGGCTCGACGTACGGGCCGATCGGCGCGGCCTGCCGCGGCCTGCGCCAGCGGGGGCTCTCCGTCGCCCAGGCGCACCTGCGGCACCTCGCCCCGATGCCGGCGAACCTCGGCGAGGTGCTCCGCACCTACGAACGGGTGGTCATCCCCGAGATGAACCTCGGCCAGCTCGCCCACGTGATCCGCGCGAGGTACCTGGTCGACGCCATCGGCTACAACCAGGTCCGCGGCCTGCCGTTCACGGCCAACGAGCTGGAGACGATGCTGGAAGAGGTCCTGAAGAATGTCTGAGCCCGTCGCCCTCAAGCTCACCGCGAAGGACTTCAAGTCCGACCAGGAGGTGCGCTGGTGCCCCGGCTGCGGTGACTACGCGATCCTCGCGGCCGTGCAGGGCTTCATGCCCGAGCTGAACATTCCCCGCGAGCGGATCGTCTTCGTCTCCGGCATCGGCTGCTCGTCGCGCTTCCCGTACTACATGAACACGTACGGGATGCACTCGATCCACGGCCGGGCCCCGGCGATCGCCACGGGCCTGTCGGCCACCCGCCCGGACCTGTCGGTCTGGGTGGTCACCGGTGACGGCGACGCGCTGTCGATCGGCGGCAACCACCTGATCCACGCCCTGCGGCGCAACGTCAACCTGAAGATCCTGCTGTTCAACAACCGGATCTACGGGCTGACCAAGGGGCAGTACTCGCCCACCTCTGAGGTCGGCAAGATCACCAAGTCGACCCCGGCTGGCTCGGCCGACGCGCCGTTCAACCCGCTCTCGCTGGCGCTGGGCGCGGAGGCGACGTTCGTCGCCCGCACGATCGACTCGGACCGCAAGCACCTGCAGTCGGTGCTGCGGGCCGCCGCCGAGCACGAGGGCTCCGCCTTCGTCGAGATCTACCAGAACTGCAACATCTTCAACGACGGCGCGTTCGACCCGCTGAAGGAGCCGGCCACCCGGGACGACTACCTGATCCGGTTGGAGCACGGCCAGCCGATCACGTTCGGCAAGGACGGGCAGTTCTGCGTCGTCCACCCGCCCGGCGGCTTCGGCCTGGAGGTCCGCGAGACCGCGACCACCGCCGCCGAGGAGATCGTCGTCCACGACGCGACGGTCACCGACCCGGCGTACGCGTTCGCGCTGTCCCGGCTGCCCGGCCTGGACCTGCGGAACACTCCGATCGGCGTCTTCCGCTCGGTGTCCCGCCCGTCGTACGACAGCATGGTCCAGGACCAGCTCGCCACCGCCCGGGAGAAGGTGACCGACACCCCCGAGCAGCAGCTCGCCAGCCTGCTGAACAGCGGCGACACCTGGACCATCGTCTGACCTGTCCCCCACCTACACGCAGAGAGTGGCGATTCCGCGCGGAATCGCCACTCTCTCCGTGTTCGAGGTCCCGCCGGCGGGTGCGACCCGGAGCCGGAGTCAGGCGGCGGCGGAGACCGGGGACCAGAGTTCGTCGATCTCGCGTTCGGCCGTCGCGAGGCTCGCCTCGTGCAGCGGGATCAACTCGGCCATGGCCGGGACCGTGGGCGCGAGGGTCAGCTCGGCGGTGATGAACCGCGGCTCCAGGCCGGTCATCGAGAGCCCGTGTGGGAGCCAGGTCCCGGCGTGATCCCAGCCCTCCCGAGGGGTGCCGGCGCCGTAGCCGCCGCCCCGGCTGGCCACCACCACGAACTCCCGGTTTCCCAGGAGCCCGGCGCCGGTGCCCGGGTCGTACGCGATGCCCGGCGCGATCAGGTGGTCGACCCAGGTCTTCACGCTGCTGGGCGGTCCGTAGTTGTAGAGCGGAAGCCCGAGCAGGACCACGTCGGCCCGCTTCACCTCGTTCACCAACCGCTCGGAGAGCGCCCACGAGGCGCGCTGCTCCGGGGTGTGCTGCTCGGCCGGCACCATCCGGGCCAGACCGCCCGCCTCGTCCAGGTGCGGCAGCGGCTCCCGGCCCAGGTCGCGGTAGGTGACCGTGCCGCCCGGGTGGGCCGCGCACCAGGCGGCGACGGCCCGGGCCGTGAGCCGGCGGCTGACGGAGTGCTCGCCCCGGATGCTCGAGTCGATGTGCAACAGGTGTGCCATTGGCTAACCCTCCACAGATAGTTTGTGTAGCGCCAACCATTTATAGCAGGGCCATGGTTTACCGTGCGGGTAAACTCGGTCACATGCCAGCCGCACCGGTCGACCAGTCGGAGCGCCGGTCAGGTGCGCTCCTCGAGTACCTGGCCCGGCGGATGCGGCTGCGTTCGGAGTCGGTCCTGGCACCGCTCGGCCTGCGCCCCCGGCACCTGGTCGCGCTCACCGTCCTCCGCGACAGCGGCGGCAGCAGCCAACAGGCGCTCGCCGGCACCCTGGAGATGGACGGGACGAACGTCGTCGGGTTGCTCAACGACCTGGAGGCGGCCGGCCTGGTCGAGCGGCGGCGCTCGCCGCAGGACCGCCGCCGCCACGTGGTCGAGTTGACGACCGTCGGTGCGAAGCGCCTCAACGAGGCGGAGTGCGCCCTGGCCTCAGCCGAGGACGAGGTGCTCGGCGCGCTGGCACCGGGCGAGCGGGAGATCTTCTACGACCTGCTCCGGCGAGCGGCCGGGCCCGCCGTCACGTGCGCCGACGCCTACGTGGACGAGGAGCGCTGAATCAGGGCACCGGAGTCGACGTCGGCCGGTCGTCGCGGACGTGGACGAGCATGTCGCCGGTCTCGATCACGGCACCGGCCCGGTCGGCGAGGGTGACCACCTTGCCCCGGCGCACCAGTGCGATGACAAGCGTGTCCAACTCGCGCGGTGAGCGACCGACCTCGTGGCGCTCGGCCGAACGCATCGCCAGCGCCATCCCCTGGCCCGGAGTGAGCAGGTCCTCCACCACGTCGATCAGCGGCGGCGCGGAGGTGGACAGGCCCAGCAGCCGGCCGGCGGTCGCGGACGAGACGATCACGTGGTGGGCGCCGCTCTGCTTGAGCAGCGGGGCGTTCTCCGCCTCCCGGGCCGCGGCGATGATGCGCACCTGACCGGCGGTGAGCTGCCGGACAGTGAGCGCCACCAGCACCGACGCATCGTCGCTGTCGGTCGCGATGATCACCGCCTTCGCGGTCCGGACGTGCGCCTCGTTCAGCGTGGCGGAGCGGGTCGCCGAACCCTCGATGGCCACCAGCCCGGCCGACGTGGCCTGCCGCAGGGCGGCGCCACTGCGCTCGACCACGAGGATGCGGGACTTGTCGAAGCCGTTCTCCAGCAGGGCGGAGACCGCGCTGCGGCCCTTGGTGCCGTAGCCGCAGATGATGACGTGGTCCTTCACGGTTCTCCTCCACCGCGACAGGCGACGGCCGGTGCGGTACTGCTCGGTCAGGACTTCCAGGGTGGTGCCGACCAGGATGATCAGGAAGACCACCCGGGCGGGCGTGATGTAGAGGACGTTGACCAGCCGGGCCGAGTCGGAGACCGGGGTGATGTCGCCGTACCCGGTGGTGGAGAGGGAGACCACCACGTAGTAGAAGCAGTCGAGCAGGCTGAGCCCGTCGTCGTCGTAGGCGTCCCGGTAGCCCTCCCGGTCGAACCAGACCACGGCGACGCTGGCCAGGACGAGCCCCAGGGCGGCAGCCAGCCGTAGGCTCAGCGCGCTCAGCGGGCCACGCCGCTGAGCCGGAAAGTGGATCACTGCCGGCCCTGCCCGGACTCCGCTGTCACCTGCACGCCCACAACATAGCGGGTACGCGGTGATCCGCACGGCGGGGCGGTGGGACGCCGTCGCGGGCGGCCGGCGGGCATGATGGAGAGGTCCCCGGACGACGACGGCGAGAGCGAGGCGGAGCATGTCGTTGCTGCGACGAGTGATCGGCGGGGTGCTGCGCCGGCTGCGCCTGCGGCAGGGCCGCACGCTGCGCGAGGTGGCCGCGGCCGCCGGAGTCTCCATGCCGTACCTGTCCGAGATCGAGCGCGGGCGCAAGGAGGCCTCGTCGGAGGTCCTCGCGGCGATCTGCCGGGCACTCGGCATCCGCCTCTCCGACCTGCTCGAGGAGGCGCGGGACGACCTGCGCCGCCTGGAACGCCACGAGCCGGTGGGGTTCGCACCCGGGCCGGTCGAGCGGGCGTCGGGCCCCCGCGCCGAGAGCGGAGGCCCGCGCGTGCGGATCGGGTTCCACGCCGGGGGCCCGACGGCGTCCGCCGCCGGCCCGGCGATCCGGCACGGGGCGGCGCCGGGGCGGCTGCTCCACGTCGGCGGCACGGCGGCCGCGCCGATCGGGCCGGACCTGACCGGCGATCCCGGCTGGGCGGGCGGCTCCGGCCTGCGGATCCACCTGTTCGCCTCCGCTCCGGGCGGTCGCCCCGCTGCGCGTACCGCCAGGGTGCTGGCCCGGCGGCGGGCCCGGACGGGCCGGCGGTGGCGGGCCGCGCGCTGACCCGCGCCGCTCTGCCCTGAGCCGATCTGCCGCCGGCAGATCCGCTGGGCTTCTGCCGGTCGCCCCACGCACGCTGGACGGGCCGGTACCCGGGCGGTCCGATGCCCGCCGGCGTGCGGGAGGTTCGGCGTGATGATCAAGATGTTGGACGACGGACAACGGGGCTTCGGCGACCAGGTGTTCGAGCGGTTGCTGAAGGAGCGGATCGTCTTCCTCGGGACCGAGGTGACCGACGAGTCGGCCAACCGGATCTGCGCACAGATCCTGCTGCTGGCCGCGGAGGATCCGGAGCGGGACATCACCCTGTACATCAACTCGCCCGGCGGCTCGGTGAGTGCGGGGATGGCGGTCTACGACACGATGCGCTTCGTCCGCAACGACGTGGCCACTCTGGCGCTCGGGCTGGCCGGCTCGATGGGGCAGTTCCTGCTCTGCGCGGGGACGGCCGGCAAGCGGTACGCGCTCCCGCACTCGCGGATCCTCATGCACCAGCCCGCCGGCGGAATGGGCGGCACGGCCGCCGACATCCGGATCCAGGCGGAGAACATGCTGCACGTCAAGCACACCATGCAGGAGTTGATCGCCGGGCACAGCGGCCGGACGCTTGAGGAGATCCAGCGGGACTGGGACCGGGACCGCTGGTTCACCGCGGAGCAGGCTCGCGAGTACGGGCTGATCGACCATGTGGTCACACGGGCGGCCCAGCTCAACGGGGGCTGAGCGGCCACGGTCGTGTCCACGACGGGACTGTCCCGTGCGGCGGCGTGCCGACGCCGGACGCGCCCCCTCGATCGCGTCCGACCCCCGGCACGTGCGACGGCGCGGACCGGTCGGCAGAGCCGTCGATGCATCCGAGCCTATTCGCGCCCTGCGGGATTCCGCTCGGCAGGAAATCGCAGCGTCTTCCGACCGATTTTCGTTACACGCCCGGTGCAAGGAAGGGCCCCTTGTTAACGCCTCGCGTTGTACAAGGGGCCCCTGTTAACAAGAGAACTAGCGGCCGTCGAGCAGCGCCGCCGCGTTGTCGTGGAGGATCTGTCGCTCCTCCTCGGCCGTGAAGCCCAGCGACCGCACGGCGGCGAGAGCGGCCGCCGGGTCGCAGATCGGCCAGTCGCTGCCGTACAGCACCCGGTCGGTGCCGACCTTGCGGACCACCCAGCGCAGGTGCTCCGCGTACGGCCCGTCCGCGAGGAGTTCCGCCGTCGCCGACAGGTCGTGGTAGACGTTCCCGGGCCACCACGGGTAGCGGGCGACGACCTCGAAGGCGAGCAGTTCCGCGAACCGGGGTCCGTTGAAGTGGGCCAGGACCAGCCTGGTCCGCGGAGCGGTGATCGCGAGGGTGAGGAACTTGCCGACCTGGTTCGCGTCGAACGGGCTGTACGCGTCGAACAGCACCGCCATGCCCCGCTCCCCGGCCCGGCGGGTCACCGCCGCCACGTCGTCGTCCGCGACGTCGAAGGACTGCGTGTTGGGGTGCAGCTTCACGACCCGCGCGCCGAGCGCCGCGACCCGGTCCAGTTCGGTCAGGGCGGCCGCGCCGTCGTGCGGATGCACCGAGACGACCGGCACCAGGAAGCCGTCGGCGGCGTCGGCCTCCGCGATGACGGCGTCGTTGCGTTCGGCGGTGCGCACGGTCTCGTCCCGTCGGGCGATCACGATCGCGGTCGCGCGTACCACGCCGTCGCGGCGCACCGCCGCCGCCAGCCCGGCCGCCCCCACCTCGTGCCGGGGGTTGATGGCGTCCTCCGCGGTCAACGCGATGTGTGCGTGGATGTCGATGACCGGTCCCTGGTACACGTCGGCCTCCCTGACAGTCGATGCCCGAGGGTAGCCGGACGGCGCCGCCGCGACCGTCCTAACGCGACACCAGGACCACCTTGCCGAGGGCCCGCCGGCCCTCCAGGTCCGCGTGCGCCCGGGCCGCCTCGGCCAACGGGTACGTGGTGACCAGCGGCCGCCACCAGCCACGGCCGGCGAGTTCCAGGGACCGGCCGGCAAGCCCTGGGATGCCGCCGGGCAGCGCCCGCATCCGCTGCCCCAGCCAGCCGGCGGTCAGGCCGCGCCCGATCAGGTCGGCGGTGTCGATCCGGGTCGCCTCGCCCGCGGACCAGCCGAACATCATGAACCGGCCGCCCGGCCGGAGCAGTTCCAGGGCCGCCCGGCCGACCGCGCCGCCGACGCCGTCGTACACCAGGCTGACGCCGCCGAACCGCTCGCGTACCCGGTCCGCCCAGTCCGGGCTCCCGTAGTCCACGACCAGGTCCGCGCCGAGGCCGTCCAGCGCCGCCGTACGCCCGGCGCCCCGCGCCGCCGCCACCACGGCGGCCCCGGCATGCCGCGCCGCCTGGACCAGCAGCCAACCGACACCGCCGGCCGCGGACGGAACCAGGACCACGTCGTCGGCGCCCGCCGGTTCCAGCTCGACGACGCCGAGGGCGGTCCGGCCCGTGCCGACGGCGGCCACCGCCTCGGCGAAGGTCAACCCCGGGGGTACGGGGAACAGGTTCGTCGCCGCCGTCACCGCCTGCTCGGCGTACCCGCCGGGAACCATGCCGAGGTGGGCGACCGCCCGCCGGCCGAGCCACTCGCCGGCCACCCCCGGCCCGAGCGCGTCCACCGTGCCGGCGACCTCGCGGCCGGGAATGGTCGGCAGTTCCGGCAGCGGGAGCGGGCCGCCGGCCTCGCCGCGCCGCAGGGTCGTGTCGAGCAGGTGTACGCCGCTCGCCTCGACGGCGACGCGCACCTCGCCGGGGCCGGGTGTGAGGTCGGGCAGTTCGTCGAGGACGAGGTGCTCGGCGGGACCGAATTCGTGGAGCCGGATCGCGTGCATGCTTCGATCGGACAACCTGAAGCATGGTTGAGGTCAAGGACTGCGCGGAGTGGCCTTGCCGACGCCCGCGCCCCGCCGGGGTCCGGGGGGTTCCTGGGCGGTCACGGCAGGATCTCGATGTACCCGTCGCTTCCGTTCACCCGGATCCGCTGTCCGTCGCGGATGAGTCGGGTGGCGTCGACCGCGCTGACGACGGCCGGCACGCCGTACTCCCGGGCGATCACCGCACCGTGTGTCATCAAGCCTCCGACCTCCGTCACCAGGCCGGCGATGGCGACGAAGAGGGGTGTCCAGCTGGGGTCCGTGTGGGCCGTGACGAGGATGTCGCCCGGTTCCAGGTCGGCCTGGGCCAGGTCCAGGACGACGCGGGCGCGCCCTTCGGCGGTTCCGGCGGAGACGGGCAGGCCGATCAGGGCACCGGGCGGCGCGTCGGCGCGCCGGTACGACCCGACGACGACCTCGCCGTCCGAGGTCAGCACCCGGGGCGGCGTGAGCGCCTGGTACGACCGGAACGCCTCCCTGCGCTGCTGGATCAGCGCGGCGTCCACCTGATGCGAGCGCACGGCGTCGCCGAATTCGTGGAACGTGAGGTAGAAGGCGTCCTCCTTGTCGGTGAGCACGTGTGCCCGCACGAGGCGCTCGGCCTCGTCGAGCAGGGCCTGCTTGTAGACGAAGTAACGGCTGACGATGTCGTACTTCGGGTACTCCCGGTAGCCGATGAAGGTCCGGACCCGGTTGATCATCCGCTCGGTCTCGTCGGCCTTCTGTTCCCCGTCCGGCAGTGCCCGCAGGCGTTCGAGCACCTCCTGCGCCTTCGTCTGCGCCTTTCGCCGTCCCTGCTCGAAGCGCCGGTCGGCGACGCCCGGCTCGAAGTTCCTGACGTTGTCGAGGATCGCGGGCACGAGCGTGGTGGGGCGTTCGCGCCAGCGTGGCCTCGTGATGTCGATCTCGCCGACGCAGCGCATGCCGTACCGGTCGAGGTAGGCCTCGATGGCGTCGCGCGCTTCGGTCCCGCCGGCGAACCTCGGCAGTTCGGCCAGGAAGCCGTCGTCCTCGACGCTCTCCAGGAACGCCACCACCTCCGGATGCGGGCGGATCACGTCCGCGACGTCGAGCAGTGCCAGCCCCATCTCCGAGGTGACGTTGCCGGGGGCGGACAGCGTGAGGATGTCGGCCGCGCTCTGCTCACCGAGCCACTCCCGCAGCCGGTCGTTGAGCCACCAGGTGGCCGCCATCCCCGCCATGATCGCCTGCATGCTCAGCGGATCACTGAGGATCCGCTTGTGCTCCTGGAAGGCCTCCAACAGGAAGTCGAACAGCGCCGGTCCGGTCTTCGTCCCGATGTCGCGCCGCAGGTCGGCGATGGACGCCCGACTGCGCTCGATCAGCCCGCTGACGATGGCCGGATCGGCGTCGATCGGAGCGGGTGCGCCGACGACCGGCGGCCCGCCCGGACCGTCGTCCGGCAACGTCGGGATGAGACCGTGCCGGTCCAGAACGGTCTCCAGCGCGTCCCTGGTCAGCGGATCGGACTTCCCCACCATCTCCAGGAAGGCGGCCCGGCCCGCCGGCGAGACCAGGTGCGGGGTGACGTCGACGAACAGCCGTCCGCCGGCCTCGTGCATCGGTGCCATGGCCGTCAGCTGCCACATGGACAGCCCCAGTGGCTTCATGGGGTCGGTCATCATCTGCTGATGACCGACCGAGAGGTAGACGCGGTTCTCCCGGTCGCGGGCCTCGGGGACGGGGAACAGGGTGGTGATCGGCCGGCTCTGCACGACCCGGAAGTCATCGTCGACCAGGCACCATTCGATGTCCTGCGGGCGGCCGAAGTGCGCTTCGATCCGCCGCCCGAGTTCCACGAGCCGTACGACCTGCGCATCCGTCAGCGCCGGCTGCTCCTGCCGGTGCGGGTCGACCATCACCTCCCGCGTTCCCCCGGCCGGCACGGCGTGAACGGCCCGCTGCTTGGCGGCGACCGCCTTGGCGACGATCTCGCCGTCGCGCACCTTGAAGACGTCCGGGTTCACCCGGCCGGACACCAGGGCCTCGCCGAGGCCGAAGCTGGCATCAACGGTGGCGACCCTCCGGTTGCCCGTGACGGGGTCGGCCGTGAACAGGATGCCGGCCGCATCCGGGAAGACCATCTGCTGTACGACCACGGCCATGTGGACCTTCCGGTGGTCGAAGCCGTTCCGCAGGCGGTAGGTCACCGCCCGCTCGGTGAACAGCGACGCCCAGCACCGGCTGACCTGTTGGAGGATCGCCGCCGGGCCAAGGACGTTCAGGTACGTGTCCTGCTGGCCCGCGAAGGAGGCAGTCGGCATGTCCTCCGCCGTCGCGCTGGACCGCACGGCGTAGGCGGTCCGCTCGCCCAACTGGGCGACCGCGCCGGTGATCGCCGCCGCGAGGTCGCCGGGGACGGGGATCGCCTCCACGATCCGACGGATCTCCGCGCTGAGCGTGCCGATCGCCTCCCGGTCATCCGGCTTCAGGCGCGACAACTGATCGAGCCGGTCGTCGATCGGCGCTTCCGCCATGATCCGTCGGAAGGCGGCCGTCGTGACGCAGAAGCCAGCCGGGACCCGGATGCCTTCGATCCGCGACAGCCCGCCCAGGTGCGCGGCCTTGCCGCCGACGACCGCGACCTGCGTTTCGTCGATCCGCTGGAGATCCAGCACGTACGGCTCGATCATGCCGGCACCGCTGCCCGCAGCGGCGCCGACGGTCGCGTCAGCCTTTCCCGGCCGTACATCGACAGCACACCCACGTCGTCCCCCCGATTTCCTCGTCGGTGCTGGTCCGGGCGCCGATTCTGCGGCAGGACCAGGGTCTTGCCGCAAGCCCCCGGGTGCGATATACGTTAGAAATGGCAGGGAGTGCGACTCCTTGCCATTTGCTTATGTCGTCCGGCTGAGCGGCCGTCGCCGGACCCGTCCACCCTGCTGTTCGACGCACGGTCCGGCGAAAGCCCTTGATCTGCGACACGTTTGGGCGCGCGGAGAGCGGCGTGAGTAGGTTTCCCAGGTGACTGTGTACGACATCGCCGCCAGGCTGCCTTCCCTCGACGTGCTGCGTGACCGCTGCAAGACACTCGCCGTTCTGGAGTGCATCCTCGACGGTGGTGAGCCCTACTACGCCTACACCCGCGCCTGGGGTGACGACGAGGCCGCGTTCATGAACAACGGCAGCGGCGACGAGTGGGCGGTCGTGTTCACCGCCGAGGGCGCGTTCATCCGTGTGTTCGACCACGAGTCGGCGATGACGCCCTACCGCCATCCGGACCGGAAACTGTGGCCCGGCCTGCTCGACGGAATCCCGGCGGTGTTCCGTCCGCAGATCGAGGAACCAGCGTTCGGCGACGAGGAAGGACAATTCCTCGCTACCGCTGTGCTGTGGCGGCAATCCGGTGACGACCGCTGGCACGCCGGTGAAGGCATCACGTTCCCCCCGCTCCGCGGACCGTACGACGACAACGCCCCGGACGGCTCTGGGCTGCTCGAGATCCTGCTCGACGACATCGTCGACCGGTACGTCACGTTCGCCGAGGACTACTACGAGATCGAGGTGGACCCGACGGTGGTCGAGCACGTTGTCGCGCACCGCCCGCTCACGGACGTCGTTGTGGAGGCTTTGAACCCAGAGATGACCGTCGCCAGGCTGCATGAGGACCTCGCCGCGATCGGGTACTCGATCGCGGCCGCGTGACGTCGGTCCCGTATCCGGACCACCTCCGCAGCACGCTTGTCACTCAACGGCATTACCGGAAGCGGGGAACAGCCTCCAGTGCCCCTCGGAGACGACCTCGACGGTGCCGTCGGTCACCTTGATGGCCGTCTGGTCGTCGATCGCGTACGCCGGACCCGCGATCTCGGCCGCCCATCTCTCGGCACCAGCCATGGTGTTGTCCGGCTCGAGACCTAGGTGCGGGAAGATCGAAAAATCGACGACCCCCAGAGTGCGGTCGTCGGGCGCGGACTGCCACTCGACGAAGTCCGCACCGATCCGGGGAGTCAGCACCATGCCCCCCGCACTCAACCCCACCCAGACGGTGTCCCGCAGCGACGGCAGGAGATCCGCCAGCCCGGACTGCCGCATCCAGTGGCACAGGTACGTCGCATCGCCGCCGGCCACGAGCATGACGTCAGCATTCCGGACCCAGGGGACCCACCGCTCCTCGCCGATGCTGGGCAGCGCTGTCAGCTCGAGGACGCCCAGCGACTTCCAGCCCAGGTCGCACATGGGTAGCGGCGTCTGACCGGTGATGAAGCGCCAGGCCGAGGCCGGCCCGCCCATGGGGTGGACCGCCGTAGGGATGCAGAGGGCACTGGAGTCGGCGATCGGCTTGCCCAGCAGGTCGACCAGCGCATCGCGGATGCTCCGGTTCTGGACGCCTGCGGAGGTGAGAAGAAGCTTCACGCTTGCTCCTGTAGGTAGCGGTGATGAAACGCTCTGCCCGAGAGTCGGGAGATGGGTGCCTGGGAGTACAGACTGGGCACCACAACGAAACTCATCGCCGGTGCGACCCCTCAAGCCCCCCCACACGCACGTCGGCCAGATCCGGATGCCCTGGGCGGTTCCGCTCAGTGGCGGTAGCGGAGGTCGCTCAGCACCTGGACGCGAGCAGGGCGAGGGCGGCCAAACGATCGGGCACGCAGCGGGGCACGAAAGCCCTGGGACGCGGATCAGTGATCGTTGATCAAGGCCGTGACCTGGTGCCCCCGGCAGGATTCGAACCTGCGACACACGGTTTAGGAAACCGATGCTCTATCCCCTGAGCTACGAGGGCGCGAGGGCCTAGTCTAGCGACCTGGGGGTTCACCTGGGGTGGCAGGGAGTGGCCTGCGTTCACCCACGTTCCCCGGACCGCCGTTGTGCCAGCCTAGGACCACAGCTCGAGCACACGAACCCTGGCTTGCGACCGGCGGTCGGCCGCGGTGACCCGCGTTGGCACCGGTTCACCCCGGGTGGCATCCGCTGGAGAGCACACACCGCGCACATCATCGAAGATCAACGACGTTCCGTCCGCATGCCTACCGTCGGCACCGCCGGGCGCTCACGAAGCGCTCAGCCCGGGTCGCTCGGTCCCGCCGCGACTCCGACCATGACGGTCCCCCAAGCGTCCGCTCATCGCAGCCGAGGAGAAGCGTGCACGGAAGAGCACAGGTTGCCATGGACAGCTTGTCTACCATGCGGCTGTGTCGTCGCCGGCTGAAAAATGACCCCTTGTCGCCGGCCGAATTTTGACCCCTCGTGAGGTCTCCTGGCTCGTGGAGCCGGGAGGTGAAGGGGT